>JAZNVF010000108.1:0-7548 GCA_045592685.1 Akkermansia sp. | reverse complement strand
TGCGGATGGTCATCTGCACATAAGATGCCATGCGGGGCGGGGTCTTGAGCTGGCTTTCGCGCACAACACAGATGTCGCCGTTGTAATTCACGGCGTGACCCTTGCGGAGTTGAATAACGGGAACTTTTGCCATAACGCGCGGTAGATTAGCAGAGGGCGGGCATTCAGTCAAGCTTTTTCTCTCAATCCGGCAAGAAAAAAATGTATCTAACTCAAAGCCTTTATGGGCGAGAAGGATGTTGCGGCGCGTCAGGTGGTGTTACTTTTTGCTCATCGCTGAAGGCTTTTTCAATGGCCCGGTATGGGGCCACGACAATCAACCCGACTGTGTAGAACACAGTATTTGACACAACAGCCACCGGCACTTCTATGAGCCACGAAGCCCAGGCCAGCGGCCGCATGCAGGTATGAAGCGTGGTGGTGGCAGTGCTCAGACGTGGGGTGTAGCACGAGGGCGGACCGTATTCCCGGAGCCGCGGGTTATTCGTATTGGTAAATTGAATCGGTTTGACGTCGCAACGCTTGGCGCGGGTGTAGTCGAATTTTGCTGCGGCAATGTACTTCGGAGCATTTTCGGGCAGAGATTCCACTTTGTGTTGAAGAATGTAGAAAACATCGTCCTTCGAGAGTCTCACCAGATATTTCTCCGTCGGTATACGCTTCAGCTCCTTGCTATCGGTATGGTATAGCCGCCATCCTCCGGTTGAGCCGGATAAACCTTCAAATCTGAATATCTCCAGGTCGCATTGAACAAAGCACAACTGCATTTCCATGTAGTAGCTCCCGTCCAGAGAATATACCACTAAATCATGAGGGCGGGTAACCGTTTCCTCGTGGTAAACGGACTGAACCCCGATACTATCCACCGTATGCTGAATACCGGGGACAACACAACTGCTGAGCCACAGTGAACTCAGCACCATAGCAACCGTGCGGAAGAGTCTCCTTTTTTTCATTCGGGAAGTCAGTTGGCCCGCCCCTGCAAGTGTGCGGTGCAGGGGCGGGCTGTTTGGGGGGAAAATCAGAGACTGAGGGCGAAAGCCTGTTTGGCGCCGATGGCCTTGCTGATGAGTTCAAGGCGCTCGGGGTCGATGGGCTTGTCGGTCTTGATGACGGCGAGCGAGTCGCCGGTGGTGTAGTCGCGGGGAGCTACCATGTTTTCGATGTTGATGTCAGCCTGCGAGATAATCTGACCGATGGTGGCGATGACGCCGGGGCGGTCAGAGTAGCGCAGCACGAGGGTGTGGCCGCTGAGGGTGGCGTACAGGTGGTCGAAGTTGTTGATGCGCGACACAACGGGTTCGCCATCAATAACAACACCTCGCACGCTGGTAACTTTCTGCTCGGCGTCTTCCTCTGTGAACAGGTCGAGGGTCAGGGCATCGTCGTAGAGCTTGTCGTCCATGGGCTCACGGGCCTTGTACACGATTCCGTGCTCGCGCAGGCTGGCCTCTGCCGCAGCGGGCATGAGCCCTTGTTCGGCACCGGGGACAGCCCCTTGCAGAATCCACGGTGTGAACCACTTGCGGTAGGAGCGCAGGTTGTTGTAGAAGGTACACTCAATCTTGCGGATAGGCTTGCACCCGGCGGCCTGGTAGCAGAGCTTGCCGAGCATGGCGGCCAGTTGCAGGTGAGTGGGGCTGAGGTCGCCGGGTTTCTCGGCATTGATGACACAGGAGGTGTCGCCGCTGGTGAAATAGGCTTCCATCTGCGAGGCGGCGCGCATGGCGGCGAGCTTGTTGGCCTCTTTCGTGTTGGCACCCAGGTGGGGCAGCATGACATTGGCCACATCGGCGCTGGGCTGCTGAGCAGCGGTATCTTTCGGGTGTACGTCGGTGCAGTAAATAATGTTCTTGCCGGCGGCGCGGGCACGGCGAATGGCATCCTCATCCACCACACCGTAGCGGGAGCAGTTCACGAGCATGGAGCCGTCTTTCATCAGGCTGATAAGGCGGTCACTGACAAGTCCCTTGGTGGAGGGACCGCCCGGTACATGCAGGGAGATGATGTCGGCTGAGGAGAAGATTTCTTCGATGGAGGACGGCGTAGCGCCGATATTGAGAGCCCGCTGTTTGGAGAGGATGTGGTCATAGCCGAGCACGGTGCACTCGAACCCCTGCAGGCGCTTGACCAGCAGACGGCCGATGTTGCCCAGACCGAGAATACCCACGGTCTTGCGGGTCAGCTCGCGGCCCATGTACTTCTTCTTGTTCCATTCACCGGCTCGAGTTGTGACATCTGCCGGCACCACATAGCGGTAGGCGGCCAGAATCATGGCAATGACTTCTTCGGCCACGGCGTTGGAGTTGGCGCCGGGGGTGTTCATGACGTCCACGCCCTTGGTGCGGGCGTAAACATAGTCGATGTTGTCGAAACCGGCACCGGCGCGAATCACGCATTTCAGGCCGGGCAGGGTGTCGATGATGGCGGGAGTCACTTTTTCCGACCGCACAATCAGACCGGCGGCATCGGGATGGTCTGCCACGAGAGCCTCGATGGGCGTGGTGTCATCTTGCACAACTTCATAACCGGCGGCGCGCAGAGTGGCAGCAGCGGCTGTATCCAGCTTGGTGGGAATGAGGATTTTCATGCTTTGATTTTTGTTGAAATGGGGTCAGCGCTCAATTTCATGCACAAAGAGACCGGAGCGCAGTTTCGGTTCAAACCAGGTGGATTTGGGCGGCATGATTTCACCGCTGTCGGCCACATGGAAAAGGTCGGCCATGGTGACGGGGTACAGAGCAAAAGCCACGCCCTCGCCGGTGCGGTCTTCGAGCTCCTGCAGGCCGCGTATGCCGCCTACAAAGTCGATACGGTTGCTGGTGCGCGGGTCGTCAATTCCCAGTATGGGAGCGAGCAGGTTAGCCTGCAGGATGGCGCAATCCAGGCTTTCGATGGGGTGAGCTGTGTCGAAGCTGCCTTCCTTGGCAGAGATGCTGTACCAGGTGCCGCCCAGGCACATGCCGAACTCGTGCTTGCGGCGCGGGGCGTAGGGAGCTCCCACGGGGGCGGGGGTGACGGTGAACTTGTCGGCGATGGCGTTCAGGAACTGCTCCGGGCTCAGGCCGTTGAGGTCGCTCACTACGCGGTTGTAGTCCATGATGAAGAGGTCTTCGTCGCAGAAGGTGACGGCCATGAGGTAGTTGAATTCCTCCTCCCCCGTGTAGTCCGGGTGCTCGGCGCGGCGCCTGGCGCTTACGGCGGCACTGCTGGCGGTGCGGTGGTGGCCGTCGGCAATGTAAAGGGTGGGTACTTCTTCAAAACCCTTGCGGATGGTGGCGATAACCTCGGCATCCGTCACGGGCCAGAGCAGGTGGGTTACACCGTCATCTGAGGTAAACTCGTACTCCGGTTTGTGGAATTTAATCCACTCGCGGATGGCGGTGGAAATCCCCTCATGCTTGCGGTAGGCCAGGAACACCGGTTCGGTCTGGGCAGAGCAGGTGTCGAAGTGATTGATGCGGTCGAGCTCCTTCTCCTTGCGGGTGAGCTCGTGTTTGAGGATGGTGTTGTTCAGGTACTCGTCCACACTGGCGCAGCCGACGATGCCCGTCTGCACGCGCCCCCACATCATCTGGCGGTAGATGTAGTAGTAGGGGGCGGTATCGCGCACCAGAAAACCCTTGCGGATGAAATCCTGCAAATTGTCGCGGCTCTTCTCGTAGGTTACCGTATCGTGAATCTGCTCTTCGCTGGTGTCTATGTCAGCACGGCAGATGTGCAGGAAAGAGGAGGCATTGCCCGCAGCCATGGCGCAGGCTTCCTGATGGTTCATGACATCGTAGGGCAGGCTCGAGACCTGCTCTGCGTATTGCTTGGGGGGTCGCACAGCGGCGAAGGGGCGGATGGTGGCCATATTGCGTGAAAATAATGATGTGTTATATATAAACCACTATGGTGCCGGAGTCAAGCAAAAACCGCCCCCCGTCGCCTTGAAATGCAGGGAGGTGTTACGATTTTTGCCCGGTGTCCGTGTGCAGCCACGCTGCCGCTGCGGCCCGGTTGAGTTTACCGGTGGCCGTGCGGTGTAGTTCCGGCAAGTGCCTGATGATACGTGGGCGGTGGTAGGGGGGCAGATTGGCGATGGCTTGCCGCAGGACTGTTCCGGCGTTGAGGGGGCCTTCCCATAGCAGCGCGACTTTCTGCCCGAGTACGGCATCCGGCACAGGTAGTACCAGCAGGGTGAGCCCGGTGGCGGCCCGGAGCGCCTGCTCTACTTCCTCTGCCTGTATTTTTACACCGCCGCTGTTGATGACGGCATCCCGGCGACCGAGAATGCGGAATTTTCCATCCTCGGCAAGTTCGGCCAGGTCGTTGGTTGCGAGTTTGTGTATATTAAGATGTTGTGCGCTGATAATCAGTGTGCCTTCGGTTGATAATTCTGTTGCAACTCCTGGCAGCGGGGTGTACCAATCACTCTTTTCGGCTCCGTTCACCCGCCGCAGGGCGATATGGGAGAGAGTTTCGGTCATGCCGTATGAGGCGTAGATGCGCGAGGGGATATCTTGCAGGGCTGCGTTGAGAGCCGTGTCGATAAATCCTCCCCCCAGCAGGATGGTGCGGGCGCGTGCCAGTTGAGTGCGGCCGTCGGGTTGTTGCAGGGTTGTTGCTGCCTGCATGGGAACCAGGGGGGCAAAGTCAACCGGCTCGCTCAAATCGGCCAGCGGTGTGGACCCCGGTTCGCGCAACACCAGATTGCAGCCGCTCACCAGAGCGCGTACCACCATCATCTTGCCGGCAATGTAGCGCAGGGGCAGACAGAGCAGGGAACTGCTGCCGCTGTGCAGCCCGAAAATGTCACAGCTTAGCCGGGCACTGGCTCGCATGGCGTCTTTTGCTGCCTGTATAATGGCCGGTTTGCCGGTTGAGCCGCTGGTGTGTAGCTCCATACCGGGTGTTGCACTGTACCAGGAGCCTAGAAAATCCGCTAAATCAGCGGCAATCCCACGTTTGCCCTCTCGCCACTGTGGCAGGGTATCGGGTGTGATGTTGGCTCCGTTAATGGAGAGAGACTCACACATTGAAACGATTCTGAATGAGCACGTTGAAGTAGTTTCCCGCTCCCGGTACGGCAATGAGATGAGCCTCCTCGGGAACTGACGGATTGGCCAGCGGCAGCAGGAAATCTCGCTGGCTCATGTACTGCACCACATCGCCGCTGGAGCCTTGCGCCAGGTTCATCAGGTCGGTGAAGTTCACATCGCAAGTGATATCGCAGTGCCCGGCCAGAGTCGGCAGTTCATCTGCACTCAGCAGGGTATGAGCCTTGTACCCACGCAAGCTGCCCTGTGGGCGGCGGTAGTATACCTTGTCGTTGGTCTGGCCGTAGTCGATGGTGAGCATCGTGCCCATTTTCCAGTTTTTATGCCATTCGGCGTACCACTTGTAATAGCTCTCGTGCACTTCAATAATCTGCCCCTCCTGCGCCCAGCGCTCAAAGGCTGCCGAGGCCGGTAACGGGCTGAGTGTGGCCTGGCGCACAATCTTGCCTTCGGTCACGGTCAGACCGAGTTCGAGCCACTGGCCACCCTGGTAGACGAATTGGCGGGCAGGGAAGGCATCCGGCAGTTCATTGCTGAAAATGAAGGCGCAGCCGTCCGTTTTCTTCAGCGCTTTCTGTACACTGCTCAGCACGGTGACGGAGTGACCGCCGACCATTCCCTGCAGGTTGCGCAGGGTGCGGGAGCGGTCTACCATGATGTAACGGGAAAAGATTTTCTCCCACAGCGACATATTGCGGCAAATGGCCATGGCCATATCGCCGTTGCCCCCGCCTATCTCAATGATGGGCAGACGGCGCTTGTGTATCGTGCAGCTCTCACGCCACTGCTGCACGATGCGGCGTGCCAGAAGATCGCACATGGTGGCCGAGGTGGAGAAATCTCCTCGGAATCCGATGTTGCTGATATTCCGACTGTAGTAGCCACCCTCCTCGTCATAGAGAGCCATTTCCATGAATGTCTCCATGGAAATCCAGTTACCGTGGGACAGAATGTAGGGGACGATATTCATGTGCGAGGGGGCAGGCCGGAGGAGGGTTCAGTTGGAAAGCGCAAGCATGCGCAGCAAGGGCTTTTCGGCACGCAGGCGCAGCTCCTCGGGCACCTTTACCTCGGGGCTCATGTCGCGCAGGCAATCGCGAATCTTCTGCAGGGTGTTCAGTTTCATGTACTCGCACTCTGCACAGGAGCATTTCTCTGTCCCCACGCCGATAAATTCTTTGCCTGGTACCAGCTTGCGCAGTCGGTGCAGAATACCGCTTTCCGTCACGATGATGAATCGGGTAGCCTCGCTTTCCCTGCAATAGGGTATCATCTTCTCCGTAGAGCAGATGTGATCGGCCAGCAGGCGGATGGGTTCCTGGCACTCCGGGTGACAGACGATGGGGGCATTCGGGTACTGTGCTTTTACTTCAAGTACTTTATCACGGGTAAATTGTTCGTGCACGTGGCAGGCGCCGTTCCACAGTGTCATTTCGCGCCCTACTTTGCGAGAAGTCCAGGCCCCCAGATTGCGGTCGGGTACGAAAAGGATGGGGCGGTCGGTGGGAGCTGTCTCGATGATTCGCTGCGAGTTGCCGCTGGTCACAATCACATCGGCCAGGGCTTTCACACCTATGGAGCAGTTCACATAGGCCACGACGTAGTAATTCTTGTCGGCGTTTGCTTGCAGAAACGCTGCCAATTCGTCAGCCGGGCAGGATTGTTCCAGCGAGCAGGCCGCATTCAAATCCGGCAGAAGCACCGTGCGTGTCGGGTTCAGAATGCAGGCGGTTTCTGCCATGAAATGCACGCCGCAGAAGACGATTACCTCGCACTCGGTCTCTTGTGCCTTGCGTGCCAACGCCAATGAGTCTCCGACAAAGTCGGCAATATCCTGAATTTCGGGGCGCTGGTAGCTGTGGGCCAGTATGACAGCGTTGCGCTCCTTTTTGAGTTGCTCAATCTGCTGAATCAAATCTGTGTCTGACATGGGCAGAGCCTACCACCAACGGTTCCTTTTGTCAATGATAAACACTATTTGCGGCAACAAAACTCTGAGTGCCCCGGAACTTTAGTCCACAGCATTGCTCGCTGTAGAATGCTGCAAGGGGGGGCTGTGTTCGCAGAATTGAGCCGGATTTTACAGAAGGTACGAGATGCAGCACCAAAGGATTGAGGCGATGATAATCAGCCATGCTATGATGCTCATGCTGGAAGCGTCTTTTCCGTCTACCGTCTGCCGGGGCCGCTGTTTGGGGGCAGAGGCCGGTGCCGGCGGAAGATGTACTGATCTGTCAGCAGAATACCCGCCCATGATAGAGGGCAGCGGTTCGTCTGCGCGGCTGTTGTTGTCGGTCGCGGGTTTGGCACTGCCGGGCAGCGGATAGTCGCCCATGATGGTGGGCGGCGGGGTGGCTACACGGCTGTTGCTGTCGGTCACGGGTTTGGCACTGCCGGGCAGCGGATAGTCGCCCATGATGGTGGGCGGCGGGGTGGCTACACGGCTGTTGCTGTCGGTCACGGGTTTGGCACTGCCGGGCAGCGGATACCCGCCCATGATGGTGGG
>JAZNVF010000107.1:0-9414 GCA_045592685.1 Akkermansia sp. | reverse complement strand
CGTAACAGTGCGGAGGAGTTGACAGGGTATCCGGCGAGGAGAGATAAAAGAGTTGCGGCAGGAACATTAGTTCCGGGACCAATCACACGCCGAGAAACCGCCGTATGCCATAAATGGCACGTACGGTGGTGTGTGAGGGGGCGAAAGCCCCCTACACGATCAAAAGCGGGCGTGGTGCCCCATTCGTATCAACATCAGGGTTGCAGTCGTTCAATGCTCCAGCTACCATCGGGCTGCAGACTGTACATGAACCGATCGTGCACGCGCCCGGGCCCACCCTGCCAGAATTCAACGTGGTGGGGTACGATTCGGTAACCGCCCCAGAAGTCGGGTAGGGGTATCTGACCTTCTGAGAATTTGCGCTTTAGCTCCTGTAATTTCATCATGAGGAGCTTACGTGTTGATATGACTTGACTTTGGTGCGAGACCCAAGCTCCCAGCTGGCTCTCACGGGGGCGGGAAAGAAAGTACTTGAGAGTCTCAGTGCGCGATATCTTCTCAGCTCGTCCGTAGACGATAATCTGGCGTTCCAGTGTGACCCAGGGCAACAGCATGCAGATTTCGGGGTTGCTCTCGAGTTCTTGGGCTTTCCGGCTGCCATAGTTGGTGAAGAATACATAGCCGCGCTCGTCATAATACTTCAGCAGCACTGTGCGCAGTGAGGGGCGGCCATCGGGGGTGGCCGTTGCTATGCTGATGGCATTTGGCTCGGGCACCTCTGCCGCAAGCGCCTGTCTGAACCAACGATCGAACTGCACAAAGGGCGTTTCCGCCAAATCTTTGCGGTGCAGTGTGTCTTTCAGGTATTCCTCTCGAAACGCAGATAAATCCATACCCCGTCACTATAGCATTCGTTACACGCCATGGCAAGACAATTCGCAGCAGTTGAGCTCCCATTTTGCATTCGTCACTCTCGGCGGGAGCAGCAGACTTCTGCCCGGAACACAGAGCGCCCATCCGCGTCGCAACACGGATGGGCGCCCAACTTACTACCTTATGAAACCCGGTCGTCCCTATTGGTGAGTCCGCGCTCTCTCCTTCACGGAACATCACCGACGGCCGGTGAGGTTATGATGTACTCCGGTGCGGGTTTGTTCAATTTTTTTTGAAAAAAATGATTCTTTTCGGTTCAGCCGTTCGGAGGCTGCGAATTTCGGTGTCGGGGGATGGTCGGGTACACGTTGGCGGTACATGTTTTCAGGAGCGCCTGTCATGTGTTGACTCATTTATGGCTTGTCATCTCGGGGGGTGACATGCTACCATGTAGCGCATGAGGTCTTTTGTCCGCCATCTGGTGCTGTTGCTGGGGCTTATGTTGCTGCTGGCGGGTGGTGTGTGCTCAGCTTCTGTGAAGGTTCATATATATGATGTGGGCGGAGTGAAGTATGTGAGCCTTAAAGATATATGCAAATTTTACCGCTTTACGCCCAAGCAGGGGCGCCCCGGTTATGTATCATACGGAGCAGCTAATCGCGTGGTGTCGGTCAAGGCTGAGCGGCAGGATTTCTATGTGAATAACTACCGCTACATTCTGTCCTACCCTGTGCGCCGTCATGGTGATGAACTGATTATATCTACCATTGATATGAAAAAGCTGGTGGATCCTGTGTTGCGCCCCAGATTTTCACAGGCTGATGTGGTTCGTACGGTGGTGTTGGATCCCGGTCATGGTGCCCATGATGCCGGGGCTGTGAGCCCCTGGGCTCGAGAGAAAGACTGTAATCTGCAGGTTGCGCTGAAGGTGAAGAGCAGGCTCGAAAAGCTCGGTTTCCGCGTGGTTATGACTCGCAGCACGGATGTATTCCTGACCCTCAAACAGAGGGTTGAGATTGCCAATCGCACGCCCGACAGTATTTTCGTGAGTATTCACCACAACTCGGGGCGCCGCGCTGCAGAGGGTATCGAGACGTTCACTCTCGCTCCGCAGGGCACTACTTCGCCTTTCGCTAAAACACGTCGGTATGCCGACCTTGAGGGCAATAACCAGGACAGTGAAAACATTGCCCTGGCAACCGCCATTCACAGCCGCGCTATTAAGAGTACTCAGGCTACAGACCGTGGTATTCAGCGAGCACGTTTCTCGGTACTCTGTACCATCAAGCGCCCTGCCGTCCTTTTCGAGGGTGGGTTTGTGAGCAATCCCGAAGAGGGGCGTCGCATTGCCACCGATGCTTATCAGAATAAGCTTGCCGAGAGTATTGCCGAAGGGATACTCAGCTACAGCCTGATAGTCAAGAGGAGCAAGGCTGACATCAAGCACCGCGGTAGTCGGCCGGTCGGCAGAGGGGCTGCCGCCACTCGAGGTGCTTCAAATATCAATGGCAGCAACACTTACCGTGGTACTACCCGCTTGTAATATGATAGAACATTTTTACTTCTCGATTTCCAAACTGCCGGAGAGGGCAGCGTTTACCCTCTGTGGGCTGTCCCTGCTCATGTCGGCGGTGTCGGCTCAGACTGTAACTCCCGATGCTGCGGCGGAAATTCCGGCCGAGGTGCGATATCTGCCATTGGAACAGCTGCGTAGTTTCTACAAGCTCATGCCCCGCCAGAGCAACGAGCCGGGGGTGCGCTGTGTAGGTAATGCCGGTACCACTCTGGTGTTGGGGCCCGGTCGCCGCGAACTGAATATCGGCGGCTATCGCTGGCAGCTTTCGTACCCGTTGAAAGACGACGGCAAGGGCGACCTGATGATATCTGAGGTAGATATGGTGAAGCTGATAGATCCAGTACTGCGCCCTACCTACATAGCTGACCGCCGTCTGGTGCGCACGGTTATCATCGACCCCGGTCATGGTGGTTACGATACGGGGATTGACTCAGCGTTTGTGCACGAGGCTGATTTCACCATGCAGCTGGCGTTCACTCTGCGTGAACTGTTGGCTAAGCGCGGATTTACCGTTGTGCTTACTCATGAGCAGAATCGTCACCTTTCGGATCAGCAGCGTATAGAGCATACCAATCAGGCAGATGCTGCTATCTTCATCTCGCTGCATCTCAATAGCGGTCGCAGTGATATTCAGGGTATAGAAACCTACACAGCTGTACCTGACTCACCCGGTATACCGCGTCGCCCGGTGAACAAGTTCGACGCAGCGTCTGCCGCTCTTGCATTTGCCGTGCACAGCTCATTGGTGAACACCACCGGTGCGCAGGATGGTGCCTGCCGCCGCGCGCGTTTCTCCATGCTCAATTCCATAGAGTGCCCGGCAATCATGGTGCTGGTTGGCTATGCGTCGCATAAAGAGGAGGGAACCCGACTTGCTACGCCAGAGTACCGCGAGCAGCTCGCAACTGCGATTACGGAGGGTGTAATCAACTTCGCTCATGCTCTTAACCCTGGTGCTGTGCTCGAACCCACACCTGAGCTGCCGCCTGAGCCGGCAGTCGCTCCCGAGCCGGTCGCAGCTCCTGAGCCTACCCCGCCACCTGCCAAGGTTGATTCCAAACCGAAAAATAAAACCGGGCGGAAGAAGGGTAACTCGAAAAAGCCCCGCGACAACAAGCGCCGCAGCAACCGCCGCTGAGTTCGCTTTTTTAGATTTAACGCGTAGCCGTTGTTTCCGAGGGAGCAACGGTTACGCGTTTTCTCGATATTCGCGGCGGGCGCGGGCGATTTGTTCCTCGGTGGCACCGAGGGAGCGCAGCAACAGGCCTGAGAGGGTAAGGGCGGATTCCAGTTCGCCGGCTACAACGGTATGAGCACCCTCGTTGCGCATATCCTGCGCCTGTTGCATGTAGGTAGTGTGAGCCATCACTTGGATTTCGGGGTTGAGAGCACGGGCGGTGGCGGCGATTTCGCGGGCGGGTGCACCAACGGGGGTGATGATGATAGCGCGGGCGTGCTCCACACCGGCGAGTTGCTGAATGGTGCGTAATCGGGCATCGCCATGCAGAGCGGGGTGCCCCTGAGCATTCAGACGGGTAACGGTGTCGATGTTCATTTCGAGCACCACAACCTCGATTTCGTATTCCTGCAGGATTCGGGAAACCATGGCTCCGCAGGGACCGTGACCTACCACCAGCACACGGTCGCGCTCCTCATGCGGGGCGGGCAGGTGTTGAGCATCTGCCCCAGGCAGACCGATACCTCGGTCTTCCATTTTGCGGATGAGGGCGGGCACATGGCGGAAGAGCAGCACATTTACCGTGATGGTGATGATGGCCACACCGGTGATGATGTTCACAGCGCTTTCGGGTAGCAACCCGAATCGCTCACCCGCTACCATGGCTGCCAGAATGAAGGAGAACTCACCAATCTGTGAGAGTGAGGTACCCACCACAACCCCCAGGCTACCGGGGCGCCGCAGTAGGCGGATGACGCCGTAGGCGCTCAGCGGTTTCCATAACAGGGTGAGCGCCAGTGTGCCGACTGCCAGCTGCCAGTTGGTCACCAGCCCCATGAAGTCAAAGCCCATGCCCACCGACACGAAGAAGAGCACGGCAAAGGCATCTCGCATGGGCAGGGCATCTGCCGCAGCACGACTGGCAAACTTGCTTTGCCCCACGACCATGCCCGAAAGGAAGGCTCCGAACACCATACTGGCGTTGAATACCTCCGCCGACAGCACAGCCACTCCCAGGGCTATGGTGAGCACGGCCAGGGTAAAGAGTTCGTTCGAGTTGTTGCGCGCCACGAATGTGAGCACTTTTTCGATGATATAGCGCCCGGCAAACCCCACGCAGAAGACCATGAGCGACAGTTTCCACAGCATGCCCCACAGGGCAGCCCCCAGGTCATCGGCGCAGAATACGGCCTTCCCGCCGCCTTCCGGTAACACGAAGACAGCCGGCAGCAACACCAGCAGCACGATGGTGAAGATGTCTTCCATCACCAGCCAGCCCACTGCCGTGTGGCCGCTGGGGGTGTGCAGCAGGCGGTTGTCCTCCAGCACGCGGGTGAGCACCACCGTACTGCTTACACAGACACACATGCCGAAGAGCAGGGCGGCTACCCAGTCCGCGCCCGGTACCAACCAGTGGTATACCACAGCACCACTGCCTGTCCAGAGCGCCATGCACATCAGCGAGCCGGGAACGGCTACCTTGCGCACCGCCAGCAAATCTTTAAAGTGGAAGTGCAGACCCACGCCGAACAGCAGCAGTACCTCGCCGATATGTGCAAACTCATGCATGACCTCGTGTGGGGCTTCCGTCAGCCCCCACCACGGCTGCGCTGCCAGCATGCCCGCCACCAGGTAGCCCACCAGCGGCGACAACTTTACCCGCTGCGCCAGCATTCCCAGCACCAGCGCCAATACCAAACCTAATGCAAGTGTACCTATCATAATAGTATGTAAAAGTTCGACGCTAACATTAAAATTGTTCCCGGAGACTTAATTTTTACTCCATAACCCTGGCCCAGAGCACCTTAAGGTAACGCCCCTCGGGGTAGGTGGAGAGGAAGGGGTGATCCCAGCCGGGGCCGGTCATTTCGAGTATTTGCAGGCGTCGACCGAGTCGCTGAGCGGCCTTGATGACAGTTTTTTCGAATTCTGCGGGGCTGAGCAGGCCGGAGCAGGAGCAGGTCACGAACAGACCACCTCGGCGCACGCACTGCAGGCCGAGCATATTGAGGTCGTTGTACTTCTTGAGCCCCTCATCTTTCTCTTCATCACGGCCGAGCACGAACTTGGGCGGGTCGAGCAGCACAACGTCGAACTGTTTACCGTTGCGCACCATCTGGCGGGCGTAAACGAAGGCGTCGGCATGCACGAAGTCAATGCGCAGCGGGCCGCCGGCGCTGTTGATGTTGGCATTTCGCTTAGCCATGAGAATGGCCTTTTCGTCGAGGTCAACGGCTGTTACCTCTTTGGCGCCACCATGCAGCTTGGCGTGAATGGAGAAGCCGCCGGAGTAGCAGCAGAGGTCGAGCATGGTCTTGCCGGCCACCAGCTGAGAGAGCTTGCGGCGGTTGTCACGCTGGTCGCAGAAGAAACCGGTCTTGTGCCCCTGGGCGAAGTCCACCTCGAAGTTCACGCCGTTTTCTACGATTCGTACGCGGTGCACCGGCTCGCTTTCGGGAGCTGTGGTGGGGTCTATGCCCTCCATACGGGCGATGGCCGGGTCTACGGTGATGACGTGGCGCCTGGTGCCACAGAGTTTGTGGAGCAGGGGGAGCCATTTGGGCAGGCGCTGCCACACGCCCAGGGTGGTGACCTCCAGACTCAGTACATCGGCGTAGCGGTCTGCTATCAGGCCACCCAGACCATCAGAATCTCCGTGGATGATGCGGTAGGCCGATGTGGTGGTATCCAGAGCGCAATCGTCGCGTCGCCAGCTGACGGCGCGGCGCAGGCTTTCTTCGAGTTTTTGCTCGGTGATCAGCTCCGGCCCGTGGTAAAGCATGCGCAGCGGGGTGCGGCTCTGCGGGTTCCAGAAACCACCGCCGAAAGGCTCGCCGTTCTTGTCGTACACGTTGATGAGACCACCGGCCACGGCATCGGGGCTGACGGCTCCCAGCATGCGCGGAAACACAGCCGGATTGTAGGTGAAGTACTTGAGCTGTACCCAGGGGCGTACCCAGTTTTCGCTACCTTCGGGAGCCTCTGCCGATTTGAAGGCACGCGGTTTGGCGACGGGGCGGGCGGGCTTGTCGCTGTAACGGGGGGCGCGGTTGTTATTTCTGTTGTTCGGCCTGGTGTACTGCATAGTGGCAGTTTACACGCTCGCGCGCGAGATGTCAACCGTGATATGTGACAATGTGCGAAGTTGCCATGGAGCGCTGGTTTTGCTATATTGGGTGCAGTGAATATAACACAGCAGGAGATGATGTGGGCAGCGGGGGTGGTGAGTGCCACAGCGCTGGGACTAGGTGTGCTGGGTGGTTATGTGCTGGCTCGGTTCCGCAGCGTGCGGCGTATAGCCGAGCTGGAGGCTGAGCTGCGTACCCTGCAGAGTGCCCGTGCCGAGCTGCAGTTGCAGTTCAGTGAGCTGGCCGGTGAGGTATTGGCTCACAGTGCCGCTGATTTGCAGCATAGCAATGCGGAGCAGCTGCGTGCCGTGCTTGGTCCGCTGCGTGAGCAACTCGCTGGTCTGAATCGCGCCGTTGCCGATACTCGCACAGCTGGTGCAGAAAATACTGCCGGTGTGCGTGAAATGGTGCGTCAGCTTATGCACCGGGCTGAAGAGATTGGCCAGGATGCCGCTAATCTCACCCGTGCTCTGAAGGGCGACAGTAAGGTGCAGGGGGATTGGGGGGAGGCTGTGCTTGCCCGCTTGCTCGAAAGTGCGGGTTTGCAGCTCGGTGTTCATTATGAGCTGCAGAAGAGTTATGATACGGCGACCGGTCGTGTGCGCCCCGATGCCGTGGTGTATCTGCCACAGGGCATCACCCTCATTGTTGACAGCAAGGTTTCTCTCACGGCGTATGCTCATCTTGCCGCAGCTGAGGATGCCGCTGCGCGCGCCTCGGCCACCCGTGCGCACCTGAACTCCGTGCGTGCTCATGTAGGTGAACTGGCCGGCAAGCATTACGAGCGGCTCGAACCGGGGTCACCCGATTTTGTGCTCATGTTCATACCGAACGAAGGCGCCTATATTGCGGCTGTGCAGGCAGCACCGGAGCTGCCGGCCACGGCCATGCGCCGCAAGGTGCTCATTGTGAGCCCGGCCAATCTTATGATGGCGCTGCACCTGGCACGTCTGCTCTGGCTGCGCGATACTCAGCAGCAGAATGTTCAGAATATCGTGGAGCGCGCCACGCTGCTCTACGAGAAGTTCGCCCGCTTTCAGGAGTCATTCGACGCTGTGTACCGAGCTCTCGAAACTGCTACTGCCGCTTGCGAGGAGGCGCGCTCGCGTCTCTACTCCGGCAAGGGTAACTATCTCAGCCAGGTCGAAAAACTGCGCGAACTGGGTATCAAATAGTAATGTTACCTGCACCCGCTGTGTGGTTCCCGGGCTCAGTTCGTGGGTTTACTTGCGGCAAATCAGGTAGAAAACGACGGCGAGCAGCAGTCCACCGGCCAGAGCCCAGAAACTGACCTTCTCTTCTGCGATGTGCCAGTAGTAACGCTTGATAATTAAACCGCGCACAACTTGGTACAGAAAGAAGATACCCATCATCAGGCCGCTCATGACCTCAAATATATCGTGCAGCCAAGCGGCGAAGAGCACCAGGACTATGCCGGCAAGCAGGGCGTAGCAGCCTTTTTCCCAGCGGGCGCGGCGACGGTCGTCGCCATCATCGGGGAGCCTGAATTCGGGTGTGCTCATGCGGTGGTGACCGGTTGGGCCGGCGGTTCTCCGGCGAGCCTCCGGCGGTTGTCTGCGCACTCACGGGTGATTTGTTCCTCCGTGGCACCGAGGGAGCGCAGGGTGTGTGCAGCCATGGAGAGCGCGACTTCTTCTTCGCCGGAGAAGACGGTCTCAGCACCCTGGCTGCGCAGCAGGCGGGCATTGCGAATGTAGGTGGTGTAGGCCATGACAGAGATGCCGGGGTTGAGCCCGCGGGCGCTCTCGGCGATATCGTGGGCCGGCGCAGCAGCTGTAGTGACGATGATGGCCTTGGCCTTTTCTGCGCCGGCCATTTGCAGGATACTGCGCAGGCGGGCATCGCCATGCAGCACGGGGATACCGGCTTTTGCCAGACGGTTGACGGTGTCGATATTCATTTCGAGCACCACAACTTCGAGGTCGTACTGACGCAGGATGCCGCTCATGATTTCGCCGCAGGGACCATAACCGACCACGATGATGCGGTGGCGTTCGTCGCTTGGTGCGGGCACGTTGCCGATGATATTTTTCTTTGCCCCCACACCGCGTTTTTCGAGCCGGTCAGCCAGGCGGGGTACAAAGCGGTAGAGAGCGGCGTTGAGCGTGATGGTGATGATGGCCACGCCGGTGATGACGTTGGCGGCGTAGTCGGGCAGCATGTGGTACTGCGTGGCGATGAGGGTGGCGAGAATGAAGGAAAATTCACCAATCTGGGAGAGCGAACCGGCGGTTTTCAAGGCCATGCGCAGGGGCTTGCCCAGCACGCGGATGACGATGTAGGCCACCACCGGTTTTACCAGGAAGGCCACGGCACAGGTAGCCAGAGCAAGTTCCCAGTGCTCGAGCATACCCATGAAGTTGAACCCCATGCCGACAGAGACGAAGAAGAGCACGGCGAAGGCGTCTTTCATGGGCAGCGCATCACTCGCGGCGCGGCTGGCAAAGCGGCTCTGCCCCAGCACCATGCCCGACAGGAAAGCCCCGAACTCCATGCTCGCGTCGAACCCCTCCGAGGCCAGTACCGCAAAACCCAGCGCAAAGACAAGAACCGCCAGTGTGAACAGCTCGCTCGAGGCACTGCGGGAGACGTAGGTGAGCACCTTTTTCATCACCTTGCGCCCCAGGAAAGCCACGCACAGCACCAGCAGCGTGAGCTTAATGGCGGCGCTGCCGAGAGCTGGCCCCAGCTCTTTGCCG
>JAZNVF010000106.1:0-4392 GCA_045592685.1 Akkermansia sp. | reverse complement strand
AACTCTTGCTTGCAATCTTTCTTTCCATTCAATTTTGATTTCTTCTTTTGATTTATTATCAACCATGTTTTCCTCCATAGTTTTGATAATATAATTACCCGGCTTCCTCCCCACCCCACATTACTGTGACGCAGTTGCCTTTGGCTATTTGATTCCGCCCTGTCAGCGGCTCATTGGGGACTTTCACCCCAGTTACGTGTCATGCCTGACGTACAAAAAAATCCCGCACAACAGGCGCGGTGTTGTGCGGGCAATATGCTGGAGGCGAGGGGAGTCGAACCCCTGTCCTGAACACCGTTGACGCAAGCATCTCCATGTTCAGATGCAGATTGCTGCTCTCACCGGTGGTCCGCTCTGCATCGGCCTTCCACCAAGCCAGGAACCTGTGGATGTCATGCCGGTGCGCGGTTCCCCCGCACGGCACCTGCCTACTGAGCTGAGATTCGCGACCTTAGTAGGCGTCAGGCGTTGAATCGGGCGCGTAATCACGCAGCCATTGCGTATTCGTTCTTGGAATAGGCATTTAATGTTTTGAGCGGCTTTTAAGGAGGCCAGCCGTTCAACCTCCACATGCAGCCGGCGCCTCAGATGTTCAGTCGAAACCGGGACGCCCCCATGCAGTCATGTACGCAGCAATTTTCCCAAACACCAGGTTTAGAGTCAGAAAAAGCCGGTTTCGTTGAAGAAAACCGGCATTTTTCTGAGCCCGGAGGCCATTTATGTTAAGGAAGCACGCCCGCAGGGATTCGAACCCCAAACCTTCTGATCCGTAGTCAGATGCTCTATCCAATTGAGCTACGGGCGCTTTGCCTTGTTTGGTTACCGCTGTTGCGGTACGCATATTATAGCAAAATCCGAACAAATGTCAACAACAATTTTATTTTTTTGCAAAAAAAAATGTAAAAAAGTGCATTTTTGACCGAAAATCAGCCTAAACGGCGCTCAAAATCGGCATAATCGAGCGCGGAGACAGTAGAAATGTGCCCATCGGCATGCAACAACTGCACAGCGGGGTGAGGTACACCGTTGAAATGAGTGGTCTTCACGATGGTGTAGTGGGTCATATCATCGAACACGATTTCATCCCCCGGCTGCAGGGGCGCCGAGAAAGAATAATCGCCAATCACATCGCCGGCCAGGCAGGTGGGAGCCCCCAGGCGGTAGGTGTAGGGCAGCTCGCCGGGCTGCCCGGCAGGGGCATAACTCTCACCGGGGAGCCGCACCGCTGGGGTGCCGGGTGACAGCTCGGCAGCAGGGCGCACCGCGAACACATCGGGCCGATAGGGCATTTCAAGCACATCGGGCATGTGGGCGCTGGCGCTCACATCGAGTATGGCGTGGTGGTAGCCCAGGGAGTGGAACACATCGAGCACGCGCGCGCGGAGCACGCCGGTATGCACACACCAGGCCTCCCCGGGTTCGAGATACACCTCCACGTGATAGGCACTGCGGATTTCACCCAGCAGGTTCACAAGGGCGGCACGGTCGTAATCCGGCTTGGTAATCCAGTGCCCGCCGCCGAGGTTCAAATACCTAATCTGCGGACTGGCCAGCAGGGCGCCGAAGTCTTTTTCAAAGGCCCGGAAGGTGTCTATCAATTCCTGAGCCCCCTGCTCGCAAAGGGTGTGAAAATGCAAGCCCGATATACCGCTGAGGTCAGCCCCGGCAAGTTCTGCAGCCGGTATCCCCAGACGTGAACCGGGCACGCAAGGGTCATAAATGGCCGTGTGACCGGTGGAATAACAAGGGTTAACCCGCAGACCAAGCTGTAGCTGCCCCCCCTGCACGCGGGGGTGACTCAGGCAGAGCTCGCGGTATCGCTGCCACTGAGGCAGGCTGTTGAAGTCGATATGGTGGGCAAAATCCAGCAATTCCGCAAGTTCTGCCGGTCGATACGCCGGGGAATACACAGCTACGTGCCCCCCCATGTGGCGAGCGGCCAATCGCCCCTCATACAGCCCCGAGGCACAGCACCCTGCAGCGTACGGCCGCAGGGTGTCGAAAGTGGCAGTGGTGGCAAAAGCCTTCAGCGCCAGCAGCATGCGGGCTTCGCCCTCCTGTGCGATTCGGGAAAGTATGCGAGCGTTCTGCTCAAGTGCCGAGAGCGATATGAGAAACGAAGCCATGGTGATTCAGAGAACCGGAAATCAGGGCTGAGGGGTGGCCGGCTGCTCCTGCGGTGCCTGTTCGGGCTGGACCTGTTGTTGCTGTCCGACATCTTCGGTGTTGAACTTCTTGCTGAGAGCCTGCACATTGGGCATGAGATTGCGGAAAGCCAGCTCCATCCGGTAACGGAGAGCAACATCGTTGGTTGCACCATACAGGGTTCGGCACATATCAGCGGCCCGCGCCCAGTGGCGCAGCGACTCCCGCTCATTACCACAGCTGCTCTCCAGATTCCCCATAGCAACCAGCAAGCGTATGTACTGCATGTGCATTTCAGGGGTCATGCGGCGAATATCCTCCGCCAACGCAATACCGGTCTTGAATGTTTCTCGAGCTTCCTCCGGATCTTCTGCCAGCATCTGACATTCCCCCAGACAACGGTACGACGCAAATACGGCAGCAGCAGCCTGTGGCACCCCCTCCGGCACTTCTCCATTCTCCGGAATAACAGGCCCCTCAGTCGGCACAACCATTGTATACATCTCATTGTCCAGCGCAAGTGCATCCGTATAGAGCTTCAGAGCCTCATCCATCTTACCGCTGCGCATCAAACAAAATGCCTTGCCACTACGTATAACACTAAGCAAACGCTTATTTTCTAACTTATCGCGCAGCTCAGGTGACATAGCCTCGTATGCAGCCAACGTTTCATCGTAGAACGCGCTCGCGCGCGCCCAAGCGGTCAGATCTCGAGTCGTATCTGCCATACGCAGCGCCAAGCGTACCCGCTCAGGCGTACCGCTCAAAGCATCTTTGCTCTGTTCATAATACCTTTCGAGCAGCTCAAGCATATTACGTACAGCCGCATTCAGCTCGGGGTGTTGAGCATTTTCAGAGGCACAACGGCCAAGATCATATATAAGAGCGTCGAGCAACGCAGCCTCTGCCTCAGTCCTTGTTGCAGAAGCCGACGGTACTACTGCCCCCTCGGACTCGGCAACAGTCTGCCCCTCCGTCCCGGCTTTGGTTTCCGCAGCAGGTTTCTCATCGCACGAATTCAGACCAATCATAGCCGCAACTCCTACAACCACCATCGCTGCCCGGCGGGCATAAATCTGAGTACCGTTCATCTTCATAACGCTCATTATTCTGTACCGAGACACGCCCTTTCGTCAAGCCATTTCTGAGTTTGCACACGAAATCATCTCCGTTTTTCTCGGCTTTGACCTCATTTGGTCATAAAAATGACAAAAAAAAGCGGTTTCCGTAAGTTTTTGCTTGTCTTTACCCGCTATTATTGGCTAGAATGAGGAACACCGAAACGACATGAAACATCTTTCCATCTTCAAGAACATCGCTCTGGCCTGTTGCACCATGGCCACGCTCGTCGCCGTGAGCTCCTGCTCCGGCCCTGCCCCCATAGACGCTGCCAACAAGCTGCGCTCCGGCGGTACCGCCACAGTGTACAGCTATGACGACACAGCATCCCCCATGGATCGCGACGTGTACCCCGCCGGCCCCCTGCCCGCCCGTACCGAGCGCGCCCTCTATGCATGGCTGCGCAGCTCCACACCCAAGGAATTCTCCTACGCCTACCCTCAGTACTACGTTTCTATCGTAGTTCCGGGCAAGAAAGAGACCGTGTGGGGTATCTGCTCTGATGGTCATGGTAACATGGTCGGTGTTCTCATTCCCAAGAGCGGTCGCCCCGCATGGGATGCCCCCTTCACCAGCGAGCACACCATGTATGTATGCGACACCCCGCAGCGTAAGGCTCTCGGTGACGCCATCATGGAATCTCTCGCCGACGCCGGGTACGACAAATTCCGCATCGACACCCGCAAGAACTCCGGTCTGACCCAGAAGCGCTACCTCATCTCTAAACCGCTCTCCGAATCTGACCAGAAGAAGTACGACGAGCTCATGAAGAAATCCCGCGAGCAGGCCGCCGCCGCCCGCGAAGCCGCAGCTGCTGCCGCCGAAGCCGCAGAAACAGCTGAAGCAGAAAACGCCGAGTCCACCGACCTTCTCGAAGACACCGGTGACGAAGACGACCTTGATCTCGACCTCGAGTAACCTGCCCGGCGCTACCCCTTGCGCCAAGCCCATTTCCGAAAGCCCGCAGTCTGCTGCGGGCTTTTTTATGGTACGACCGACGCGATATGCGCACTGCGGTGAGAGTCCGCGCGGAGCCGCGATGATGCGGAATCCCAGACCTGAAGAACAAAGCAGCCGACGGCTGTAAGGCTGATTAGCCAAACACAGAGTGTTTGCCCTGCAAGGGTG
>JAZNVF010000105.1:0-12468 GCA_045592685.1 Akkermansia sp. | reverse complement strand
AGCTTACATCGTAGCGGCACATACTACAAACCTCGAGCAAAAGCCGATGAAACACCTATAGAAAAAGCGCTGAATGAGCTCTACATCAAAGACCCATGTTTGGGCTTGCGAAAGCTTCCTGATATGGTGGAGCGCCACTACAGCATAAAGATAGGGGCAAAAAAATTGCACGCATACGCAGAGATATGAGGATAAAAACCATCTACCGACATCCCAAAACGAGTGCGCCGGGAAAACGCAAAGAAGGACCGCGGCCTTATCTGCTCAAATCGCTGCATACGATTGATGTAGATAAAGTATGGAGTAGTGATATCACATACTTGCAGATAGGTCCGAAAAATTACTATCTCTGTGTCGTATTAGACTGGGCAAGCCGTGAGGTACTTGGCTGGAGTCTGTCAGATAACATGAGTACCCAATTGTGTCTGGAAGCACTGGATATGGCGTTTTCAATCGGTCGTAAGCCGGAAGTATTCAACACGGATCAGGGAAGCCAATACACCTCACATGAATGGCTTAGAGAATTGGAAGAACGAGGTATATCTATCAGCATGGATGGTAAGGGGCGATGGGCAGACAACATTGCAGTAGAGCGCTTCTGGCGCACTTACAAACACGACTGTTTCCTGCTCAACGAAGTAAACACATTGGAGGAGGCCAGGCGATTAACAGCTCATTGGTTAACCTACTACAACCGAGAGCGCCCTCATGCACGATTAGATAACCTTAGCCCATCAGAATACTGCCGTCAGAAGGGCTACCCCTCATCGGCGAATTTTTTGCGCGATTTTTCCGCTTCGATACAGCTCGCGTCGCTCCGCTCCGCGCCCTCGCTACGCTCGGGACGCAGCATCTACGCTACAAAATCGCGCAAAAAAATGGATTGACCGCCCGCACTGCATTATGCTATAAAACATTTGCGCTCATCCGGACAAAAAACAAGAAGAAATAGCTTATTCGTGTCAAAAGGAGGGCGGCAGCTTAGTTTGATTATACACACGCCCGATGAATTGCACAAGCCAAAGAGGGCTTAATGCTGTGTCTCAAATCCCGGCGCCATTATACCGTGATATGTAAGCATCCAGAAGCGGGGGAATTCCGACTTCTCCCACGATGTTCGGATTGGCTCCCTGCCGGAGCAGGAAATATACATTCTCCTCCTGTTCATAGGTTACGGCGAGACCAAGAGCTGTCTGACCGGAGAGGTAGATATAATCTATTCCTCTGTCGAGTATGCTCTGCCAACTCTCCTCATCCAGAGGTGTCAGAATCGCATCAATAATATCAGACTCGTCCATGTTTTTTTGTCTGCCGGATATTCAGCTGCCGTTGCTTCAATAGCTGTCGAAAAGAACGCGCCAGCTGTTCTTTTCAGCATTGTAATAGAAGTAATAGCAGCCGCAGTCCGCGAATTCAAAGCCAGCATCGGGGTCGTAACCTACCTGCATGACGTAGGTGTGGTTTTCCGGCACTTCGTTATCCTGAATATAGGTGGGATAACCGCCGAATTTGTGTGTCTCGTATACAGCGTGTACGGTATCATCTGCAGAGAAGGATTGCGGGAAATCTGCTTTGTGGATGCTTTCGTATACGGTGTCGCAGATGTTCTCGTGATAATCAATTTTATGCTTCTTTTCAAGCGCGCGGATGATATCCCATTCTTCATCCGTACCGCCGCAGTCCGGCCATCGGGGCATATCGTGCTTCACTGCTTCAGGGGTGAGGATACAGGTTTTCCATATACCGGACACATAATCACAGGGAACCAGGCCATCCAGAGTCGGGTAGGTGTGGATGACACAGCCTAGCTGCGGTTTAGTCTCTGGGTCTTCTGCCCAGCCTTCTTCCGTGGCAAAAATGGTGATGAGGGCCACGTTGCGGAGCCCTGCCGGTACACCGGGCAGATCCGGCACAAACAGGGTGGCCAGAGGTTCCATCCGATTGCCGTCGGCATCAACCGGGCATTCTTCTCCGGGTAATTGCCAGGTAACACGCCCAAGACAGCTTACGTAACCCTCCGGTCTGCCGGGTGCCGGGGTGCTGCGCAGAATAACGGCCGGTTTCTGCAAGGCTTGGCGAATGGCGTCTATCCGGGGTTGCTGCTCTGTTGTTCCGGGGTGGGAAATTTCAGGGGTCGGCGTTTTGCGGTTGTAAATATACCAGCACACGGAAACAGCCAGCACAATGCTCAGGAAATAGGCCAGGGCCAGCCCTATGTTGTCCCCCGCTTTTTCTTTCAGCCCCAGAATACGGGAAACGACCTTCGAGATAAGAAACGACCAGCCGAGTACAACAAAGAGGTGGTAGAGAATGGTTCCGAGCAGTTTCATGTCTTTAATATACGCCGTCGGTATGTTGTTGGCAAGTGGATAATGTTTGAGAAGCGGATTTTTTTGGAAGAGGCTGAATACTGTCGGCTGTACCCGTCGGTGAGCATAAAAAGCGCGCTGTCCAATAGGACAGCGCGCTTTGCAAATGGATGTTGTGTCTCTTTACCAGAAGATGATGTAGAGAGCAACGGTGGCAACGACTACGGCCAGACCGAAGAGCTTGGCACGGCCGGACGTCTTCATCTCGATGATGCCCTTGTCACCCAGAACCACGGCTTCACCACCCTTGAGGGCGTTCACAATGGTAAGGATGGCGCCTACCACACACACCACGATGAGCGAGTAGCCCATGCGGTTGAGGAAGGAGCTATCGGTGCAGCCCAGGAAGCTCACCCACTTGAAGGAGGCATAGGCAAAGGCGCCGATCAGGATACCCAGCCAACCGAAGATTCGTGGGCACTTGGGTACGAAGAAGCCGAAGAGGAACACGGCCAGCACACCCGGGCTCAGGAAGCCCTGGAACTCCTGAATGAAGGTGAAGATACCACCGAAAGCGGGGTTGTCCAGGAAGGGGGAGATGACAGTGGCGATGACGGCGCACACCAGCACGCCCACTTTACCCATGGCAACCAGCTGAGTGTTGGTGGCAGGGTTGCCGCTTACCTCCTTGGCTTTGGCGTAGATGTCCATGGTGAACAGGGTGGAGGCCGAGTTGAGCATGGAGGCCAGGGAGCTAACCACGGCACCGAACAGCGCGGCCAACACGAACCAGGCCCAACCGGTGCCCGGCAGCAACTTGCGCAGCAGGGTGGCGAAGGCGTAGTCGTACTGATAGGCGGCCAGCGTGGTGGTCACGGTGTAATCCGTCACATTGGCGCGGGCGGCCTCTGTAGCAGCCTTGTCAATGGCCAGAATCTCCTTGGCCTTGGCCTCGCGGGCGGCGATGTCCTTAGCGGGCATGGCGGCCAGTTCGGCAGCCTTGGCGTCTACCTCGGCAGCCTTTTCAGCAGCCCCTACGGTGGCGAGATTCTTTTTGATGTAGTCAACGGAAGATGCGGCGGAATCCTCGCGCACCAGGCGGCTGGCGGAGATGTCGTAAATGACCTTCTTGCCACTTTCCTCGGCCTTCTGGATGATTTCCGTTGCGTTGCTGTCAGCCTTGGCGGCCAGGTCATCGCGGTACAGGTTGTAGGCCAGAATACCGGGGATGATAACCACGAAGGGAATGAGCAGCTTCAGGAAGGCTGCGAACACGATACCCAGCTGACCTTCCTCCAGGCTCTTGGAGGCGAGGGTGCGCTGCATGATGTACTGGTTGAGACCCCAGTAGAAGAAGTTGGGAATCCACAGACCCAGCAGGTAAACCGTCCAGGGCATGGTGGGGTCGGAGCTTTCGCGCATCATGTGCAGTTTGCCGCCGATACCGTTGGTGGCGCCGCTGACTTCGCCGGCGTTCAGGTTCCACATGCGGGCAAGGCCGTCACTGAATTGAGAACCGGCGGAAGCCATGGCGTCTGCCCCGGTGTTGGCGGTGCTGACAGCAGTGGCCATCACGTTTTCAGGGACGGGGTTCATGCCACCCAAGGCCATGATGGCGAAGTAGGCCACCACGCCGCCACCTACGATGAGGGCGGCACCCCAGATGAGGTCAGTCCAGGCGCAGGCCTTCAGACCGCCCACATATACATAGACGGTAGCTGCACCGGCGATGATGAGACAGCCGACCGTCAGCGACAGATTGAAGTATACGGAAACCACGCTGGCACCGGCATAAATCACGGCAGCAGTGGGAACGCCCACCAGAATGAGCAGGTTCACCAGGGCCATCGTCACGCGGGCAATGCCGTTGTAGCGCTCCTCCAGGAACTGGGGAATGGTGAACACGCCACGCTTGAGCAGCATGGGCAGGAAGGTGAAGGCCACAATCACCAGCACGATGGCTGCCAGCCACTCATAACCGGCAATGGCCAGCCCCAGCCAGTCGGCGGACTGACCGCTCATACCCACGAATTGCTCGGTGGAGATGTTGGCTGCCAGCAGGGAGAAGCCCACCAGCCACCAGCTCAGGCCACGGCCGGCCAGGAAGTAGTCGGCGGCACCCTTTTCCTTTTTCTCTTCTTCGCTCTCGCCGGAGTCACCGGATTTCCAGATACCCAGGCCGATAACGCCGACCACCACAATGCAGAACACAATCATCTCCCAGAGCGGGAGTGCCTCGGGCTCCGCAGCGGCAGCGGCGGCCTCCTGGGCGTTGGCGCCCATGGCCAGCAGCGCAAGTGCGCTCAGTGTTGTCAGAATATGTTTCATAAGTCTTTCTGTCGGTTAAGCTTTGTAGAGCACGCGGGCGCCTTCGCCCGGTCGGGTTACAAGGTAGGAGGTCTCGATACCGAGAGCCGAGCGGTAGGCCTCAATCATCTCTTCAGCAACCTTTTCCACGTCTTCGCTCTTTACCAGGGCTACGATACAGCCACCGAAGCCGCCGCCTGTCATGCGGGCACCGTAGACAGAGGCTGCGGAGGGAATGGTATCTGCCAGGCTTACCAGGGTGTCCACCTCGGCGCAGGATACTTCAAAGTCGTTCTTCAGCGAATCGTGTGAGCTGCGCATGGCAACACCGGCGGCGTCCCAGTCACCATTCTGCAGAGCCGTAGCAAAGGCGTCCACGCGCAGGTTTTCGCCGATGACGTGGCGGGCGCGGCGATAGCACAGGTCACCCAGCTCGGCTTTCTTTTCTTCGAGCATTTCGAGAGTGGCCTCGCGCAGGGAGGGCACACCGAGTATGGCGCAGGCGTCCTCGCAGTTCTTGCGGCGGGCGGCATAGCCGCCGTCGGCCAGGGAGTGCTTGACGGCGGAGTCGATGACGAGTACGCTCACGTTGGGGTCTGTCATGGGTATGTGCTTGTAGCTCAGGTCCTTGCAATCGAGCATGAGGGCGTGCCCCTCCTTGCCGTTGGCAGAGATGAACTGGTCCATGATACCGCAGGGCACGTTTACGAACTCGTGCTCTGTTGCCTGGCCGATGAGAGCGCGGTCGGTCGGGGTGATGTCAACCCCGCAGAACGCTGCGAGAGCGGTGCAGGCGGATACTTCGAAAGCGGCACTGGAGGACAGGCCACCGCCGCGCGGTACGTTTGAGTCGATGAGCATATCGACCGCCGGTACCTTCACGCCCCGGCGCTCGAGCATGCAGATAACACCGCGTACGTAGTTGCTCCAGAAGGGGTCGCCGGGCTTGGTGACGTCTGCTGGGTCAATTTCAATCATGGTGTCGCCCAGAGAGCCAACCCAGCGGTGCTTGCCGGTAGGGGAGGGGGCGACAGCCACCACGTTGATATTGTTGAGGGCCATCGGCAGTACAAAGCCGTTGTTGTAGTCTGTGTGCTCACCAATCAGGTTCACGCGCCCGGGAGAGGCCGCCACCACGGTGGGTTTCTGGCCGAAGTACTCCTCGAAGTACGGGCTGATGGTTGCTGCACTGATTTCGCGTTGCTCTAAATCCATAGCAGTGCCATCTTAGCAGATTGAGCACGCTAAGTAAAGTACCAAGTACCCTTCGGGAGTATTTTTTTCTTGTTTGTGTTTACTGAGTCTGAGATATGTCAGCCAGGGTCAGTATATCTTCGTCGGTGTGGAAACGCTCGCTCATGGCGATGGGGACGAGGGGGCGATGGTAGCGGGCGATGTCTACGGCAAGGGCGTCTTCCTGCATCTGCAGCAGGGTGGTGCAGGGGGACCAGCGTACGTTTTCATAGCGTGCATCCAGCAGGCTTTCTTCCCATTCATGGGTCAGGTTGCACAACCATTGGGGAAATCCGTGGGTCGGGGATATGTCGAAGGATTGCTCGTACCCCATCCAGGCATAGGGGCAGTCAGCCGGGTCGAAATGCAGGTAACCGCAGCAGTAGTCGAAATCTCCCCATCCGCGGAAGCCGTGCTGCGGTAGTTGTGGGGCGGTGCTGTTTGTCTCTGTGAGCAGGTGTTGCAGGTAACGGTTCGGTGTGATATCTGGCGCCAGTGGGCAGGAGCAGTGCGGGTCGCGGAAGTTGGCGTCGTATGCCGGTATGCTCTCCTTGCGCATGTGCAGGCACAGGGCGAAGTCATCGTGCACGGGCAGACCGCAGTAGTCTACGGGGCGGTCGGGAATGGCGCGGGCTATATCCATGGCGATGGAGGCGGCATAGCACTCCAGCCCATACAGTGAGGGGGTGTATTCATACTCATGCCCGAATGCGTAGCTTGCCCAGTGGTTCCAGAAATTGATGCGCTCCACGATATAGGCGCTCAGGGGCAGGGTGAGTATATTCGTGTCCCCGTGACGGTCGCGCAGTTGCAGGCGTGCACCCTCCGGTGCTTGTGTGCAGTAGAGTGTGAGCGGGGTATTCGGGTTTTTGCAGAACGGTTCCGCCGTCTGCCGGGGATTGCAGCAGCCGGCGAACCGGTTGTCGCGCAGCAGGGAGCGCAGATTCATGCGTCTGGTTTCGGTTGGTATTTCGTGATGGCTCTTATGGGGAAGGGAATGTTGATACCGCGCTCGGCGAACGCTGCCAGCAGGGCGGTAGCGAACTCGTAGCGAACGGCGTGGTACACCTCAGTCTTGCACCAGGCGCCGATATGCAGGTTGAGTGAGCTGTCCCCGAACCCGCTGAAGGTGACAGTGGGTGCCGGTTCGCTCATGAGCTGCGGCCGCTCGGTGATGACACGCATGATAACTTCTTTCACTTCGGTCAGATTGCTGGCATAGTCCACCCCTATATCGAGGTCGATGCGGCGCAACTCGGCGCCGGTGAGGTTGCGTACCGGGGTCTTGATGAGTGTTTCGCAGGGTACGCGTACCAGAGTGTTGTCAGACCGGCGCAGGTAGACCGATAGCAGGTTGATGCTTTCCACCGTACCCTCTTCGCCGCCAACCTGTATATAGTCGCCCATGCGGAAACTGCGTTCACTTACCAGGAAGGCCCCGCTGATGAGGTTGCTGAGCGCCGTCTGCGAGGCAAAGCCGATAGCCACACCGGCCACGCCGGCTGCTCCCAGTATGCTAACGACATCCACCCCTACGCCGCGCAGTCCCTGCACCAGCACGAGTGCCCAGATGATGCCTTTGGCCACTTTCAGCAGCAGGGAGAAAATCTGTCGTTGTTCACGGCGGGCGTGGTTGATTCTGTGCTGCAAACGCCCTAGTCCCATACAGGCCAACCAGCCGAGTATGACATAAAACGCAAAAGTCACCCAGCCCATGCCCATCGGGCCGGATGCGTAGCTGTATACCTTCTGAAACCACTCTGCCATGCTGACACTATAGCCTATCTGCTCCCTGTGGTCAATCTAAATTGCTTGCAAGGAGTCGGTGTGGGCGCTCTTCGAATTGCCCCTGTAATCGCCCTTTGCCGGGGGAGGGGGAGTCTGTGTCATATTCCGGGCGAGTCGGTGTTGAAAGCGCCGCCCGTGCTTGACTTTCCCGCGTGCGAGCGTATAATACGACCCTCATGAACGCCGAAGAATCTATTAAGAGCACGCCACTGTGCGACAAGCACGTGGCGCTCGGAGCCAAGATGGTGCCCTTCGCCGGCTGGAATATGCCGGTGCAGTACGCAGGTATATTAGCTGAGCACAATGCCGTGCGCACCGACTGCGGTGTGTTCGATATCTCGCACATGGGCCAGTTCCTAGTGAGCGGCGCCGGTGCTACCGAGTGGCTCAACGGCATGTTCACCAATAATCTTAACAAACTGGTGGACGGTATGGGGCAGTACTCCATGATGCTCAATGAAAAGGGAGGCGTGATTGATGACCTTATCATCTACCAGACCGGTAAGGATGACTTCTTCGTGGTGGTGAATGCCAGCATGATCGATGAGGACTATGCCTGGCTTTCCGCTCGCAAGCCCGAGGGAATTTCCCTGGTGAACAAGAGCGCCGACTACGTGGGGCTGGCTATTCAGGGCCCGAACAGTGAGGCAGTGTTCGCCAAAATGTGCCCCGGTGTAGAGCTGCCTGTGCGCAACGGTATTCTGCAGTTCGAGTGCGATGGTGACTCCTGCATCGTGTGCCGCACCGGTTACACGGGTGAGAACGGCTTTGAGTTCTTCTGCCCTGCAGAGCAGGGTGTGAAGTGGTTTGAGAAGAGCATGGCCTGCGGGGCTCAGCCCTGTGGCCTGGGTGCCCGCGACAGCCTGCGCCTGGAGATGTGCTACTCTCTCAACGGCTCCGACCTCTCCCCTGAGAAGACCCCGCTCGAGGCCGGTCTGTCCTGGTGCTGCGACCTGACCAAGGATTTCATCGGCGTGGACGTGCTGCGCGAGCAGAAAGCCGCCGGCCGCCCCACCGCACTGGTGGCGATTGAGTACACCGGCAAGGGCGCTCCGCCACGCCACGGCTACGAAGTACAGCTGCCCGATGGTACCCCGCTTGGCCAGATTTGCAGCGGCGTGCTTTCCCCCTCTCTGGGCAAGGGTATCGCCATGCTCTACGTGCCTGCCGCTCACTGCAAGGTTGGCACCGAGGTGAACGTCATCGTGCGCAACAAAGCCGTGCCTGCCGTCATCGTCAAGAAACCTTTCCTCAAAAAATAACCCCCTGATACACAATACACATACTATGAGCAATCCCGCTGATTACAAGTATTCCTCCGAGCACGAATGGATCAGCCCCGCCGTGGACGGCGTGGTGACCCTCGGCATCACCGACTTTGCCCAGGCTGAGCTGGGTGAGGTAGTTTATGTAGACCTTCCCGCCGTGGGCGATACCTTCTCCAAGGAGGATAGCATCGGCGCAGTGGAATCCACCAAGGCTGCTTCCGACATCTACACCCCCGTTTCCGGTGAAATCGTAGAGGTGAACGAGGCTCTCGACGCTGAGCCCAACACCGTGAACAGCGATGCCTTCGGCGCCGGCTGGATTTGCAAGATTAAAATCGATGACGCCGCTGAGCTCGACGAGCTCATGGACGCCGCCGCCTACACCGACTTCTGCAACAAGTAAGTAACTCCGCAAAGCCTTGCAGGTGGTGCATGGTGCAGGGGGGGACCCTTGCCCGAAGCCCTTGCAAGGCTTTGCTACTTTTTTACCACGTCTTTCAGAAATCGTCATTCGTTCCTTACTATGCTTTCTGCCCAGACTTCTTTCATTCCCCGCCATATCGGCCCGAACGCAGCCGACACCGCCGCCATGCTGGCTGCCATTGGTTTCGATTCTCTCGATGCCATGACGGAGGCCATCGTACCTGCCGATATTCGCCTGAAAGCCCCGCTCGACCTGCCCGCCCCCATGGCTGAGCAGGAGGCGCTCGCTGCCCTGCAGAAGATGCTCTCCGCCAACAAGCCCGTGCGCAGCCTCATCGGTCAGGGGTACTACGGTACGTTTCTGCCCGCAGTCATTCAGCGCAACGTATACGAAAACCCCAGCTGGTACACCGCCTACACCCCCTACCAGCCTGAGATTGCACAGGGCCGCTTGGAGATGCTCATGAATTTCCAGACCATGATTGCCGGCCTGACCGGCCTGCCCATTGCCAATGCCAGTATGCTCGATGAAGGCACCGCTGCTGCAGAGGCCGTCCACCTCTGTGTGAGCGAGAAGCGCAAGAGCGACACCTTCTTCGTGGCAGACACCTGTTTCCCCCAGTCTATCGACGTTATCCGCACCCGCTGCGAGACCACGGGCGTGAAACTCATCGTCGGCGACTGGCGCAGCTTCGACCCCGCCTCCGTTCCCACCCTGGCCGGTGTGCTCGTGCAGTACCCCGACAACCTCGGCGCCGTGGAGGACTATAGCGAGTTCTTTGCCAAGTGCCACGCTGCCAAGGTGCTCTGCTGTGTGGCCGCCGACCTGCTGGCTCTCACCGTGCTGAAAGAGCCCGGTACCTTTGGTGCTGATGTCTGTGTGGGTACCACGCAGCGTTTCGGTATTCCCATGGGCTACGGTGGTCCTGCTGCTGCCTATATGGCCTGCACGGATGCCCTCAAGCGCAAGCTGCCCGGCCGCTATATCGGTAAGTCTATCGACCGCGACGGCAAGCCCGCCTACCGCCTGGCACTGCAGACGCGTGAACAGCACATCCGCCGCGAGAAAGCTACCTCGAACATCTGCACCGCTCAGGTGCTCACGGCGCTGCTCTGCACGTTCTATGCCATGTACCAGGGCCCCGAGGGACTGAAGAACGTGGCTACCACCGCTGCCCGCCTGGCTGCCGGCTTTGCCGCTGCTGCCACTGCCGCTGGCTATACAGTGCCCGCCGCTACTTACTTCGACACCGTGGCTGTGAGCACTCCCGGCAAGGCTGCTGAGCTTGTGGCCGCTGCCCTGAGCGCCGGTTACAACATCCGCAAGGTGGATGCCGACACCATTTCCGTCTCCTTCGATGAAACCACGACCGATGCCGACCTCGCCGCTCTGTGCTGCGCCCTGGGCCTGCCCTCGGTCGAGGTGCCGGCTGCTCCCGCCTGGGCCCCTGAGTGGAACCGTACGAGCGCGTTCTGCACCGAGACTTGCTTCAACGCCTTCCACTCCGAAACGGAGATGATGCGCTACATCCACACGCTCGAGTGCAAGGACCTCGCCCTCAACGAGGCGATGATTCCGCTGGGCTCCTGCACCATGAAGGCCAACTGCGCCGCAATCATGATGCCCATCACCTGGGCCGGTGTGACCGAGCTGCACCCCTTCGCCCCTGCTGACCAGTGCCGGGGCATGCGCGCCATGCTCGAGCAGCTCAAGCAGTGGCTGGCCGTGGTGACCGGTTTCCATGGCGTCTCCCTGCAGCCGAACTCCGGCGCCGCCGGTGAGTTCGCCGGCCTGCTCACCATCCACCGCTATCAGGTGGCTCAGGGTGAGGGGCACCGCAATGTCTGCCTTATCCCGAACTCCGCTCATGGTACCAACCCTGCCTCTGCCGCTATGGCCGGCTTTACCTGCGTGCCGGTGAAGTGCGACGAGCTGGGTAACATCGACGCCGCTGACCTCAAGGCTCAGGCCGAGAAGCACCGCGACAACCTCGCCGCCCTTATGGTGACCTATCCCTCCACCCACGGCGTGTACGAGAGCGGTGTGGCTGAGCTTTGCCGTATTGTTCACGAGAACGGCGGTCAGGTGTACATGGACGGCGCCAACATGAACGCTCAGTGTGGTCTGACCAACCCCGGCACCATCGGGGCTGACGTCTGCCACCTCAACCTGCACAAGACCTTTGCCATGCCCCACGGCGGTGGTGGTCCCGGTGTGGGCCCCATCTGCTGTGCCGAGCACCTCACCCCCTACCTGCCCGGTCACATCTGTGAGGAGGGCCAGTCGCAGTCCGCTGTATCCTCTGCAGAGTACGGCTCCGCTGCCATCTGCCCCATCACCTGGATGTACCTCGCCATGATGGGCTTTGAGGGCCTCAAGCGCGCCTCGCAGATGGCTATCCTGAACGCTAACTACATCGCCAAGCGCCTGGAAAATCACTTCCCGACCCTCTATGCCGGCGCCAACGGTCTGGTGGCTCACGAGTGTATTCTCGACACCACCATCATGCTCCGCAAGAGCCACCTCTCGGTGGATGATATGGCCAAGCGACTCATGGACTACGGCTTCCATGCCCCCACCATGAGCTTCCCCGTGCACGATACCCTCATGGTCGAACCCACCGAGTCCGAGAGCAAGTACGAGCTTGACCGCTTCATCGACGCTATGATGGGTATTCATGGTGAAATGGAGGCCGTGGCCAACGGTACCGTGCCCGCCGACGACAACGTGATGGTGAACGCTCCTCACACAGCCCTCGCTGTCACCGCCGATGAGTGGAACCACGCCTACACCCGCTCCCAGGCTGCTTATCCCGCAGCCTGCCAGCGCCTGCACAAGTTCTGGCCGTCCTGCTCCCGTGTGGAAAATGCCTGGGGCGACCGCAACTTCTGCTGCACCTGCGACACCCTCGCCGAACAGCAGTAAAGCGCTTCACTGTGCTCCCTGAGCACTGACTAACTTCGCCGCCATCGCAGTTCAATCTGCGGTGGCGGTGTTGTTGGTACGTCAGGCATGACACGTAACTGAGGTGAAAGTCCCCAATGAGCCGCTGACAGGGCGGAATCAAATAGCCAAAGGCAACTGCGTCACAGTAATGTGGGGTGGGAAGGAAGCCGGAGGCGAAACACAGACAGGATGA
>JAZNVF010000104.1:0-32296 GCA_045592685.1 Akkermansia sp. | reverse complement strand
CCGGGAAAAGATAAGGCCATATATTTGGCTTTTAGCTGATGAATATTTATATAAGAGCCTGTAAATTCAATAACTTTGTAAATTGTAAATGGTAAATTGTCAATCTGAAGAAAGTGTCATACTCCTAATGCGTTTGCCCTGTGCCATATATGGCTTGACATGCAGGTGGGCCTGTGATATGCTGAGCTAACAGTTTATCATGAATAGCCAAGAGCAATATTCCGCAAATGATGACGATGTTAATAATCCGGAAAACATCATGAATCAACTTTTCGACCTGACCGTCGAATTATATGTCAATCAGAAAAAAAGCAAGCAGGAGGTTCTCAACGAGCTGCAAAGATGTGGTCTACCAGAGGAGACGGCAAACGCTATCCTGCAGGAAGTATGCAAGCGTTTTCGCAAGGAGTTCATCCCCTTCATCTTGAAAGAAACATTAAAAGGTATAGGCAAGGGGCTTTTATTTATTATCGCCGGTGCCATTGTAACCGGTGTTACCTATAGTATGGCATCTCCCGGCGGCTCCTATTTGGTAACGACTGGTTTATTTGCATGCGGTGGCCTGATGTTGCTGAAATCCATCTTCTACCTCATCTGCAAAATGCTGAAAATGCTTCGCTATATATAAGACGGCTCTGATACTCTTTGTTCACTGAAATCCCCCGGCTCGACAGTTGTCGAACCAGGGGCATTTATGCCCTGCACCTGGCCGGAGAAGAAGGCCGATGTACACACGGGGCAGGTGAGTGTGGGCAAATACTTTTTGGTAAGCATACGCAATTCGATGATTTTTGTGGTGGACAACTCGGGGCTATGCCATTATAATGGGCGCGGATATGCTGAGCCGACGTTTTAGAACTGAAGAGAGCCGTGCGCGCTATTGGGCGCAGCAGGCTGTTGAGCTGTGCTCAGAGATTGAGGATGAGACCTTAAACGAATTCATAGAGCCGGTTCACAAGGCCGCACAGCGGCTTGACCGTGATAGGCGAATCATTGTCGTGGGCGGTGAGCGTTGCGGTAAATCCTCGTTGCTGGCCTCTATAGCAGAATATCCCCTCATTGCCAGGGTGCCGTTCGAAGGGGATTATCTGTGCTGGCGCTACCGTTGTCAGGACGGCGATGCTACGGCCTCGCGTTTTATTCCGCTGGAGAATCTCTGCGGTCTGGAGTTGGTCGATACCTGCCCGGCGACAGAGGAGGGGGGCGCTGCCACAGTGCGGCAGTTGCTAAAGGCGGCAGATGTCGTGATTGCCGTTGTCGACGGCCGCAGTTATGAGGCCTCGCCGGCCTGGGGGTTACTGGCATCGCTGAGCGATGACCAGCGCGCGGCCTGTCTGGTGGCCGTGACGTTCACCGAAAATCTGGGTGCAGATGCGACTCTGAGGCTCAAAGATACGCTGCGCGAGTTTTGTCGTGAGCATGTCGGGGCTCCGTTACCGCTGTGCTTTGTGAATCCTGCCGGTGGCGGCAGTGATGGTATGGAGGCCTTCCGCCAGCTCGTGCAGGATGCTCTTGCACAGCCCTGCGGTGTGCGCTCTGCTATTCGCCGTCTGCTGGAACATGCCAAGGAACTTACACGCAAGCAGGGGTCTGTACTTGTTGCCCGTGAGCGCGTGGTTCGCTCAGACAGCGGTTTCCTGGCCGGTATCGAGCAGGAAATTGACTATTTCCAGGGGCGTCAGCGCGAGAGCCTGCAACTGTGCACGGAGATATATGCCGAGGCAGCCATGCGTGCTCTACCCTCGACCATCAGCATGTTGCAGAAAACACTCGGCTGGGTTCTCTCTCCTGTAACCCTGCTGCGCCTGGAGCTGCTGGGCAGCGGCACAGAGAGGTTCTACTACCGCGCGCTGCGCTCTGAGGTGCTCGAACAGCAGGAGGTGAGCGATACCAACTTCGTGCTCTCTTGCATGAGCCACTGGCGAGATGTACGCCCCCGTATGAAAAAGAGCCTGGAATGCGAAATTGGTGAGTTCCCGGCAGAATCTCTCCAGGCTGATTTGCAGCAGCTGCGGGTTCGTATGGGGCGTGAGCTTTATAAACCTTTTGCAGATATCAAGCTCCGAGTCAGTTTCAGCAAATGTTTCAGCGCTCATGTGGGGTGGATGCGTGCCTGCATTGTGCTGATTTGCCTGTTCCTGATTATGGCAGGTATTCTGGGGATTTTTGATTTCCAGGTATTCGCTTTGGGGCTGGTAAGTCTGGCCGGGTTGGTATGGTGTGTGGGTACAGTGGCCCACATAGTGGTGGTGCGCAGGCTCTGCCGCGAGGTTGTGCAGCACTCCCTGGTATTGCAGGACAAGATTCAGAAGAGCATCGGCAGCGCGGTTGAATCGCTGCTGGTTTCTCGTGTGGCGGCATATCGCCGCCTCTACACCGCTCCCCGTGAGAAGGTAGCACGACATGAGCAGAATCTCGGCCCCCTCAAGAATAAGCAGAAGGATATCAACATGCAGCTGAATGCTGCCGCTCCGCGAATCTGAGCACTCTGTGGCTCCCGAGCTTTCCCCCTGCGCTTGGCGTCTGGTTAAAAAACTACCCCCGCAGCCTGACACTACGGGGGCATTTATTTTCAGAATCCTGTTAACAGGTTCGGAACTCAGCTGCCGGCCTGCTCGGCCAGAGCCTGATCAATGAGTTCTTTAATTTCTGCAGCCTGCTTTTTGAGGGCAACCATTTCCTTCATGGCATCAGGCAGCTTGCGAATGGCTGCAAACTGCTTGGCAGCCTCCTTGTACGGAGATGCCGGTGCCCCCCAATAAACCTGACCACCCTCCAGAGATGACATCACGCCGGTGCGGGCTGCGAGCACGGCCTTGTCGCCCACTGAAATGTGACCAGCAATGCCGACCTGAGCGGCTACGGTCACGTAGTCACCTATCTGAGTGCTGCCGGCCACGCCGCTTTGGGAGACGATGACGGTGTGCTTACCAACCACGACATTGTGACCAATTTGCACCAGGTTATCAATCTTGGAACCTTCGCCGATGATGGTGCGACCGAAACGGGCGCGGTCGATTGTGGTGTTGGCGCCGATGTCAACGTGGTCGCCAATCACAACGATACCTACCTGGTCCACCGTCTCGTATCGGCCGGTTTCCTTGTTGAGCAGGAACCCGAAACCATCCGAGCCGATGACTGCCCCGGGCTGCACAACAACATGATTGCCCACTATGCAGCGCTCGCGTACCACGACATTGGCGTACAGCTTGCAATTCTCACCGAGTACGGCAGATTTGCCGATGACGCAGCCGGGCCCGATATCGCAGCCGTCACCGATGGTGGCACCGGCCTCGATGACTGCTCCGGGGGAAACTCGCACCTTTTCGGGGTTAATGATGGCGGTCGGGTCGATGTGAGCAGCAGGGGAAATTCCCGCTGTAAAATCGTTGGCCGCTTTCATGAAGTAGCCAACAACGGCATTGAATGCCAGAGATGGGTTTTCCACCTCGATGAATACCACTCCTTCCGGGTACTCCGGCAGACCGGGCGGTACCAGCGCGATGGAGGCTTTCGTGGCAAGGAAGTCCTTGAAATATTTTTCGTTGCCGAGGAATGAAATCTCACCGGGGCAAGCTTCTGCCAACGTAGCGACTCCGGAGACGTTAATCTCCGGAGTCGGGTTGAGAATCTTACCCCCGGTGAGAGCGACAACCTGCTCGAGAGAGAGATTCATGGTAGTGCTCTGAAATGGGGTTGGTTGTTGATAATCAGTTGCTACCGGGAACGGCGTTGTTGCCGTAGAGGCGCTGCAACTCAGCCTTGGGGTCGAAACCGGCGGGAGCCCCGGCGTTGATGTGTTTGAGCACCTCGGGGGTGATGTCGAAGGTGTCCTTCACGAGGGGGAATATTTTCATGCCCGTGGTAGAAGTCGTGGCGCTGGAGTCAATCACCAGGTCAAAGCCGCGCTGTGTGGCACAATCGGTGATAGCCTGCTGTACTTCATTGAAAAGTAAAGCCATGTCGCGGCGGAACATCTCCTTGAAGGCGAGAGAACGGCGCTGCACATAGGTCTGCAGCTCCTGCTGGGCGGCCTGGATTTCATTTACCTTGAGGTTGTGCTGGTCACGCAGTTTCTTTACCTGAGACTCAGACAGGGAGGGGTCGTACTGCTTCTGAATCTTCTGGTCTTCCTCCTGCAGGGCGCGCAGTTTGTCCTCGCGCTGCTTGATTTCAGCCTTAATCTTGGCTTCTTCTTCCTTCAGGCGAACCTCGGTGTCGAAGCGCTTGTAGAACATGGTGTACAGCTCGGTCACATTGACGGCAGCAACCTTAATCTCGGCCTGAGCAGTGGCAACCATGGCGCACAGCGTCACGACAATTGTGGTGATGATGGTTTGGAACTTCATAACTGAATTTGAGGTCTATTGACTTTGCTATTTTAGCGGATTAGCCTGCCAAGTCAAGTAAACGCTGTGTCAAAATGGAAAAATTGTGTTCAGATGACATTATTCCGGCAGGGGGCTGAGCGTTTGCAAGGCTGCCTCGGGGCGTGTGGAGATGGGGTTAAGGTTGAGGGTGCCGCATTCATGGTGCTGCGGGTTGAGCCAACAGATGACGATTCCACGGGGGCGGTTGTTGCTGCTGACGGCTTTCAGGGCGCGCGCAAGCGGTGTTTCTGCTCCCGGTGTACTGTTCGGGCAAAGCTTGGCTTCGAGTTTCAGCAGCGCTTCTTTTTCTTGTGCGGGGTAGCCGAAACTTCCGTTCGGTAACTGTTTGAACGGGGCCGGCAGCAGTATGCAGCTGTTGCCCCACACGGTTGCTGCCTCGGGGTGGGCTGCCAGGTAGCTTTGCAGGCGGGTAGCGGCGGGAACATTGTACCCGGGCAGGGTGGGGGTGTCGCCACAGGCGCAGCAGATGACGAGCACGGGCAGCTTGTGCGCTGCGGCAAGTTCAGCGGCCTGCGCCGGTGAGGTAGCGAGCTTCAGAGCCGATAGCGGTGCATGTGATTTGCAGAAGTCGGCAGCTTGTTTTGCCTGGGCTCCGGCCAGACCCAGGCAGCGCAGGTGTGCGGTGTCACCATCGGGCTTGCGTACGACGAGTATCTGCTGCCCCGGACAGGTGAAATCAGGGTACGCTGCAATGGGTTTACCCCATACTTTGCTGAAGTTGGCCAGATACCAGGGTGGGTTTTTCCATTCCCACTGGGTGAACCCGCAGGCGCGGCGCCATTCGGCAAGGTAAGAGTCGACTTTTTCTGCCAGTTCGCTGAGCCGGATGAGCTCGGTGCTGCCGTCTGCCGTCAGTACGCGTATGGCTGCGGGGGTATCGTAGAGAGCCACGAGCTGTCCCGTGACGGCCGGGGCATTGCGGCGTTTCCATTCGCGTGCCGGCAGCGCGGCGGTGTCGAACGTCGGGGCCTGTGCCGGGAGCGTGGGGTGCGGCTGCTCGGTTGAAGCCTGCTGAATGATGGCTTCGATGCATTTGTCGGCCATGCTGCGGTAGTGCACGATATCGGCGTGCGTGGGCGTGTCGCCGTAGGGCGTGGCGGTTGATACGCCGATGGCCAGCAGGTATTCCCATACAAAGAGTTCGCGCCGCGCATCGCCTTGCCGGTGATAGACGGCAGCCAAAGCCGGGGTGAGACCCGCCCGCTGACCGTTGCTGCACAGCAGCTCGAGCTTCATGGCCTCATCGGGGGCTTCTCCGCTTTCCATCAGGTATTCCACGCAGTCGCGGCAGACTTGTTCATCTGCCACCTGCCAGAGCATGGCCAGCAGCAGGGCATCGCGTTGCAGACGCGCGGCCTGCGCTTCATCCGTACACAGGGCGGCTGCTGCCAGGCGTGTGGCGGGCATGTGCCCCTCTTTCTGCATGGCGGCTACCAGTTGAGCGGCCTCTTCTCGTTTACCGGCGGTTTTCAGCGCGTGTACGAGCCGTAGGCCGCTCATGGCATATTGACCGCTCAGACAGCGCACAGGGCACTCGGGCCAGGTCAGCACGGTGGCCGTCATGCCGTGGCGCAGCAGGTGTGAGATGATGCGGGCCGTAAGCTCGGGGCTTTCATCCTGCGCGTGCTCTTTTGCCAGAGCCAGCAGCTCTGCGGCGGCTTGTCGGCGTTGCTCGTCGGTGGCGGTCAGGGTACCGCTGACCGTGGCGGCGCGCCGCAGATTGTCGGCAACTGCGTCCTCATGGCCCAGCGCGGCGATTGTCATCTCGTTCGTCATGCCCATGGCTTCGCCGTAGTCCGCCAGCGGGGCAAGCTCGCCTTCGTAGTGGGTGAACAGGGTGATGAGTGCCAGGGGACTGACGCCGCGTAATTCACGCTGGCAGATGATGAGCGGCCAGAGCCCGCTGCGGTTAAGCACCCGGGCCAGGCGTGTGCAGGCTTGCCCAAGCTCCTGCTCATGCCCCTGTTTTTCCATGACGGCGAGCAGCAGGGTCAGGCGGTGCAGCAGTTGCGGGGTGAGGTGCAGGGCTGTCTGCATGATGGGGGAGTCTGTGCCGCTGCCTCTCAGTGTGAGTTCTTCTTCATCGGGGGCGAAGTCGATGGCGAGGCCATCTTGCTCCAGACTGAATGCCAGGCGCAGGTAAATGGGCAGCTCCATATCCCGCTGCTCGGGGCGCACGGCGGCGCATTCCTCCAGCGCAGCCGCCAGTATGGCGCTTGTGCCGTGGTGTTCTTTGGTCGAGGCCAGGTGTTTTTCGAGCGATTCGAGGCTCTTGTCGAAGGCAGCGCTGAGGGTGGCGGGCTTTTCATCGGGCAGACCCAGCAGGGCGGGGCTCCACTGTGGCAGGGTAGGTGCGCTGGCATCTGGCCAGCGCGGGTTGCAGCCCTGATGGGGTGAGATTTCCGTGAGCGGGTGCCAGTCTGCCTGACCTCCGCCCAGAGCCAGCATGCAGCGCGGTGCCAGTGCCTGAAGTTCATCGGGCAGGTCGGCATTCTGCTTTCTGAGCTGTGCAGCGGCGAGGGCCGGGGTCTTGTACCACCGGTGAACATGCAGGGCGGTCAGGCAACTTTCAGGTATATCGAACCCGAAGTCGTTGTAATACAGAATACCGCGGCTCATCAACCAGCGCGGTAAATCTTCCGATTGCCGGCTGAGCAGCTCGTAGGCAAACAGGTTTTTACCGCGTGCCAGGGCAAGTGCCGCGCGCTCATCCTGCCATATCAGGGCGGCCAGCAGGTTCTGTGCGCGGTCGCGACCGTTGCTCAGGGTGGTGGCGGTGCCGCCGTTGAGGGTACGCTCGGTCTGAATGAAGCTGCTCAGGGCATGGTGCATGTGCCGGGCAATATCCTGCTCGCGGTTGAGGGTGAGCTCTACGGGGCGCCCATCGCGGTAATCGCTCAGGAACTCGCGGGCGTAGCGTGCATCCACCATACGGCGGCCGAAGTTGCCGCACCAGGCCATCATGGCACGGCGCAGCATGTCCAGTTCTGTCAGGGTGAGCGGGGCGGGGCTGTTGAGCCACTCTTCGAGCCCCTGCAGCCGTTCGGAGAAGGTGTGGTGCTCACAGATGAAGTCACGCATGCGCAGCACGAACTCGCGCCCGGGATTCTCTGCCTTGCGTGAGCGGGCTGAGTAGAGCTCGCGGTAGGTGAGCAGGGTGCTGAGTTGCTCTTGTTCACTCTCGCTCAGTTGGCTGAGTGCTGCATCGATACGCGCATCCGGCAGGCTGAGTTGGTAAAAGGCTTCGGCATGCTGCGGTTGCTCAAGCAGGGTACGGATGTGCTGTTCGAAGGCTGTGGCGGCAGCGCTCAGGCCGAGGAGGGCGGCGGTGATGAGGGGGAAAAGTTTCATTGTTGCAGGAATCGGACTTGATTCGGTTGGGTGTTGAGGAATTCATCCATGCTGAGGTTGAAGGCAAAAATGCGCTGAAGCAGCACATGCCTGCTGCCCACATCAGCATTGCCTATCAGGGTGATACCTGAGAGCATATCGTTGTTGAACCGTGTGCTCTGGTAGGCCATTTCTGAGGGTATGACACCGGGCTGTAACTGCGTGTAACCGTCCGGCTGTACCTGATGGTGGTTAGCCAGTGTATTGAGCTCGCTGCATATCTGCGGTGAGTAACTGCCGTCATCTTCAGCATACACGAGCAGGAACACATAGCGCTGCGCCCATTCTGCGGCAGCTTCGGGGTGTTGGCTCAGGTAGTGCCGGAAGGCGGTGTCTTTTCCCCCGCCGCGGCGCCCGAGAAAGAGAATAACCGTGTTCACCCCTCGCAGTTCACTGCAGACCAGCGCTTCATTTGCCGTGGCCGCCACGGGCAGGCAGGGCTTGCCATGAGTCTGCGCCGACTGCAGCTGCCACTGCTTTACCAGTTGCAGGCCCTCGGCAGTCAGGGAAATGGTGCCGGTGTTGCCCTTGCCTTTGAGTGCCGGTTTATCCTCGATAATCCAGCTGTTCGCCTTGCCGTCGGGGGTGATGAATTGCAGGCTCAACTGCCCCCTGACTGCGGTGGGACTTACTGAGAGCAAGCGCACATGCAGGGTGCCGAGGTTGGCTGTGGGCAGGGGAATAAAACCATTGTCTTTCAGCCATTGAGCCACATACTCCCTTTCGTTCTCGCTCAGGTAGCGGGCCGGCATGCGCAGTATCCTGCCGCGCGGAGTTACCAGCCGCACTTCGCCGTTGCGCCCCCAGGTGCCGCGTATCCCTTGCAGCGAGGCGAGTATCCCGGAGTTGCCCCGGCCCCACTGCCTCGGCTTGTCGGTGGGCAGTAAGGGGGTGAGGCTCAGCGGCTCGCTGCCGAACTCCGCCGGTGTGCCATAGCCGCCACCGGCACTCAGGGCAACCCCGGCCAGTAGCGCCCACAGCGCCATGATTCCTGTCGATTTTCTACACATACCGTCTTATAGACGTTTGTCGAACGGAGCTTTATTGAGCAAATCGGCTATTATTTCTACCGTGGTAAATATTTCTGCACCAGTTTGCGGTCGGGGCTGGCCATGGGGGTGTGGGAGAGGTCAGCCAGGGGGATGTAACATTCACCGGCCTGCGGGGTGGCGGTATCGGCACGGTGAAGGTGGCGCGTGACTTTGTAGCGTGTTACGCTGTATTTCTGGTCACAGAGGTGGGGGAGGTCGGCGATTTCTTCGGCAGCACGGCGCGGCAGGCGGTACATACCCTCATGGCGTCTGCCGTCCGGTTGCTTCTCCATGAGCAAGCCGTTTGCCGTGCAGTGCCAGATATCCCAGTGCTCTATGGCGGTGATTTCTTTTTTCGGAAGCTTGACGGGCAACTCTTCGGGCTTTGTAGCCGTGCAATAGGCGCGTACCGGGCACAGCAGGCAGGTGGGCGAGCCTGTGGTGCAGAGGGTTTGCCCCAGCTCCATGAGGGCTGAGTTGTAGGCGCGTGGGTTGGTGGGGTGCACGAGCCGGGCTGCAAGCTCCCAGTGCCTGCGGCGCCCGGCGGGGCTGTCTATCGGGGTGGGGTCGTTGAACACGCGGGCAAACACGCGGCTCACGTTGGCGTCCACCAGCGGGGCGGGGCGGTTCCAGGCAAAGCTCAGCAGGGCGCCGATGGTGTAGTCGCCTATTCCCGGCAGGGTGCGAAGGGCAACTTCCTCCGCCGGAAACTCTCCGCCGTGTTTTTCACAGATAGCTATGGCAGCCGCCCGCAGCGAGCGCACGCGGCGGTAGTAGCCCAGCCCCTCCCATGAGCGTAGCGCGCTCTGCTCATCTGCTGCAGCAAGTGCTGCGGGGGTGGGGAACTGTGCCATCCAGACCTCATAGCGCGCCAGCACGGTGGGAATGGTGGTCTGCTGCAGCATGATTTCGCTCACCAGTATGGCCCAGGGGTCGGTAGTGCGCCGCCAGGGGTAGTCACGCCCCTGTGCTGAGAACCAGTCTACCAGTGCCTGTGCGAAGTCGCTGTAGTGCTGCTCCTGCATGCTCAGGCTGGTTTGTGCTGTTCGGTCGTGTAGATGGAGATATCAGCGTTGCGGGTGCCGAGCAGTTTCTGCGCGCGCATGAGTGCCTTTCGTGTGGAGATATTGGGGTTCTTGGGCTCGAAGATGAAGATGTTGCTTTCTCCCTTGTCACGGTCGCAGTTTGACTGTAGCACATCGAGCACGCCGCTCTTTCTGAGCACTCGGTACACCTGGCGCCCGGCGCCGGATACGATGAGGTGGCGCCCTTTCTCGCGGGTGAATTTGATAAGTTCTTCGAGCGCACAGACGGCGGTGGCGTCCAGATTGCGCGCATTGCGCATGCGCAGCACGATGACGGCCAGGCTGGGGTCTTCTGCAATGCGCGAAACCTGCTTGCGGAACAGGTCTGCCGCGCCGAAGAAGAGGTCACCCTCGACGTGTACGATGGATATCTGCGGCAGGCGTTCGGCTTTGTTGTTCAGCTCCATGAGTGTGCCTTCGTTGTCAAAGGTATACTCCACCAGCTCGGGCCGGGCTGCTTTGCGCAGAAAGAGTGAGACTGAGATGATAACCCCCACGAAGATGGCAATGTGCAGCGGCAGCAACAGCGCCGCAATGAACGTAACCAGCAGCACCACCGCATCCCCGCGCGTGGACCGGAAACAGATACGCAGCAGCTTGCGGTCGTACAGAGAGACGGCATTCGCCAGCACCAGTGCCGCCAACACACTGTGTGGTATGCACGATATGATGGGGAAACTCGCCAGTACAAAAGTAATACCCAGGCAGAGCAGCCCGCAGATGACCCCCGAGAACCGAGTGGCCGCGCCTGCCGTATAGTTGAGCATGGAGCGTGTGAGCGAGGCCGAGCAGGGCAGAGATGTGGTGAAGGCAGAGCCGATATTGGCCATACCGACGGCGAAGGTATCCTGATTGAGGTTGACTTGTTCGCCGGTCTTGGCTGAGAGGGTCTTGCTCATCACCGTCTGTTCGAGCGTGGAGAGGAAGGCGATACCTATGACCACCGGGAACAGCTCCGCCAGGTGACCGGGTAGCTCCCATACTGCCGGCGGGGTGCAGGTCAAATCACTCATGGTGAAATCTTTGAGCATGCGCACGTCGCAGAAGTTCCCACCCGCCCAGGGCTGGCAGAGCACCCAGTTGAGCACGCTCATGGTCAGTAATATCACCGCAAAGGTCGGCAGGAACTTAAAGTGTTTCTTGAGCGGTATGAACATCAGGAACGAGAGCACGCCCAGTACGATGGGTTGCCACTGCACTTTGTCAAGATTGCTGATAATGGCCGAACTCATGGTGAAGAATGAGCTGCCTGCATTCACGTCGTTAATTCCCAGTACATAGCGAAGTTGCGATGCTATAATGAGTGTCGCGGCACCTGTGATATAGCCCACCAGCACGCTCCGACTCACAAACTGAAGCATCTCGGTGGCTTTCACAAAAGCGCCAATCACGCACACTACCCCTGCCAGAAACACGATGAGCGGCACGAATATCCCGGGGTGGCTTTGTATCGCCGGGGATGACGCCAGAAAGAAACTCGCCAGCATGAATGCTGTGGCATTGCTCGGCCCGCTGACCGTCATGCCGCAGCGCGTGAACAGCGGTGCAATGAACGTGCCAACTGTAGCCGCCATGATGCCGTATATACTGTCGAGCCCGGCCATGGCTGCAAAGGCCATACCCTGTGGTAACCCTACCAGCGCCACATCCAGCGCGGCTTTCGTATCTCGCCCGGCTTTGCTGAGATTGTAACTGCTGATGGCATGCCGCGCCGGCAGCGGGTCAATCATTCCCTGCGCCAGATAGGTACAAATCCCTCTCCATCCAAGTCTGATGCGATGTGCCAGTGCTCCCATACTATTGGCATGCTATCATATTTCTTCCGTCCTTGCAAGTCTTAATCAGCCCGTCGTTTGTGCTTTGTTTGGAATAACGCCTGCTCCTGAAGATTTAACAGCACTTCTGAAACAGCCTCCACTTGTTCCGGCGTGTTAATCATGTTTCGGTACGCAGCTCAAACGTGCACACCGGTATACATCATCGGGGGTGAGGGTTGCCAGTTCGTCGAGCAGAAGTGCGGCAAAGGTGCCCGGGCGCTGTGGTGCCCTGGCAGCAGCCCTTTCCCCGGCAATCCCGAGTATGGCTGCTGTGGCAGTGGCTGCTGCCAGTGGGGTGGGAGCCACTGCCAGGCAGGCGGCAGCCAGTGCCCCCATGGCACACCCAACTCCGGTAACCCGGGTCATGAGTTCATCTCCGTTGCGGCAGGTGGCGGTAGTGGTTCCGTCGGTGGAGTAATCTGTCTCTCCGGTCACGAGGACTGCTGCCCCAGTGCGGCGGGCAAGAGCCTGCGCTGCGCTGAGGGCAGCCGCGCTTTCTGCCGTGCTCTCCACGCCGCGGCAGAGGGCTCCCTCAGCCCCTGCCAGAGCGATGATTTCTGAGGCATTGCCGCGAATCATGCCGGGCGGGGTCTGCAGGAGCTCACTGCATACGCCGGTGCGGTAACGCAACAGACCGACGGCTACGGGGTCGAGCACCCAGGGCACACCGGCGCGCCGCGCCTCTGCTACGGCCGCAAGCATGGTTTGAGCCTGAGTTTCGCTCAGGGTGCCCACGTTCACCAGCATACCGTTGGCGCAGCTGTGGAGCAGGTCGCGGATTTCGCCGATGTGGGTGAGCATGACCGGCACGGCACCCACGGCCAGCAGCATATTGGCCGTGATATTCTGCACCACATTGTTGGTCAGGCAGAGAATGAGCGGGCGCCTGGAGCGCAGCTCGCTCAGCACCTCGGCTGCTTGCTGATGCGGGTTATTCATAACAGTTCGCGGGCGGCTTGTGCGGGGTTCTCTGCGGCACAGATGTGCGACACGACTGCCACTCCGGCGGCCAGACCCGTGGCGCGTATGGCGGCAGTGCGTTCGCGGTTCAGCCCCCCGATGGCGACGACGGGCAGTGGGCTCATGCGCGCCAGTTCTGCCCAACCGCTCACCCCCATGGGGGATGGCGCGTCCTCTTTCGTGATGGTCGGGAATACCGGGCCGCAGCCCAGGTAATCAACCAGAGATATGTCGACTTCTGTCATCTGCGCGGGGGTGGTCACCGTCAGTCCCAGGATTTTGTGCGGGCCGATGAGGGCTCTCGCCTGCGGTACCGGCATGTCATCCTGGCCGATGTGAATGCCGTCGGCATCTATCTCGACGGCAAGCTGAACATTGTCGTTGATGATAAGTGGTATACCCACGCTTTTCAGGTAGGCTTGCAGGGGGAGAACTTCTTCGCGTTGCTGCTCATGGGAGCGCCTTTCGGAGCGGTACTGCACTATGGTGACTCCACCCTCAACAGCTCGGCGCACCGTATCAACCAGACCGTAACGGCAGCGTTCCGATTCATCCGTTACCAGGTAAAGAGTGTAGTTTGCTGTGTTCATCTGCCGAAAAGCGGGGTCGAGTAGTAACGATCGGCACTGTCGGGCATGATGACAACAATCGTCTTGCCTGCCATGTCGCAGCGCTTTGCTACCTGTGTGGCGGCATGGAGAGCTGCACCCGATGATATGCCCACCAATATGCCGTCGCGCGTTGCCAGTTCTTTTGCTGCGGTGAAGGGGGCAGTGTCATCCACAGTCAGGATTTCATCGCACACGCTCAGGTCGAGCACGGGCGGAACAAAGTTTGCTCCTATTCCCTGAATGGCATGCGGCCCGGGTTGCCCACCGCTCAGCAGGGGGGAGGCAGCGGGCTCCACGCCTATAACCTGCAGGGCATGGTTCTTCGTTTTAAGGTAGCGACCGGTACCGGTGATAGTACCGCCGGTGCCGATGCCGATTACAACAGCATGCACCTCGCCCTGTGTGGCGCTCCATATTTCAGGACCGGTTGTGGAGAAATGAGCAGCGGCGTTGGCGGGGTTCTCAAACTGGCCGGCTATGATGGCGCCGGGAATTCCTGCCTGCAGTTCCTCTGCTTTGCGCAGGGCCCCGGCCATGCCCTCTGCCGCAGGAGTGAGTGCGATTTCGGCTCCATAGGCTTTCAGTATGTTGCGGCGCTCCACGCTCATGCTCTCGGGCATCACCATGATGGCACGGTAGCCGCGTGTTGCAGCGAGCGCAGCCAGACCGATACCGGTATTTCCGCTGGTGGGTTCAATGATGGTGCCGCCTTTCTTCAGACGGCCGTCGGCCTCAGCCGACTCGATGATGGCGAGTGCGGCCCTATCTTTTACGGAGCCGGTGGGGTTGAGGTATTCGAGCTTGAGTAGCAGGCGAGCCTGCAGGCCGTGGCTGCGGTTGTAGTTCACCGGTTCCAGCAAGGGGGTGTGGCCGATGAGCGTGCTGATGGAGGTATGTATGCTCATGTTGACTGTGCTATTGTAGCGCGCGGGGAAAGTCTCGTCAAGCCGTGTTCCGGGTGTGGGTAAGCTGCATTCTGTCATAAAGGAACCCGTGTCTGCCGGCGGGGCGGAATATGGCAGTTATGGACTGTTAATCAAACATCTGGCCTGTCAATGCCGTTAGGTATACAGTGGGCAGCATGAAAACAATTCTGAAATGTGCGGTCATGATTACCGCAGTAGCCGCTTTGTCTGGCTGCCAGAACCTGGCCCCTCACGCAGCGGTACACCGTGGCGATGCTCTGCAAGCAACTCGGAGCATGTCAGTACAGGTAGCGGGTAGCGCGAGCTATGTGCGCTCAGAGTGCAGGGGCGAACTTACCGGCTATAAACTTCCGGGGGAAAGAGGGGAGCTGCCGGCCGCTCACGAGGAGTTTACACTGCTGCCAACCTATCCGCAGACTCACAGTGTGTGGGTGAACCCTGCACTTATGCAGCAGGATGGGCACAGGCAGGTGCGGATTCTGTTGGGTCCGCAGCGGGGACTTTACCTAGTGAACGGTCAGGTCGCTATGGATTTTCCCGTGTGTACAGGACGTGGTAACAAACGAACACCGACCGGCAGTTTCTGCATACTGCAAAAACATGCAGACCACCACTCGAACCTTTACGACTGTCCTATGCCCTATTTCATGCGATTAACCTGGAGTGGTGTAGGGCTGCATGTCGGGGATGTCTACCGCAGTCCGGCCTCTCACGGCTGCATACGTTTGCCGCAGGTGGCGTGTGAACCCCTGTACCATGCTTTGCCGTGCGGCAGCAGGGTGGTGGTGAGTGAGTGAGGCTTTGCTAATACCATGATGATGTATGTGGTCAAAACATCGTCCACTGGTTAAGTTGCTCGGGAAAACAGCAATCGCGGCAGGGATGCATAGCGCAGAAGTCCGTATCTATCTGCAGCAGAGCCTGTTGTACATACATGAATTTGAGGAGAGATTGTATATCCTCCCGTCGCCCGAACAGTCTATCGGCTGTGAGCTGAACCCGCCGTGGAATGGTACTGTTCTTCATGCTCAGGTACGTTGCGAGAGCGAAGGGGGCTTCCGTCTGTACGTAGAGGTGATTAACGAGAAAATCCCTTACACGTTCCTCTCCGAAGAGGGCGAGCGGGCGCTCCTGTTCTGCCGAGGGAAGTGAGTAGCGGTGGCTCCAGTAGGGGTGTTGGAGCGAGAAAAGCAGGTGTGCAAGATCCTCGGCTGTCTCTGCATGTAACCTCTGTTCAATCTCGTTCCATCGCTCGGCGATAAGCGCCAGTGCCGCTACGCGGCGGTGCGGGTGATTGGCCGGTCGCAATGGTGCATAGCGCCAGGGCAGTGCCCGGCTGGTATCCAGGCGGAACTGCTCGCAGACCGGCCACCAGGCGTCCCACACGAGACGGTGGTAATTCCTTGCTGTACGGTCCGCTCTGGCGGGCAGCACCGGCAGCAGAAATCCGGCTGTACCCAGCAAAATGCCCTCGGCATCAGTACGCCGGAGAATGCTCAGCGGTGCGCGGCGAGCCAGTAGCAGCATGGGCAACTTGTTGATTTTGTAGCCAAGCGTTTCAGCGAAGGCCTCGAACCAGGCCTGTTGCTCGCCCACGACCTCAGCTTTCCTGCGGAAAAGTCGGCGTTTTGTCTGGCTGCGGTAAGCTGCGGCTGCGCGCAGCAACTGTTTCACCTGCTGTATGTTCTTTTCTGCAAGGGGGGTGCGGCAAAGACCGCTGCAATCACGGGGCGGTGGCGTACCTTTGCCCAGGGCTTCACGAATGGTGCTTTCCGGTATGGGGAATATGGGGATGTCGCGGTGCTTTGCATTGCGCGTGAACCAACCGGGAGGCGGCGGACTGAGCACTATGTGCAATACGACATTCGTGTAGTCCGGGTTGGCTCCGTGCCCGTGTCGCTCCCAATCCTGTGCACTGGGGTCAATTTCTATATCGCCTCGCAGCCGAACTCCCTCTATCTCGATTTCGGCGCGCAGAAAATCCGGCCCGACGCTGCGGTTCCATTCACCGAAATCCAGTATGCGCACACTGCCGTGCCGAAAGGTCTGCCCGCCGAACCCCAGTAATCCGCCATGCCACAGAGCCTGAACCTCCAGTTCGCCAGGCGGTTGCAATTCGTCATCCGGCTCCGCACAGCCGTAGCTCATACGCACCTGGCTGAGCAGGCGACTGTAAGCCTCTGAATATGACTGTTGGTCGTATGAATCAGGTGTCATCGTCACCCTCGTCTATATGGCGCTGCAGGTCTTCCTCAAGCGTTTCGCACACGTAGCCGAATGTCTCGTCGTTTTTCTTGCTCATGGAGCGCAGCGTGTTGTGAGCCTCCAGCACGTGGCGGGTGCGGTCTATTTCGCTCATGTCGCGGTGTTCGTCTTCCACTGCGGCCTCGGTATCCTGCGCCAGCACACTGCGCCGCTCATCGAGAGTGGCGCGCCAGGGCGCATCTATGGGGTCTAGCTCCAGCAGCATGTCTAGCCCCAGACTCTCCATCGCCTCGCGCGCACGCTGGGTGGGCGCTGCTACCTGCATGCAGCCGCCGGCTGCCAGACACTTACGCGCCAGGCCGGCCAGAGTTCCCATGAATGTGGAGTCTACGCCCGGGCAAACTTCGAGGTCGACCACGATAGTGCTGCCGCCTTTTTCCAGATAGCGGGCTGCCAGATTTTTGAGCGCCGGACTGTTCACGAAACACCCGCGGCTTGCGCAGCGAATCCACAGGCAATCGTCGAATTCATGGAAAGTTAGTGTGGTTACTGTCATGTGGAAAATTTTATGTGAAAGTTAGAGAGTAAATCGGGGTCAGCGCAGGTAGGGCACCAGTTTGGCATAGGCATCTCGCCCCAGTTGCTCCGGGGCATCTGCCGGACCTCGGTGAGTGATACGCACCGGCATGCCATCCGGCATGAAATAAATGGCGCGGAACATCATGAAATCTCCATTGCAGGTCGCATATCCGGCCACCGGAACGGAGCAGTTCGCCTGAAGTGCTGCGAGGAACGCGCGCTCGGCGCGTGTGCGCAGGGAGCTTTCCTTATCATTCACCGGCGCTACCAGCGAGCGGGTTACTGTGTCTCCGCGCCGTATTTCCAGAGCAATGGCGCCCTGACAGAGGGCAGGCATGAAAGAATCCTTGCTCATGTCGACTATGCTCAGGGTGGTGCCGTCGATGGTGAGTGAATCTCCCGTGTAGCCAAGCCTGTTCAGACCGGCTCTGGCAAGCACGATACCATCCATCCCCGGGTCGGCAATAAGCTTGCGCAGGCGGGTGGTGACATTGCCGCGAATACTGACAGTCTCTGCCGTGCCGCTCCAGTACGTACGCACCATCTGAACCCGGCGCACACTGCTTGTTCCCAGGCGCAGGTGATTCAGGTTGGCACCGGGTTTGAGTACCAGGGCATCCCAAATATCTTCGCGGGGCAGAATGGCAGCCAGTTCAAAGGCGGAATCCTGCTCACCGGGCATATCCTTCAGACTGTGTACGGCACAGTCAATTTCGCCTGCGGCCAGTGCTCGCTCAATCGCTGCAACAAACACACCTTTGTCCTGCGTGCCTGCCGCTCGGTTGACCTCGCAGAGTGGGATGTCCGTGCGCATGTCTCCATCCGTGTGTATGACAACAACCTCGACCTCAAGATCGGGGTTCTCAGATTTCAGAGCTGCTGTGGCAAGCTCGGCCTGAGCCAGTGCCAGTTCGCTGCCGCGAGTGCCTAATCGGATTTTCCTGCTCATGGCATCCATTCTACCTTGTCGCACGCCCGGCTGCAAGCAAAATCGCAAGCTCTCCGAAAAATATCTCTCGCGGATAACATTTCAGAAGGTCTCGGCGCGGTGCTTTTTTTCGGGGCTGTTTCAGTTATGCCGGCAATTCGGCAAGCAATATGACGGCAGTAGTGTTGCTTATGCCCGTTCACTATACACTTCGTATGTCGGAATGCGTCCCCCGTATTTCATAAATCCAGATTTGTTCAACTGTGGTTGAGCCATCACCAAATCCTAAACAAGTCCATTTTTTTTCAACTGGCACACTTTAGACTCGCTTTTTCTGTCAGAACGTGGCAAAGTATCTGGCGACGAAGTATATTCTCCGGACATGAGTGAATCAACCTCTCCCCAATATAAGCGAATACTGCTCAAACTGAGCGGTGAGGCTCTGCGTGCGCAGGGCAGTAAGGATAACATTTCCCCCGAAATCGTGGCTCGTATAGCTCGTGAAATCGCCGAGGCTCAGCAGAAGGGCAATCTGCAGATTGCCATTGTGGTGGGCGGCGGCAATATATGGCGTGGTGCGAAAGCCAGTGTGCGCGGCATGGATCGCCCGACAGCCGACTATGTAGGCATGCTTGCCACGGTGATGAATGCGCTTTCCATCTGCTCCGCTGTGCAGGAGGCCGGTGTGCCTGCTCACGTGATGAGTGCCATTGAGATGAAGAATGTTGCCGAGCCCTATGTCCGCAATACAGCGCGAGAGCTGCTGCGCGACGGCCAGGTTGTTGTTTTTGCTGCCGGCACGGGCAACCCCTTCTTCAGTACAGACACTGCTGCCGCCCTGCGCGCCTGTGAAATCAATGCAGAGGTTGTCATGAAAGCCACCTCGGTAGATGGAGTCTACACCGCCGACCCCAAGAAAGACCCCAACGCCACTCGCTTTGACGAAATCTCGTATGAAGAGTGCATCTCCCGCGAACTCAAGGTCATGGACCAGACCGCTTTCACTCTGTGCAAGGACAACTCCAAGCCTATCATGGTTTTTGATATGCACAAACCCGGTAACATTACCCGTGCGCTGCTCGGTGAGCGCATCGGTACCGTCATCGGTGGTTAAATTCTCATTAACTCATACACTCACTAAATTACAAATATGGACGAAGAAACACTCTTGCTCGAAGTCGAGACCGGTATGGAGGAGGCTCTCGAGAACATGATGACCAAGTTCGCAGGTGTTCGTACCGGCAAGGCCTCTCCCTCGCTGGTGGACAATATGGACATTTTCGTGGCCTCTTACGGCACGAGCATGAAGCTTAAGAGCCTTGCCGTGGTTTCCACGCCGGATGCCCGTTCCATTCTCATTCAGCCGTTTGACCCCAGCACTCTCAACGATATTAAGAAAGCCATTGCTGAGAGCAGCCTGAACATCACCCCCATCATCGACGCTCGCTCCGTGCGTCTGCCCATCCCCGAGCTCACAGGTGAGCGCCGTAAGGAGCTCTGCAAGCACGTCAAGGCCCTCTCCGAGGAAACTCGAGTGCGTGTGCGCGGCGTGCGCAAGACCGGTATGGACGGTGTGAAGAAGCTGAAGGCTGAAAACATCCTGACTGAGGACGGCGTTCGCCTGGCAGAGGACAAGGTTCAGAAACTGACGGACAAGTACGTGAAGAAGGTTGATGAACTTGTCGCCGCCAAGGAAAAGGAAATCATGACTGTTTAATCTCTAACCCTCTTATCACAAACATATATGAGCACCAATTCCACTAACGTACTGGCTCAGGGTATCGAAATCATCGGTACCATCACCTTCCACAATGACATGCACATTGATGGCAAGATTGAAGGCGAAATCACCTCAGAGTCCGGCAAGGTGACCATCGGTGAGCTCGCTGACATCAAGGGCGATATCAAAGCCGGAGAGGTTCACATCTACGGTCATGTAGATGGCAATGTGAACAGCGGCCGCTGCCACCTCAACGAGCGTGCTGTGGTGAATGGCGACATCACCACTTCCGTGCTTTCCATGGTGGAGGGCGCACGTCTGTCCGGTCGTGCCCAAATCGGTTAAAAGTCCCTGAGATATAGTTTAGAACATCGGTGCGGCAAGGTTCCTGTAACCTGCCGCGCCTTTTTTAATTCACCGGCTCAGCTTAGGCCAGGCTGTGAGAAAGTTGCTCACTCCGCTCCCCGATGCAGGAACTGCGGGGTTAACGACAGAAGGGGGATTTCGCTGTTTGTATTTGTGGCAATAGGGGCAGACATACGCCGGGGCTGCGATGCCCGGAATAACTGCTAATGCTATCAGGGTAGTTGGGGGGGGCTCGGCTTGTTATTGATATTGGGATTCGACGAGTCGCACACTCCTGGCCGTGGCTCCTGAATGAACATGCAGTGCGTTGTATGCTCGCTCGCAGCGGGCTGCAACTTCAGATTTGTCGGTGAGTACACGTCGGAGAGTCTCGGCCAGTTCCTCTTTTTCGCATTGCCAGACACCGTTTTCAGCTTTCAGCAGGGTGACCAAATCGGCAAAATTAGTCATATCAGGCCCGAATACGACCGGTTTGCGTGCGGCGATGGCCTCTACCGGGTTCTGTCCCCCGCGTGCCAGATAGCTTTTGCCTATCACGGCGACATCGGCAAGCGCAGTCCAGTCGCGTAGCTCACCGGTCGTGTCGGCCACGTAGCAGAGATTATCGGGCAGGGGGGTGGGTAACTGGCCCGCTGTGCGCAGTACCGGGGAGAAACCGGCTGCTGTGAGGTCTTTCACCACGTCGGCCCGTCGCTCGGCATGGCGGGGGATGATGAGCGGGAAGGCTCCGGCCTGCTGAATGGCAGTGGCAATGAGTGCTTCCTCACCCGCATGAGTACTGGCGGCCAGTACTATGGGTTTTCCGGCAGAAATCGTGTTGAGCAGCTCGCGGAATTCGGAGCGAGGTTCGGCGGGCGTGTCGCCCAGCACGTCGAACTTGATGCTGCCTGTTACGGTAATAATATCTTCCTTCACCCCGATTCCGGCGAATCGCCCCTTATCGTTCGCATTCTGTGCGCCCAGCGCCGTGAGACGTGAGAAGAGCAGCGAGGTGATGCCGCGCACCTTCCGGTAGCGCCCCTCACTGCGCGGGCTCAGGCGAGCATTGAGCATGAGCATGGGGATTTGCATGCGGTGGCAGGCCTCTGCAAAGTTCGGCCACAGCTCCGCTTCGATGAGAACTACGGCCCTGGGTTGAAAGCGCCGCAGGCAGCGCCCGGAAAGTCCGGGCACATCCAGCGGGGAATACAGCGCGCGTACGCCGGGCAGGGCGGCATCTCTCACGACCTGGTGCCCTGTAGCTGTACTGGTGGCCAGTACCACGGGTTCCTGGTGTGTCTTCACCCATTCGCGGATGAATTTGAGAGCGATGAACACCTCTCCCACACTCACAGCATGTACATACAGTCCACCTTTCGGTTCCTGATTTGCCGGTACTTTGTAGAGCCCGAATCTCTCGCGCAGCCCGGTACCGAACCCGCCGCGTTTCTTCATCTTTATGAGATAGCCCGGTATGGAGATAATGAGAAATACCGGGAGTAAAAGATTGTAAATCAGCAGAAAAATAAAGCGTTTCATACGTCTTTGCGGTAGAAAAGAATAGTGTTTTTACCATAGCTGCGCTCATCGATAAGCCGCCAGCCGGGGAACTCTCGGGTGTGAATATCGCCCACGCCGTAGCCCAGCTGCGCTTCTGCAATGAAATAACCTTCATCTGTCAGTAACTCATGCAGTCTATCAGTCATCAGCTCGGCTATCATGTCGCGGTCGCCTATGGCTTTGGCGTAGGGTGGGTCGGCAAAGATGATGTCATATTTCCCGGCATCTCGCTTCACGAACTGAAGGCAGTCACTTTGTATCACACTACCGCCCGTGAGTTTGCTTTTCTCCAGATTGGTGCGTGCCATGGCGCAGGATTGCCGGGCAGCATCGACCATGCGGGCAGATGCTGCTCCTCGGCTGAGAGCCTCCAGACCAACTGAGCCGGAGCCGCAGTAAAGGTCGAGCACACGCGCGCCCTCGATGATGGGACCGATGATATTGAAGAGAGCCTCTCGCACTCGATCCTGTGTGGGGCGCACTTCGCCCTGTGGTACTCTGATATTGTAGCCTTTTGCCTTTCCGGCGATGATTCTCATGTTATACGTGTGTGTTAGTGTCTGCGTCTGCGGCGATTTTTGCGCTTTTTCTTGCGGGGGTCGGCATCTGTCTTTGCCTTTTCGCCGTTGGGAGCCGTAGTGGCCTCCTGCTTGAGAGGCTGGGGCTTTGATATTTCTTTTTCAGGATTCTGGGGTGAGGCTGATTCGGGGTCGGGAGCAGGCGGGCCGATGCGGAAGCGCAGGACGTAACTCCCCTGTGCCAGAACGGTGCCGGTTCCCGGTGTGCGTTCTGTGAAATCGTAAGTGAGGTACAGGAACTCACCGTTGGTTCGTCGGGAAATGGACAGTGATTCGTAGATGCGGGAGAGGGCATCCTCTTTTCTGAGCACCCAGGCAGTGCCTGTTCTGGCGCCATATACATTGTCAGCCGTGGTGCTGATTTGGGTGGGGGCCAGTTCGCCGTTAGCCGAAACCCACACATTGCTGTCGGCCTTGTATACCAGGTTGCAGATTGTCAGGGGGGTGACTTTACGCTCGAACTTGTTCACACTCACCCCATGCAGCGACCACTCATTGTTACCACGATTGTACGCACCCACCTGCACGGTCTGATGCGGCGTGATGGTCATCTTTTTCCACTCTGTCTTATATTTTTCGTAGTCGTCGGGGCTGGCCCAGAGATCGGCAGAGTAGCTCAGCAGTGTAGTAGCGCTGTAGTTTCTGAAGAACTCCAGTTTTTTTTCGGTCGGCATCTGTTGCAGCTTGACTGTCAGAGCTCGCTGCATGGCCAGGAATTCGGCAGTGGGGGTCACGGTGACGGATTCTCCGTTCAGACGCATGCCATTGCCGGGAAAGTTCATCAGGGGGTGCGGTACACAGTCCGCACCTACCGCCAGACATACAGGGACGGCGAAAGTCGCCAATGCTGAGATGATGGAGAGTGATTTCATGCGCTACAGAGCACATTCTAGCACGTGTTTGGCGCTTTGACAAGCTGGAAAATACATAATTTTCCGTGTCAGGATTCAAATTCACGTGGGCGATGCTGTGTGCCGATGTTTCAATTCGGGGCTGTTTTCTGATTGTTGCTTGCAACGCAGTCACTGATGTGCTATAAAAGAGGTCAGATATGAATGCCTGCTATTCCAGCGATGCTACCTTGTCACCCTGGCGCGTGATGTTGTGTGTATGTGCATACTCGATGATGGCGATGTACACACTTCTGGTTATGCTGGGTGCGGGAAAACTGTGCGTGAATTATGCGCAGCGTTATGGCTGGTATCTGCGCGATAAAATGGAGTTTTCGCAAGATTGGACCCCGGATCAGCGTGCCGGGGTTGAGTTGTTCGCATATTCTCTCAGGTATAACAACCACTTGCTGCTCTACTATAGTGAGTCCACGGAGTCGGCAACAGAACCGCCGGAATATGGTACCTGGGCTTACGCTGCATGGGAAGACGAGCAAATCATGCCCTTTGCTGCTGAAATTGATGCGAAGTTGCGAGAGACCGTGTTGGGGGCACCTCTGCAAAAGGCAGAATATGGCAGTTTGGCTCATCTGGCGGCTGACATGAACTGCCTGCCTGCTGCCCGGGCTCTAGTTGAGCACAATCCTGATGTACTGAAGTATCATACCGAGTGCGGGAATGACCTGCTCTCGCTGACTCTCAGCAACTATAGCCCGGAATCCCGTGAACAGGTACTCTCCATGGCGGAATGGCTGTTGGAGCAGGGGCTGACCCTTCGGCACTCCACAGCCATGCTTCGCGCCATGTTAAGCTCTGGCGAGTCTGACGATGTCATGGAATGGCTGCTGTCGAAAGGGCTGCCGCTCGAACCTCGCTGCGAAAAATACCACCGGGGAATTCCCTTTGACTTTTGTGTGAGTGAAGGTCAGGGGGTAGATATCCTGACCCGACTGGTCAGTGAAGGTAAAATCGATATCAATGATCGCCGTGGGCGCGGTACTTACCTGCAACTTGTGGTGGAGGGCTGTGCAGATGCTGCCCTGGTTGAGCGTCTGTTGCAGCTGGGGGCTCAGCCAGACCTGTTGCCCGAGCCCTACAGTATAGAAGTCGATGGTGGTGGGGTATGTACCGAACTTTCTGAGACTCCCGTAGCCATTGCTCTTCGTCGTCTTTCTCTCCGGGAGCCCGAAGCCGAAGAGGCCGAGACGGCAGATGAGGTCTCGGCCGATTATATCGGTATATTGCGCCTTCTTTTCCGCAATGGTGCTGCTCCTCAGCCTTTGCCCTCTCATTGGGAACATCTGGATAACCGCCGCGCTGTCGAGGATTTATACCGCGAATTCGGCTATTCGCTTACAACTCAAACGCCGTAACATCTAATCATGAAATCAGTCATAGCTTTCGCCGCGCTCTCGCTGGCTGCTTCGCCGCTGATGGCTCAGCAGCAGCCGCTTTCCCTTTCGCCCATTCTCATGTATGTGGCAGATCGTAACAGTGCAGATGCCGCAGCTCCGCGTATCGCCTCACTCATTCGCCAGGCGGGCGACTCTCCTCTCAGGGTTGATTCCTACGATCTGCTTCTGCTGCGCTCAACCGCATGTTTCGGGTCGCCTGCGTTGCAGAAGGTGATGTCCCCCTATCTTCCCCAGCCCTCGCCTGAAATTCAGGCTCAGATGCAGCCACACCTCGAACAACTCGAGCAGATGTGGCAGTTCATGAACGACCTCACTGCCTCTCTGACCGCAGTTAGTGATTATCAGTCCGCTCTTCGGGCAGCAGAAATACTGGAATCATTCCTGCCTTACATGGAGTCCTTTTCGGAAAAAATTGCTCAGCTTACACCGCCGAGCGATAAGATGGCAGCCCGTGAGCTCCGCCTGCGTTACCTCGCCGGTACCAGGCGCTGTACTGCAGCTCTGCTTGGCGCCTGGGCCGAGCTACAGCAGAGAGATGCTGATTTCTACCACTCCGAGCGCTTGCTCAATGCCCTGCTTGGTGTGCGCGATGAGCTGGAAAATATGGATATGCGTGTCGACCCCGACGCCGTTCCGGCTGCCATGCAGGCCGCTCGCAAATTGTTGCCGCTCACCCGGCAATGGGTTGCTGTTGCCAGTACAATCCGAGATGCCGACAGTGCATCCGCTGCGGCTAATCAGCTCCAGCGCCTGCAAAACCTCATGCGGGAGACCGCACTCTCCTGCGGGGTGAATCGCAGTTACGAAGAAGACCTCTTTCTCATATCGCCGGAACTTGAGGTGCAGGTACATGTGATGGATCGCATTATCCATTTCCTGCAAGATGAAGTAACACCATCCTGTTTCGGGTCAGCGCGTCTTCAGGAGATTCTGGAGCACGAGGATTAAGCTCTCCCGATTGCACGGAGCGCTTCCTCCTCAAAAAAAGAAAGTCAGCGGCTGCACCTCATGGTGCGTGTGTGTTACCCTCCCCACCCTTGAACAGCAAAGCCCCTCGTGAAAGGGGCTTCAGAGCGGATGATGGGATTCGAACCCACGACATCAACCTTGGCAAGGTTGCGCTCTACCACTGAGCTACATCCGCATGTTAGGGCTTTCGCCCGTCTGTCAGTAAGAGCGGATGATGGGATTCGAACCCACGACATCAACCTTGGCAAGGTTGCGCTCTACCACTGAGCTACATCCGCGTTCTTTTTATTTTGCTTTGTCAGCCGTTAGGCATGAAAGCGGGGTTATTATACACAACTGTATCGTAAAGGCAAGACTTTTTTTGTAAAAAAATGAAATTTTACGCAAATTTCATCAAATAGGGGGGCTGTTTCAGATTTGTCAGGAATTTTGAAAAGAATCTCAGCTGAAAAAAGGGCAATTTGCCATGCCAATATATGAAGGTGAAAGTTTGGTCTGCAAAAGAAAAATTCACACTCCTCAAAAAAAGCCCGGGCACCTATAGGTGACCGGGCTGAAAACGGCTGGGAGCCAATCAATCAGGCTGTAGTTGCTTTGTGTGCCTTGTGAATGAGTTCGGCTTCCTTTTTGACGCGAATCTGCAGGTCGGCCAGGGCGTTCATGTAGTAGATGTAGGCGTCGTAGGGCGACGGGTATGGGGTGAAACCGTTGCTCTTCTCCATGTAGTGGAAGTGGTCGGCGCTTTGCAGTTTGCGCCAGACATGAATCATGTCGCGGTCCTCACTGGCTTTTACCGGGGATTCGAGGTCGTAGATTTTCTTGAGTGCTTCTTTCTGCATGGCGTTGCCATTCCAGTGGGTGGTGGTGCCGAAAGTGGAGCAACTCACCGGTGACGGAACGTCGAGGGTGCCGGTGGAGGGGAACGTGCGCACGCACTCCGTCGGGGTCATGAAATTGTTGCCAGCGAAGAGTGCTGCCATAATCATGCTGCGCCAGAATTCGAACACACCGGTGGTGTCAGGCTGGCGTTCGCCAAGCGTTTCGTAGTCCATGGATATGTTGACCACCTGGCCTTGCTGCTGGCTGAGCCAGTCGGCAAAGGTGTAGGGGGAGAGGGGGTACTCACTCCAGCTGGGGTCAACTCGGCGGTTGGCCAGGTCGTTGGAGAGGTTGCGGTTGCGCACAAGAGTCTTGGTCTTGGCTATGAGGGGGGCACACTGCAGTTCGTTGGGGTGCAGGTTGGACATCATGCGGCTGCTGCCGTCAGCCACGATTCCTTCAAATCCCATATCGTATGCCTGAGCGGCAATGGCGTTGCTGTAGAGCATACCGGTGTTCCAGAGCACGGTCGGTCGCTGGTCGAAGAGCTCTTCGATAAGGTCGCAGTGCTCCTCTACCTGCTCAGCGAACTCGCCGGTGGAGTAGAGCGATGCCAGAGATGCATAGTACGGCATGGCGAGGAATTCCACACAACCGGTCTCCGCCAGCTCGCGGAAGGAGGCGATGAGGTCAGGGCGGTGGTATTTGGCCTGTTCAAGAATCACGCCGGAAATGGCGAGAGAAAACTTGAACTTACCGTCCGAAAGCTCGATAAGCTGCTTCATCAGGCGGTTTGCGGGCAGATAGCAACGCTCGGCCACCTCGCTGAGCACGCGACCGTTCATGTGGTCATCCTCGTAGAAGGCATGCTCGCCGATTTTGAAAAAGTCGTACGGTATCAGTCGGTTCGGCTGATGCGCGTGGAAGGTGAGTGATATATTCATGATTTCCTTGAGGGGTTGGGGGGAAGTTTACCAGCCGAGTACGTGGTGATAGACGCGCAGCATCTTGTCCGCAGCGGTTTCCCAGTTGGAGTTCTTGATGTCCTGGGCGCTTTGCTCTGCTACTTTGCGGTACAGCTCTTCGTCGGTGATAAGGTCGACGATGTGCTTGGCCATCATGTTCACATCCCAGAAATCTGCCTTCAGCGCACCCTTCATTACTTCGGCCACGCCGCTCTGTTTGGAGATAACTGCCGGAATGTTGAACTGCGCTGCTTCGAGGGCAGAAAGCCCGAACGGCTCCGACACCGACGGCATGCAGTACACATCGGTCATGCTCAGCAGCTCATTCACTTTCTGCTTGTTGAGGAACCCGGTGAAGTGGAATCTGTCGCCCACCCCGTGGAAGGCGCCCGTCTCGATGAGCTGGCGCAGTTTCTCGCCTGTGCCTGCCATCACAAAACGTACGTTGTCGGTTTGCTCCAGAACCTTTGCTGCAATCTGCAGGAAGAACTCCGGCCCTTTCTGCGCAGTCAGACGCCCCAGGAAGAGTACCAGTTTTTCCGGGAACTTCTTTTTGGTGTGGAAAACATGAACCGGATCTGCGCCGTTGTGAACGGGGAATATCTTGGCGGGGTCAATTCCATAGTGACCGGCGGCTACTGTACCGGTGTATTTCGATACGGGAATTACGGCGTCTGCCTGCTCCATGCCGTATTTCTCGATATCGTATATCCAGCCTCGGGCGTCAGCTCCGGCTCGGTCGAACTGAGAGGCGTGCAGGTGCACAACCAGCGGTTTTCCGGTGGCTTTCTTTACCTCTACGCCTGCCAGATAGGTCATCCAGTCATGTGCATGCACGACGTCGAAGTCGTAATTGCGTGCCATGACGGCGCAAATCTTGGAGAACTCGATAACCTTGCGCGCCAAATCACCCGCATACAAGTCTTCCTTGCCGGTGAAAAGTGCCAGATCTGCCTTGTGTACTTTCGAGAAGAGCAGTTTGCCCTCCTTTGTAAAGACAATGTTACCGGGGGTGCCTTCTTCGCAGGCATAGGGGTCGAGATTGACCGGGGCTTTGCCCACTACGGAGAAACTCTCATAGGTGTAACCCTCTTCCAGGGTTTCCATTTCCTGATACTCGAGATTGTTGATACCCACCAGGCCGAAACCGTCATACTTCGCACCGGGTTTCGCTTTGGGGACAATGACAGACAGGTCAACCTTCTGTGACAGCGCACGGGAAATACCCATGCAAGCTACACCCAACCCACCGTTGATGAGCGGCGGGAACTCCCAGCCTAATTTCAATACTTTTATTCTTCTCATAACTTTCCTCATTGTTTCGTTGGTTTTCCTGTACACCGGGACTTTTGCCCTAGTGTCTGCACAATTAAACACTTTTGTACAGCATTTGTAAAGCCCAAAGTCTGTCACTTTGAGCAATAACCTGCCACAACACTATGTTTTTGAGGAAATTCGGGCATGACTAACAATGTTCGCCATGTTCCCGAGTGGTGGAAAACAGTCAGTTTTCGAGATTGGCACGACGGATGTCCTGCAGAGCCTCGATAAAGTCATCGAGGATTTCGGCCGGTACCATGATTCGGTCGCGGTTGGAGCTGACTTTTTCGGTAATGCGAACCACTCTGCCTCTGGCATTGCTCTTGAGGTCGATGAAAAAGGTCTTGCGATCCGCGATGATTTTCTCTGTGCAAATGATATCGTCTTCCACTTTTCTGAATGGGTGTCGCTGTTGTACGCTCCCTTGTGTATACAATATCACGGTGTGAGTATGAGTCAATCAATAAATGCAAATTTGCGGTTGGTTTGCGTAAAAAAATGCAAAAAAGCGTAGCTGTTGCGCCAGTCGGGTGAGATTGTACTTGATTTTTTCGCTCAAAACAGGCATACTGGCACCCACAAAGGGGCATGATTCGCATCTATTCACAATCTGAACAGGGAATTACCCGTACGGTCGGTCTGGAGGAGCAGGGCGAGCGCGTCGGTGGTATATTCTGGATTGATTTGCTGACCCCGACGGCGGACGAACTGCGTTATGCCGAAAAGCTCTGCTCCATTGAAATGCCCACAAAAGATGAAATGCGCGAAATTGAGGCGACCTCTCGCCTGTATTGCGAAGACGGCGCGCGTTTCATGACCACGACCGTGCTCTCCCGTGTGGAGACGGATGAACCCATCATTGCGGAAATCACCTTCATTTTGAAAGAGCGCGTGCTCATCACCATCCGCCATACCGACTCATACTCCTTCCGCATGTTTGCCCAGCAACTGCTGCGCCGGCAAGATACGAACCGTGATCTCGTATTCATCGGTCTGCTTGAATCTCTGGTTGACCGCCAGGCAGACGTGCTGGAGCGGTTCGGTGCAGACCTGGACTCCCTCTCCAAGAAAGTGTTTCTTTCGCCCCGTCGCCGCAGGGAGAAAGAAGAATCGCCCGATACGGATGACCTGCGCGATGCGCTGGAGGAACTCGGGCGCGTGGGTGACCTCATCACCCGCCAGCGGGATGCTCTGGTCAACCTGCTGCGCATGATAACCTTCGCCGGCAATGAAGATTCTTGCAGCGGCTCGCATGACAGCTTGTATGTGCCGCTGCGACCGGTATCGCGAGATGTGAACTCGCTCTCCGAATATGCATCTTTCCTTTCGAACAAGATTAACTTCATGCTCGACGCCGTGCTCGGTCTCATCAACATCGAGCAGAATGATATCGTGAAGGTTTTCACCATCATGAGCGTGGTGTTTCTTCCCCCCACGCTTATCGCCAGTATCTTCGGCATGAACTTTGACCACATGCCGCTGCTGCACTCGCCCTGGGGATTCTGGATTTCCATCGTTATGATGGTACTGGCCGGGGCCGTGCCTCTCATCATCTTCAAACTCAAACGCTATATCTGACACACTCGCCATGATCAGCACACGCAAAGTTATCAAACCCGAAGAAGAAATCCGCAAGGCAGATATCCTCATCGAAGCTCTGCCCTACATGCAGTCCTATCGCGACAAAACCATTCTCATTAAGTTCGGCGGTTCTGCGATGGATGACCCTGAGCTTGTGAAATCGCTCATGCGCGATATAGTCGTGCTCGAAGCCATGGGCATGAATCCTGTTGTGGTGCATGGCGGCGGCAAGGCAATTTCTAAGGCGATGATCGAGGCGGGCCTCGAAGCCCGATTTGTCAATGGTCTGCGCGTAACAACCCCCGAGGCAATCGATATCGTGGAGCGCACCCTCTCCGGTACCATCAACCCCGGATTGGTGGAGATGATGCGCGCTGCCGGCGGCAAGGCTGTCGGTATACCCGGTACGAATGTTTTTGTGGGTGAAAAACTCATGGAGAAAGATGCCGAGGGGAATCCGGTTGATATCGGCATGGTGGGGCGCGTTATCGGTAGCCAGCTCAGCCGTGTGGAGGAGGCTCTTTCGCTGCAGCTCACCCCGGTTATCTCCCCGCTTGCCCGCGAGCTGGGTACACACCAGGCACTCAATGTGAATGCCGACCTTGCCGCAGCGGCGCTCGCCTGCGAGCTCAAGCCGGTCAAGCTCGTCTACATTTCCGACGTTCCCGGGCTTATGCTCGATCCAAAGGATCCCTCTACCATCGTCAAGAGTATCAATCGAAAGGAGGCGTTCCAGCTTATCGACGAGGGCGTGATTTCCGGCGGCATGATACCCAAGGTGAAGAGTGCGGTGGATGCTCTGAACGCCGGTGTGCGCAAAGTTCACTTTGTGGATGGTCGCCTGCCGCACACTCTTTTGCTCGAAATCTTCACGCCAGAAGGTATCGGCACAGAAATTGTGCGCGAGCAGCGTTGAGTAACATCCCCCCCCCATTGTCATGTCTCGCGTACGCAGTGTTGCGCTCTATCAGGGCATGCGTTCGTTTGCCAACGACGCCATAGCCAGTGAGTTTACGATTTCCTGTCGAACGGCCGGCTTGAATGTCAGTATGTATGAGCCCGGCACATCGCCCACGCCTGATGTGCTGGTGTGTCTGGGGGGAGATGGTACCATGCTGTCCGTTGCCGAGCATGCGGCCCGCACCGGTATCATACTGGCCGGTATCAACACCGGCCACCTCGGATTTCTGACCACCAGCGGTAACAACGACTACTCCGCACTCGTGGCAGCGCTTGCCGATGGGGCTTTCACCGTGGAGCGCCGCTCGCTGCTGCAAATCGTGCAGAGCAGTGGCAGCGGTAAGTTTGCCCCCTGCTACGCGCTCAATGAACTCTCACTCATGCGTGCTCAAACCGGTCGTATGATTGATGTGGATGTCGAGCTTGACGGGCGGTTGCTCAACTGCTACCATGCGGATGGTGTGCTGGTTGCCACGCCAACCGGTTCCACGGCCTATTCACTGTCTGCCGGTGGTGCTTTGCTCTGGCCGACGGCTGAGGTTGTGACGTTGACCCCCATCTGCCCTCACAGCCTCAACAGTCGGCCTCTTGTCGTGCCGGATTCCCTCGAAATCACTCTCCGCCCCGTTGCCCGACGCGGCCGACTGGAGGAGTCTATTATCTACTCCGTTGATGGTCAGAACGCCCGACCTATCAATGTGAACGATACTCTTACCGTGCGTAAGGCCGAAATTGCTCTCAATCTGCTCTGTCTGCCCAATCATGACTATGCACACCGACTGCGCGTCAAGATGGGATGGTAGGCAGTTACGAGTTTCGAGTTACGAGTTACGAGTTTCGAGTTTCGAGTTACGAGTTTCGAGTTACGAGTTACGAGTTTCGAGTTTCGAGTTTCGAGTTGTGTGGGGTCGTGTTGCCTCAAAAAAAAACAGTCACCGAAACTTTAGCCGATAATTGCCGCAAAAACAAGGCAAATCTACCATTTTTCTGGGCAAAATACTGCGAACCATAAAAGGCATCTCTCGTAGAAGGTACAGAAAGGCAGCACAGGTAGCCTCCTGACCTTTGTTCCATATTGCGCGGTTGAGTGTCCATAAGGTCAAATCATCTGTTACCGTTAACGTCCAAACGAAATTGCCGCGGGTACTATCCCCGCAATGAGCTACTGTATCGGCATATAGATGCCCGGCAATATCAATCTTACGGGTTGTGTCGATAATGGGTATAGATTGCTTTAATGCGCTGATAGTT
>JAZNVF010000103.1:0-7220 GCA_045592685.1 Akkermansia sp. | reverse complement strand
CCCGCGAAAAGGCTGAGGAAGAAGCAGAGGCTAAAGCTCGTGCCGAACGCAAGGCTGCTCGCGAAGCCGAACGCGCTGAGCGTGCCCGCCGCAAGGCTGAGGAACGCGCTGCCGAAGAGGCCCGCGAAAAGGCTGAGGAAGAAGCAGAGGCTAAAGCTCGCGCCGAACGCAAGGCTGCTCGCGAAGCCGAACGCGCTGAGCGTGCCCGCCGCAAGGCCGAGGAACGCGCAGCCGAAGAAGCCCGCGAAAAGGCTGAGGAAGAAGCAGAGGCTAAAGCTCGTGCCGAACGCAAGGCTGCTCGCGAAGCCGAACGCGCTGAGCGTGCCCGCCGCAAGGCTGAGGAACGCGCTGCCGAAGAAGCAGCTAAACGCGCGGAGAGAGAGGCCAGAGCCAAGGCTCGCGCGGAGAGACAGCGCAGTGAGGAGGATTTTCGCTTATCTAGAGAAGCTCAGAACAGTTTACAAGAAGAATTGGAGGCAGATGGCAGCGTTGAAAATAATTCCGCTTCGCGTCGAGTGTGGCGCCGCCTACTCAGAGCCGTGGGGCTTTGAAACATCTGCGCGGGAAAATGAGCGCAGGCGATATAAAGGGTGCTCCCCATTGGTCTTCACCGAAGAAACGTAACTCCATACGTACCGGTGGCCGACGGAAATCCTGGCATCCACTGTATGAAAACACGGCTCCCGGCGTCAGGATGGGGGATTGATTAAACACTTGCGCAGCCTCGATGATTCGTGAGTCACCGGTGTTGTCCTGCAACAACCATTTTCGCCCCTTCAGGCGCACAGAGCATTCGCCTGCGTTGTGCAGGCGAATGCGAAAGAACACGTGGTATGCGGGCTCGGGGTAGCGCGTGAGCCGTAACCCGGCCAAGGCTATACCCATGTCGAGAACATCGAGCACGGGCAATGAGAGCCGATCAGTGCTCATACCCCTTACCCACGGCCATGGTGGAAATTGCTCCCACTTTGTCGCGCAATGCCCGGACTTTTTCCACCGTGGGCTGTTCGTTTTCGTTCAGTCTCATCAACTCAGCCACTTCGCGCAGCAGAACGCACATCTGTTGAGCCTCGATGCGGCGAGCGGTTCGCGGATCCAGACCATCCAGCACTTCGCAGAAATACTCGGGAGCATCTGCATAGAAAATGGTGCGGGCTTTTTCCTGGTCGAATTTTTCGCAGAGAGCTGCTGCGGATGCCTCAAGTGCGCGCACCCAGCCCCCCAGAGCGATGAGGTGTGATAAATCGGGGTCGCGCAGGGAGGTGAGTTCGGCGTTCACGTCACTCTGGGTCGAGGTAAGAATACGCTTGAACTCCGCCAGTTGCCCTTTTTCGGCGTGCTCCAGCAGCCCTGCTGAGTGAGAGTTCATTTTTTCACCCACACCCAGGGCGTTGCCATAGCGGGAGAGTGCCAGGGCAATGGGTTTAATGTCGTTCATGTGCCCACTGCGCACCGCTATGAAACCATCTGCCAGCAGGTAGCCCATTTCCAGAGCCAGTGCACCTGCATGCATGGGGATTTTTTCGGGGCGGTTGCGCAGTACGTACTCCTCGGGAATGGAGGGCAGGTTATCAAGCTGGTCGAAAATCTTGCTGATGGAAGGGGCGGTGTACACATTGATACCCAGCTCCTGGTTCGAGTGGTTTTCGTCGAGCAGGGAGTCGTCGCGGAACATAGCCGGTACCTCGCCAGGGCGGCGCTCAGGCTCTGCACTCCCCATGAAATCAGGAGTGCCGTCCTGTGCCGTGTCTGTCATAATCTCTGCCTCTTGTGCACTCACAACCGGGGATAAGAGGAAAACTGCCGGTACCATCAGGCGGTAAAAATGTCTTTTCATGATGTTCGGGAATATCCGTTGCTTTATTGAGATGTTTTAGGCTTGACTCCTGTTCAAATATACATTACTATCTCGACGCGTCAAGTTTTACTTCGGCGCTGACGTAAAAAGTCAGTCCGGCAAATGGGCTGATTGGTAGCGCAGAATACTCACAATAAACGAATCTGACAATGACTCCTCCCGAAATGTCCGAGACGGCTCAGTATTGGTTCAACTTTATCTGGATGATTGCCTATTTCCTGGTGCTCATCGGGATGAGTGGATACGGTTTTCACCGTTTGATGATGGTTGTGCTCTATCTGGTGCACCGCAAAGACGTTCCTCAGCCGGCCGGGCAGTGGGAGGAATGGCCACTGGTTACGGTACAGCTGCCGATGTTCAACGAAAAGTTTGTGGTTGAGGGGCTGTTGAAGAAGGTGACGGCCATCGACTACCCCAAAGATAAGCTGGAGATTCAGATTCTCGATGACTCTACTGACGATACATGGGAGCTCTGCAAGCAGCAGGTGGAGTACTACAAGGCTCAGGGGTTCGATATCAAATGTCTGCACCGCGTGGATCGTACCGGCTACAAGGCAGGTGCGCTTGAGGCTGCTGATGAAGTGGCCAAGGGTGAGTTCCTGCTCATTCTCGATGCTGATTTCCGCCCTGAACCTGACATTCTGAAAGTGACCATGCCCTATTTCACCGACCCCGGGGTTGCTCTTGTGCAGACACGTTGGGGGCACATCAATCGCAATAAGAACATGCTCACACGTTTGCAGAGCATTTTCCTCGATGGGCACTTCGCTCTCGAACAGACAGTGCGTAATCGCTCCGGGCGCTTCTTTACTTTCAATGGTACCGCCGGTGTGTGGCGTAAGAGCGCCATCTTCGACGGCGGCGGTTGGGAGCACGACACCATCACCGAAGATATGGACCTCTCCTACCGCGTGCAGATGAAGGGGTGGCGGTTCGTCTATCTGAATGACTACGTAACTCCCGCCGAGTTGCCGGAAGATATGGACGGCTTTAAGGCTCAGCAGCATCGCTGGACCAAGGGCTGTATACAGGTTTGCCGCAAGATGCTCTGGACCATCTGGCGCTCGAATGCTCCTCTGAAAGCCAAGTTGGAGGCCACTACGCACTTGACCTGCAACTATTCCTATCTTGCACTCATACTGCTCTGCCTGTTGGTTATGCCCATTTGCACCAACCTGATAGCCCCCTCCGGGGATTGGCAGTGGGATTCCCCGCGCATGATTCTGCTGACATTCACGCTGTTCTTCTTTGCAACGGTGACGGTGTGCATGTTCTATGTGACGGCAGAGGCTATTGTACGTCCGCGTCGCTGGTGGATGGTGTTCCCCTTCATTATTCCGCTTCTGGCTCTGGGTGTGGGTATGGCGGTGAACAATGCAAAAGCCGTGCTTGAAGCCATGTGCGGCAAGCCCAGCGAGTTTGTGCGTACACCCAAGTTTGGTGAATCGAAGGAGGGCGAGCTTTCTATCGAAAAACGCGCCAAAGATTACAAGGCGCTCAAGTCGGTGCTGGTGCCGAGCATAGAGTTGCTTTTCGGTCTCTTCTTTGCCGCGATTGAGGGTGTGTACATCTACGATATCTGCCATGGTAGCTACGGTCTCATTCTCAATGTGTTCTTAATGAGCCCCTTCCTCGGCTTCTTCTACACGAGCTTTTGCTCGTTCGGCCGCCTGATAGATGGTGTGCGCCAGCGCCGTGCCGCTGCCCGTTCGGCTGCCGCCTGACAATTCTCTCATAATACCAAACATATACTCATCATAAATGATTAAACCGACCGGACTACTCCTCCCGCTTCTCATGGCGGTGGCGTTGTTACAGGTGGCCTGTAAGCACAGAGCCGCCGGAATCAGTGAGTACACTGCAGGTCCTGACAGACCGCCTCGTGCGGTCATCAAGGACGGCGTGGCCATCACTCTTCGGGACCAGAAACTTACCGTCATTCGTGACGGAAAGAAGGTAAAGGATTACGATATCAGTACGTCGAAATTCGGTATAGGTGCCACGCGCGGCAGCTGTCGTACCCCAACGGGTGTGCATACCGTTACCCGAAAGGTAGGTGATGGCCAGCCCAAGGGGATGGTGTTTAAGGGGTGCCGTCCTACCGGCGAGGTGGTGGGGGTGAACGCTCCCGGTCGTGACCCCATTGTCACCCGTGTGATTCAGCTTACCGGACTTGAAGACTCGAACCGCAATTCTCATAGCCGCCGTATTTACATACATGGTACGCCCGAGGAGCGTAATATCGGCAGACCGGCTTCGTACGGCTGTATCCGAATGCGCAGCAACGATGTGCTCGACCTTTACCCCCGAGTGCACCGAGGCATGCCTGTGGTGATTGAGCGTTGCTCGCAGGACATGTACCTGCGCTCCGAGAAGGCTGACAGGTTCCCCCATTATAAAATAAACCCGGAGGTTCTGCTTGCGGCAGATGATCGCGAAGAGGGTGCCTCGTCTCGCAAGGTCAGGTCTCGCTCCCGAAAGGTAAGCTCTTCCGGAAAACGCTTGAGTCGCCGCAGTTCTCTGCACTCTTCCCGTCGAGCCGTGGCTCAGCGTAAGAGTAAGGGCGTGAAAAAGAATACACGCAGCGCTTCCAGACGCAAGACTGCCTTGCGTTCCAACCGTCGCAGCCGAGGCTGATGCTGCGAAAATACGACATTTGATTATAGCAAACACCCCGCGTTCGGTCAGAACGCGGGGTGTTGAAATTCAGGCTCGCTTTTTAACTTTACAGCGTGATTCCCAGCTGCTCCGGTAGTGCGATGCGGGGGCGCTCAGTGAGGATTTCGCCACCGTGAGAGCCCACGGCCACCATGTGCTCGAAGTGAGCGGCCCAGCTTCCGTCAGATGTCACGGCGGTCCAGTCATCCTCCAGCACTTTCACACGGAATGACCCCAGCGTAATCATCGGCTCGATAGCCAGTATCATGCCGCGTTTCAGGCGGGGCAGGGGGTACTTGGGGCGGTAGTTGGGAATCTGTGGTTCTTCGTGTAGCTTGCGACCCACACCATGACCCACGTAATCTCTCACAATGCCGAAGCCGTAGGGTTTCACAAAATCCTCCACTGCACCACACACTTCGGCCAGTGAGTTGCCCTGTTTCGCTTCGGCAATCGCGCGGAAAAGTGCTTCTTCCGTCACCGCCAGCAGGCGGCGGGCCTCCTCGTTCACATTGCCTACGGCTACGGTCATGGCGTTGTCGCCATACCAGCCGTCCACAATGGCGCCGGCATCTAGCGAGACGATATCGCCATCCTGTATCACGCGCTTGCCGCCGATACCGTGCACAATCTCCTCATTTACGGATATGCACAGCTGCCCGGGATAGCCATAGTAGCCCAGGAATGCGTTGCCGCATTTTTCTCGCTTGAAGAGCTCGGCTGCGTAGTCGTCGATTTCCTTCGTGGTTACTCCCGGGCGGATGATGGGCATGAGATCCATCAGGATACGGGCGCTCACTTCGCCTGCCTTGCGGAGCTTGCTGATTTCGTTCGGATTGCGTACCGGTATGCGTTCTGCCATGGTTTGCTGTCGGTTGTTCGGGACAGTATACCACAACTCCCCGGAATTGCAAGCCCCCGCGCAAAGTTTGAGGTTTCAGCAAGGGCAGCTATGAACCGAACTGAAAAACTTCGACCCTCGGAATTCGTTCCACGTATTTATCCCTCTAAATTGCCCTTTGGCTGTTTCGAGTTGATTTCAGCACGCGTGATGTTCGTCTGTAACCCATTTGTAACACTTGGGGGCGTTTTTCTGCTGGATTTGTAGTGGGGGATGTGCTAAAACTTCCCCGTAAGAAAAACTTTAACCCCCGAATTACTGACTTATGGCAATACACATTCAGATGAGTGAAGAGGCCGAGGCCGAGCTGCGTAAGGAGGCGCTGAAGAACAAGCTCTCCGCCGTGCTGGCCTGTATTCTCTTCATTGTGCTGGGCGGTGGTATCCTGTTCTTTACCGCCGTGTTCATTGTGGGCGATACCCCGGTGTCGTTCCTGGCTTACACCCCGCCTGCGGAGGATGGCCCGCCCACAAACCGCCCGACTCCCAAGGAGCTTACCTCTCGCTCGGCTCCCGCATCGAGCTCCGTGGCTCCCTCCGTCATTGTGACCACCAGTACTTCGGCTGTGTCGCTCGCGTCTGTAGAGATTGATATGTCCGATGGTCTGTCGTTTGATGCTTCGATTGATATCGGTCTGGGTGATACAGACCTGGGCGAGGGGCTGGGTTCCGGTGGTAGCGGCTTGGGTTCCGGCCAGGGTGGTGGCTCCGCCCTCGAGGGTACCTTCTACGACCTGAAGCAGACCGGCAAGGGGCGCTCCCGCAAGCTTTCCAAGCTTGCCAAGAAGGGCGCCGACGGCATGCTGTCATACGACAAAGGCGCATATTACGAAACGATTGCGACCTTTGTTCAGAAAGGCTGGAATAAGAGTGTACTGAGCCGCTACTTTGAGTCCGAGCGCAAGCTCTATGCCTCCAACTTCTACCTGCCTGTGGCCAAGGCTCGCTATGCTCCCATCGCCTACGAGCTGGGCGATGCCAAGAAGCCCGAGAATCAGTGGGTGTGCCAACCCGCCGGTTGGGCTGTGGTGTACCGCGGTAAGGTGCGCGCCCCCAAGACCGGTAAGTTCCGCTTCATCGGTACGGGTGACGACTACCTCGGCGTGCGTTTTGATCGCCAGGTTGTTCTTTCTGCCGGTTATCGTCTGTTCACGCACTTTGATGCCAAGGTAAAGGGCGGCCCCAAGTTCAATATGCAAGAAGCCAACAAGCGTAATGCTTTCATAAAAGACGTTAAGGCCAACAAAGACCACGATCACAAGGGCTACGAATATATTACCGGCGTGCCCGGTTGCGGCAAATGGGACAACGAAATCGGCGGTCTGACGGCCGGTATTGAAATCGATGTTGTAGAAGGCAAGGTCTACCCCATCGAGATAATCGTGGCCGAAGAAGGTGGTGCATTCGGTTTCGTGCTCTTCATTCAGGATATCACTGACGGCAAGAAGAAAGAAAAGCAGTACGACCTCTTCCGCACCAATTTCTCTTCACCCAATGCGAAGGAAATTGAGGGTATGTTGAAGGATTCCAACTCCGTTGACGGTGGTGCAGTGCATGCTATTCCCTACAACGACGACTCCCCCATCTGGACTGCTGTACCGTAAGCACAGACGGCGTGCAGAATTTTTGACAGTGAAAGGCCGCGGCTCCTGAGAGCTGCGGCCTTTTTGGTACGACCGACGCGATATGCGCACTGCGGTGAAAGTCCGCGCGGAGCCGCGATGATGCGGAATCCCAGACCTGAAGAACAACTGCGGGGAGGTAACAAACCGTGGGAAAGGAAGTTCGAGGGGAAATCCCGACT
>JAZNVF010000102.1:0-8191 GCA_045592685.1 Akkermansia sp. | reverse complement strand
GTCGCTGAGGATGCTCTGCACCATCTGCAGGTGCTCCGGGCGCAGGTAGAACGCCACATCGTGCCAGGCTGTTTCGGCCAGCAGACGCAGCCCCTCGGGCTCAACCTTGAGAATCGGTTTGCCCTCAAATTCACTTACACTCACGTAGTCCTTGGTGAGCAGGCGGTACTTCGTGGTGTCTTCCCCCATGGGGAACATTTCCTGATAGACAAAAGGAGGTGTTGCCATAACGCCGTTATTTATAGCATGATTCAGCGCGCAATTCCAGCAAAAAAAGCTCATGGTGGTATCAGCTGGCTGATTTTGTGCTTGCAAGTCGCGCAGCAACATGGGATGATAGGGACATGTCATGTTTTTCCACGGTGGTTATCACGGGGGCATCCTCGGGGTTCGGTGCGGCGTTTGCCCGGCGCGTGGCGCAGTATTTGCAGAGCTGCGGTCGTGTGCAGGAGAGCCGCTTTGTGCTGATTGCCCGCAGTGAGGACAAGTTGCAGACCCTGGCCGGCGAGCTGACCTCGGAGTTTGGTTGCGAGGTGCAGGTGTGGGGGTGCGACCTGGCGGATTCCGCAGCCCGCGCAGAGCTGCTCGGACGCCTGGCGGAGCAGGAGAGCGAGTGGATGATGCTCATTAACAATGCCGGGCTGGGCGATTACGGCGAGTTCATATCAGCCGAGCCGGAGCGCAACCGCCGCATGATAGAGGTGAACATGACCGCCCTGGTGGAGATTACCCGCACCATGCTGCCTGCTATGGTGAAGGCCGGGCGGGCGTATATCATCAATGTGGCCTCCCTCGCCGCCGACCTTGCCATACCCGATTTTGCCATGTATGCCGCCAGCAAGGCTTTCGTGGCCTCGTTCTCGGAGGCGCTGCGGCTGGAGCTTGCGAAGTCGCGGGTGCATGTCACCGCTCTGTGCCCCGGGCCGTCGCACACGAACTTCGGCGATGTGGCACGCCGCACCGGCAAGAGCAAGAAGGAGGTGCCTTTTCGTAAATGGTTTTATACATCAATTGATTGCGTGGTTAAGAGTGGCTTGCGGGCCGTGCTGGCAAACAAACCTCGCTGTTACCCATCACTGAAAATCCGGCTTGTCGGGTTATTTGTGCGCAATGCGCCGCTGTGGCTGCTGCGCCTGATAATGAGTTCCCGCCCCCGCCGAGCCGTACCTGCCGAATAAAACGACATGCAAGTGAACCACAAAAGGAAGAAGAGAGGGTGTGCGCTGACTTGGTTCAAGGTTGGTCTGCTGGTGGTTTTGGGAGCTGCTGCCGGTTCTCTGTTCACCCCGTATCCGGCGCAGCTGGTGCAGGCGCCCAACCCGCCCCCGCCTGCCCCTGAGCCACCCGCTCCTAAACCGAAACCCAGGAAACCGCAGCGTCAAAAGCCTGCCGAGACTCCGACCCCGACTGAGTTAGTGACCCCTGAGCCATGGTCGCCGACAGCGGCATTTGCCATGCCTGATGTCGTGCTGCCGCCATTCCCCCCGGCTCTGCCCGAGCGCGTAGAACCCGGGAATTATGAGCACATCAACGAGCTTACCCGCGGCCTGAACAACCGCAGCAATGTGCACTTCACCCCCGGTACGACTGCTACACAGGACCGAGTGAAGAAAGATGCCTATCAGGTGCGCGTGAGTATGAATGCCCTGCTGCCGAATGCCGCTCAGGGGGATGACTTGTTGAAGGCCAACCCGGAGTTGCCCCGAGTGTTGACGGGGTTCGACGCCTTGATGAAAGCTGCCACCGTTTCCCCCTGGTTCTATAGTCTCTATCTCCACAAACAAAATCGCGTGCGAAAGAACACGGCGCTGCTCAATCAGGTGCTTGACCGCCACAATTTTTACGATACCGACACCATCCTGCAAATCACCGCTCCCGGCAGCAAACGCCGCGTGCTCTGGATTCAGGCGGATATGGATGTCGTGTCAGACGGCTCCGATGGCGACCGCCTGCCCACCATGCCCGAGAGCATTCGCAAGAGCGATTTCTACCAGCCCACCACCTCTTACCGCTGGCGCAAGCTGGGCACCACGCCGAACCCCCTGCTGGAGGGCTGGCAAGAGCGACTGAAGCGCTACCGGAAGGAGAAGAAGAAGGATTCCGAAGAGCATGCCCGGCTTGTTATTGCGGATTTGCAGCGCTACAGTTTCCTGCTCGCTGAGTATGATTCCTTTATCGTCGTTCCCCTGACGGTGAAAGAGGGCAAGGACAACACCTACCGCCCCGCTCCCGGTGACTATGCCGCTGTGGTGGTGGGCAAGCGCGTGTTCCCCGCCATTGTGGGCGATTTCGGGCCCAAGTTCAAGACGGGCGAGGCCTCCCTGCGCCTGTGCAGAGAGGTCAATCCCAAGGCGAAGGTGTATGCCCGTCCGGTGTCTGACCTGGGGGTGAGTTACATCATCTTCCCCGGTACGAAAGAACCCGAGAATGGCCCCATCAACTACGACCGCCTGAACTCCCGCGTGCGCGAGCTGCTGCAAGAGGTAGGCGGTCTGGGACCCGAGGCTGAGTTCGTCGAGATGCACGACCTGCTCCCTCAACCCGCACCGGCAACCCCTGCACAGTGACGGTATGATACTGATGAAGCCCATTTTCCCCGGGGCGCTGACCACAACAGCAGCGTGTTTATAGAATGGCTTGAAAAAGTTGATGCTATGTATCCCGAAGGAGACAAAATCAGGCTAATCTCAGATAACTTATCTGTTCATACAAGTGCACAGGTAAAGGCATACTTGCAGACTAAGAACGACCGATCTTTGACGAAATCAACAAAGAGCCCGTTGTATTTCGATGGACATACAAAATGAAAGACTTTAAGCTTCCATCCTCTGATGAGAGTCCAAATACTTGATGGACGCTATACTAGGTGGAATCCTAGGCTGCAAGATGGTGTTTTGCGCGTTGTTTTCCCCGCCGCAAGGTACAGGGCTGCGGTGGCGAGGATTTTCGGGGTGGTGGGCATGGTTATTTATGGTGATAGTGGTTATCGCTTAGCCCGTCTTCGCCCCTATTCTATCAATATATAAGGAGCCATGAGAATGTTCACCACCGAGCAAATGAGTGCAGATGGCACATCTACCGCAACAAAGGCTGCAGCTGCGAGAGGGTAGGCATATAGCGCGTGTGCGGTGGTTCGCGTTTCCTCCTCGTAAACGCCGTGGGGTATCTTATCGCTGAATGTTATCAATTGTTCGGATGGTGTTCCCGGTAGTTCTTTAAGCCACTCTGCATTATGTTTCAGATAATAGCGTTGCGACTCGCTGTCGGAATCCTGCGTTATTTCGTGGTACAGACTGCCGGTTTCGGAACCGGGAATTCGCCTATGTTCACCGCCGTTTGTTTTAAGCTCTTTCCAAAGCCAATCGTGCCTGTACTCGAATTCGGCCTTTTCTCCCCGAATATAGTGGCGATTCCCGACTCGATACACTTCTTTTGGAGCTGTAATCTCAATACCGGAACTTACTTGCCCCATATCGATAAAACGAGCACAAAACTGGGTGCAGCTCACGCACGATATCGCTGCCAGGCACAGGGCTGTGGTGCTCGCGATTCTGAGGAATGGTTTATTCATCGCTTTAAGATTGTATATTTCGAGTAGATGGGTGGTGGCAGAAAAGAGTATCCAGAAAATCTGAGCTTCCCTCAACAGAGAGCATCTTCGCCACACTGCTGATGCTGCCTTCCGAGTCTGTGGCTTCCGGATTAGCCCCATACATCAACAGCAGTATAACCAGCCGGGGATTGCGAGATATATACGCATCCAGAAGGGGCGGAATGCCGACTTCTCCGACTATGTTCGGGTTGGCGCCCTTCTGAAGCAGGAGATACACATTCTCCTCCTGTTCATAGGTTACGGCCAGCCCCAGAGCCGTCTGCCCGGAGGGGTACACATAATCAATCCCCCTGTCGCGTATCATATTCCAGCCATCCTCATCCAGCGGCATCAGTATCGCATCAATTATGTCGGACTCGTCCATGCTTTTTCAACGTCAGTCTTGTTCTTTTTGCACCTTGATTTCCTGCATCCTCTCCTGAATCTGCCCGGCAAAGGGGACAAATAATCCAGCGGTGTCAGAGAAGAGCTCCTCTTTGGGCTGCGGCGCGGGTGGCAGGTGGTCGAGCTGGTGCAGCTTCTTTATCTGCTTGCGGATGAGGGTGACCACCCGCTTGCATTGCGGTAGGTCCAGGAATCCCAGGGGGTGGCGGTCATCCTCGGTATAAACGTAATCAAAGGCTATATTACCTATGCCACCGCTGAAAATCTCATACTCCTTAATACGGTTGGGCTCCAGCGGATATGATTTGCATTTCATGCCCGGCAGGAGTCTGGGTGTCAGGATAATGCAGCGGCGGTCGGTGACCAGATAGAGGGTGCGCCGCTTATAGCGTTTCCTGAACCAAGGGATGACGCAAAGCAGAACAACAAACGGAAGCTCAAAAAGCCCAGCTTCACTCACGATAAAGACAAGTGCGGCCATCCCGAAGTGAATAAGCAGCTCTGCTTTCAGAATAGTGGGGTCAGGTCGCGTGACGAGCACTAGTTGCTCATCCATACCCAGAGTACGGTCGATAACGCGCCGCTCCCTCCGCGTAAGGGATTCCCGCTGGTCAAGTTTGGGAGCATAGTCTGCCATGGTTATGTCTAAGCGTGTATCAGTTACGGGGCATTATATCAATTCCCACCCCTCTGTTCAAGCGCGGCGGCCAATTTTTCTTCTATCTTCTGCCAGGCGTCATCGAGCCCTTTTTCTCCGGAGCTCCCGAACTTCAACCTTGTGGAGAAGCTGTTTGCCTGTTGCAATAGATATCGGGCTTGAAAGGTGAAGCTAACCCACGCCGGGCTGAAACCATGGTCGTTCAAATAAGGCGGTGCTTCCGGGTACCCCGTCCATTCCATTTCGCATACACAATCTATCTCCGCAGCAATGCTGTTAATGACGTGTTCGGCCACACCGGGGAATAGGTGCCGCTGCGATAACACGCCGGCGTACACCATTGCAATGACTTCATCCGCATATTGCCGGTGGGCTTCCTCCGTATCACTAAGGGTCTCGATTTCCAGCAGATGCAAGAGCAGGGCGCCTTTTTCCGAATACTCCTCCTTCGTCAATCCGGCAAGAGGCTCTAAGGTGTCACACCCCTCTCTCCAGTTGCTACAGCAGTAGGAGATAAGATTTTCGAACGACAGCAGACCATGCCGCCGTCCCCACAAAGCCGCTCCTATGGACAGATGAGCCAAATGCTCCCCGTTCAGCCGGACAGGCAGTTGAAACTGCAGAGGATAACACCAAAAACCTTCGTTTTGCATCTCCATACTTGTACGATGTCATGCTACCAGAATCCAGAAAGCTCGGCAAGCTGTTAGTGAGGGAAAGCGCAAAAACAGAGCTCCGGCTTCGAGTTCGGGCTTGCGCCCACCTTTCCGGGGGGCTTCTCTTCGATACGCTCACTCAGGACGCCGAGACTGGCCAAAAGCCTAGGGTGCCCAGCCGCTGGAGCCCTTGGTCAGCCGCAGAGGCTTCGTACAAGATGGAGCTGGTAAAGCGTGGCAACAAGACGCTTGTCATCCCAGAGGGTACCCCCGAATCCCTGCTGGGCCTCCTTATCAACAAATTCACAAGGGGATGAAATAGAGAACCTCCCGGGCGCAATCCGAGAGGTTCTACAGAAAAGCAATCCACGCCTACATGGATTTCATGACCATAGAATGACATTGTATGCCCCAAATGTCAAGATTTCATAAAATAGAAATGCCCCCGGTGACAAGTCGGAGGCACTTCAGGAGAATTTATATCAGCGCACAATGTTCTGATGGACTTATTATAATCAATTGAGTCCGCTTGTCAATAGTTTGACAGAAAATTACTCATTTTTTTCACAGGCGACATGCACCCGGTCGTTTGTCAGGCGACCGGGTGGAGCCGAATTACTCATCAGATGTGCCGAAGCACAAACAGGGTGACCTGTATAATGAGCAAAGCAAGCTCAATCATGTCTATTGTGCGCATGATATGTCTCCTCCAGTCAGGTTCAACTGCTGTTCCGTACCCTTGCGGACACGTCCCTTTAGCGGACAGGACTGGTTACTCTCCGCCGATAGGTGACGTGGCCACCTACCAGCCGAACTGAAAGCGGAAGAGCAGCCGTATTCTACCAGATAGGAGTTCCTCTTTCAAGTGCTCTAAACGGAACTATTTTGGCATGTTGCTCCATTATAAGGTAACAGTACCCACGCGAATGTTGTATGTCATTTTGCCTGACCTCTTACAAGCGATGTGACATTCTCCTGAATTGCGAAGCGGATTTCATAAAACTCTTTTATCCAATATATTATAATGTGATTCCATCTTTTCTTGGCGTGAACGTAAGAAAAACGAAAAAAGTGAATTCCGGGCTCAATTTTTCCAAGCTGATGGCTCGTTAGTTCCAGGCTTTGGTGAGATGAAGCCACAGCCGCAAGCAAAGATATTTCGAACTAATAAGCCACAGAGCAACCCACCTGTGCAGGAGATGCCATGTCCTGAGATATCGCCCAAAACGGCAGAGTCAGCATCTGGCCGCAGTACCACAGGGTTGTATAACCCACACTCAATACAGGGTCTATGGCATAAGCGAAAGGTGCGGCGAGGATGCTCAGTAGCGTTTTGTTGCATGTCTCATGGGTTTTATACGGGCGCAATCGGTTCGCGGGCGTTCGCCAGATATTCCGAGCCTTTACCTTTTCCCATTCGGGAGATGGCGGTCCATTTAGAAAATCATAGTCGCCTCGCGAATCAACCTGTACCCACAGGTGCCGCCAATGTTGCTGATAATGCAACTATTCAGGAATGTCCCCGCCGCAAGGCAGAGGGCGGCGGGGACAAGATTTTTGGGAAAAAGTTCCTCCTCATCATTATCATATCTCCTTACACCTTCAATGTTCTTCCTTTGTTTCCTCGGCGGTGATGGGGGAACGATCCAGCGCGCGCCAGGCCCAGGCGATGTAGGCCAGCTCTGCCGGGATGATGAAGGAGACTATCGTCATTGTCTTGAGCGTGAAGAGGCTGGAGCTGCTATTGGCAATGGTGAGCGAGCTCTGCAGGGAGGCCACGGAGGGGTAATAGGCGGTGTTGTTCCACCCGGCGCAGAGCAAAAGCGCCAGCACGACCAACACGCTGCCCGGACCGGCCAGCCAGAATGAGCGCGACCTCCCACACAGACCGCCGGCCATGCCACCCAGCACCATCAGCACGCCTATGAGCAGCAGCGCGGCCACCACGGGCATGTCCAGCAGGTTGTGCAAGTATTTGTAGGGGGCCATATAGATTACGCCGCTACCCGGTGTATAGGCAAACCCGGTGGAAAGCAACCAGAACACCAGCCAACAGAGGAAAAAGACCAGGAAAAGGGGGCTCTCTATGCGGAGCCGGCGGCGGCATGTCTCGCGCAGCGTTTCATCTGCCATGCAGCTCAGGAAATACAGACAAGCCAACACGCGGGTGAGCAATAGCACGCTCACGCCCAGCAGCAGGTTCTGTGGCACCAATGCGGCTTCCAGGCCATGCCACGGGGTGGTCCAGTACGAAATGACGGGCATGGAAGGGCTGGCCACAGCCGCTTTGTTGACAACAAACTCGGCTCCGGTGAAGAAGGTACCCACCGCCGTGCCGATGAGCAGCGGCCCGAGGACGCCGTTCAGCAGCAGGAAAATGCGGTAGGTGGTGGTGCCCAGCACATTACCGCGCCGCAGTTGGAACTCGTAGGAAACGGCCTGTATGACAAAGCAGAGCAGAATCGCCACCCACACCCAATACGCGCCACCGAAGCTGGTGCTGTAGAACAGAGGGAAAGAGGCAAAGAACGCACCGCCGAAGGTCACCAGTGTGGTAAAGGTCAGCTCCCATTTGCGGCCGGTGGCCAGCAGGAGCATGCGCCGCTGTTCTTCTGTGCGCCCCAGTGTCCAGATAAGAGACTGCCCGCCCTGCACGAACATGAGAAACACCAGCAGCGCCCCCAGGAGGGAGACGAGAAACCACCAGTACTGTTGCAGAAATGTAATATCGTTCATAACTTATGCAGAGGTTGAATCCGTTTCAGGCCCGGCGGCAATGGCTTTGCCCATGATACCCAGCTCTGCCACCAGCAGGAGAGTGAAAAGCACCAGGAAAATGAAGAACGCAGTCTGCACGGAGCCTACATCCAATTTCGAGAT
>JAZNVF010000101.1:0-37954 GCA_045592685.1 Akkermansia sp. | reverse complement strand
ACTGTTCCCCATTCCGGAGAGCAGCCTGCACGCGATCCCTGTCGTATGTAGTGTTCATGGTTCACTATCCATTCCGGAGCCGAGCATCCCCGCCCCGAAAGCAAGCCCCCCGTGCACTCGTACTGAGCGACGGGGGGGGGGGAGGAGAGGTTATGAAAATCAGTACCATCAGGCGTCGATGACAGGCATATCGTCATCCGTATCATCCCCACCGTGGGCAAGAATGAACTGCAGGTCATTGAGGTCGAGGCTGGAGGCGAAGCCCTCATCACCCAGCACGTTGGTAACCAGCTGGTTCTTCTGGTGCTGCAGCACGCGAATCTTCTCTTCCACGGAATCACGGGTGAGCAAGCGGTAGGCAATCACCTTGTTCTTCTGGCCGATTCGGTGCGTACGGTCAATAGCCTGACTTTCCACAGCGGGGTTCCACCAGGGATCGTACAGAATGACGTAGGAGGCAGAGGTAAGGTTAAGACCGGCACCACCGGCTTTCAGCGAAAGCAGGAACACGCTGGGCTCCTTGGTAGTCTGGAACTTCTCGATTTCGGCCTTACGGTCCTTGGTCGCACCGGTCAGGTAATTGAAGGGGCGGCTGTCGGCCTCGAGCTTGGCCTTGATGATGTCGAGCATCGATACGAACTGGGAGAACACCAGCACCTTGTGACCTTCATCCCGCAGCTGGTCAAGCAGGTAGAAGAGCGCGTTGAGCTTGGCACTGCTCTCGCCGGCGTACTTCTTGTCCACCAGACCGGGGTGACAGCAAATCTGTCGCAGTCGCATGAGACCCTGCAGAATGGCGAAAGAGTTTTTCTTGACCGATTCGTCGGAATCGACCCCGAGCAGCGCTTTCTGAATGCGGCGCAGCTCGGCCTTGTAAAGCTGGCGCTGTATACCTTCCATCTTGGCGTATACTTCTTCTTCGGTTCGCGGGGGCAAATCCTTGGCCACCTGCTGCTTGGTTCGGCGCAGCAGGAACGGTTTGAGACGCGCTGCGAGACGATTCTGGCTCTGAGAGTCCTTTCGCTTGTCGAATCGTTTCTTGAAATAGGCACGGCTACCAAGCACACCAGGCATGGCGAAAGCCATGAGCGACCACATATCAAGCAGACGGTTTTCGATAGGCGTACCCGAAAGCACCAGACGATTATATGCGGTGAGTTCGCGTGCCGCCTTGGCTGCTTTCGAATCGGGGTTCTTAATCTGCTGACCTTCATCGAGAATGACGGTCAGCCACTTAATGGAGTTCACCTGTTCACCGCAGACTCGCAGCTGGGCGTAGTTAATCACGACCATATCATAGTCGCGCTGTATAGCCTCGACATCTGCCTGTTCCTTGTTGCGGATAACAAGCACCCGCACACCGGGAGCGAACTTCTCTGTTTCGCTGGCCCACACGTCAAGCACGGATTTCGGACAGACAATGAGCACAGGCGGGATGATGAGCTTCTTGCGTCCCTGCTTGTTGCGGCGTACGTAGTCCTCGCGCAGCCAGAGCACATAGGTAATGGACTGAATGGTTTTACCCAGACCCATGTCGTCAGCCAGAATACCGCCGAAGCCGTTGACAGCCAGATAAGCGAGGAAGTGGAAACCATCTATCTGGTAGGGGCGCAGCGTGGCTTGCAATGCGGAAGGCACATCGGGCTTCACGTCAATCTTGATTTCGGCTGTGCGCTCCTTGATTCTCTGCCAGGCCTTGGGGTCAAATACCTCAGCCGCGCGCGGGTCTGCCAGCTGCAGAGCGTGCATGCGGTGAGTTTCGCCGGAAAGGTCGAACGGATCCAGGCCAAGCTTGGTGACAGCGTCCCGCTGAGCATCATCGAGTTTGATTTCCAGGCGCATCCACCGCCCGTCGTCCATACGCACATAGCCGCCACGGGCTGACACCAGAGCGCGAATTTGCTCCTTGGACAAAGTAACACCTTCCACATCAATCACTACACGCAAATCGAACCAGTCAATCTCCTGGTTGACGACCTCGAATCGGATAGCAGCCGCCACGGGGTCGGCCAGCAGAGATTTGAGGTTTTCATCCATCTCGACCTTGATAGTATCGGGGATGTTCTTTGCCCATTCTGCAAATTTCTCGGGGAACTGTTTGGTAATACGGCTCTTGAAAGCAGTCAGCGGGCCGTCATACGTGAAGTTCATTTCATCAAGCAGACCGGGGATGGGATAGAGATAGTCGCGGATGAAGCGCAGCAGTGTGCGGTCCTTCACCGGAGCCTGCTCCACAAGCTCCCAATCGTCCTTACCCAGGCGCTCCTTACGGCGACCGGGGTCGTCTTGCGCGGTTACTTCAAGCAGCACGTGCTCTGTATCGGCGCTGGTCAGACCGCGCACTATCTTCATGCTGAAGGTAGGCTTCATCTCGATGTCTACCACGCGTTCCTCCATGCTGGGCGGGAGTGTAGCGCCTATTTTGCGGAGGAATTCCACGCCGTCCAGACTGTCAATCACGGACTTGGGTATGGAGTAGCGAGGTTCAACTTCTGTGCTTTCCAGCCACTTGGGCGGGCCCGGGAATACAGTTTCGTCCGATTGATACAGCTCTACCTGACCGGGCAACTGGCGCACCGAGTGAGTAACATGCACACCGGCAGCGGTAACCAATTGCAGACCATAGCAGTCAGGTACGATGGGGTCATCTATGCAAATCCACTTCAGCGGCTCTTTCACCACCTTGAAATAGCACTCATCGAGATTGACCAGATAGCCCTTAAGAGCAGCCTGGTGGAACAGGCGGTTCATCACACAGCAGGCAGACTCTTTATCAAGGTCAAGAATCACGGTTTCCTCTCGGTCAGCGTAATCTCGCAACACGTTGAGCAGAATGTCGGTCTGCGGGTCTGTTTTCAGGGCACCATGCAGGAATTCTGCCAGAAGGTCATCCAGCTGCCCCCGCTCACGGATGGGGGTCCAATCGTCTTTATCGTTATAACGGAACTCAAAGCGAGCCTCATTGATAGTAGAGACCAGTCGCATGTGCATGGGGTGGCGCGGCGGCTGGGGCGGTCGCTCGTTCACGCTCTGAATGCGGTCATACCAGATTCCGACCTCTTTCTCGCGCTCCCACTCGCTGATTTTTCGCTGCACCTTCTCGAGGTCAGTTACCACGTTCATGAACTCAGGGTAGCTTATGCGTTTCTTGGTGAAAGCATAAGCTATGTAGTTCCAGAACTCAAGGATATTTCGCGGCGGGGTGGGCCAGAGGTCCAGCGCCTCGTAGCCCGTGATATCCCAGCGAGGATTGAGTCGCACCAGGTCGTGGTCATGAATCTCCTGCTCGATAGCGAAGCGGCGATAGCGCTTTTCGAGCTTGGTCACGAAGTCGATTTCCTTCTGGTCAAGGTCACGATCCAGTTTTTCCTCCAGCACATCGGTCAGGGGGATTTCATTGAGCTCGTTGGGACTCTCCGGCATGCTGGCACCGCGGTACATGCGCTCAATCATGGTGGCAATGAGACAAGCCCCGGCTACGTCTTCATCCTCAGCCGTAGCAGAGCCAAACCAACGATTACCCTGCAAACGCAGGCTGGTACGGAATATACCGTGACGGGTCTCCACCCTTCCCTGAATGAAAAGGTGGTTACCGAAAATTTGCGTAACGGCTCCATCTTTCTGGAGCTTTTCACCTTCGTTACGCACTTCCTCGGAGTATGCGTTGAGGAAGTTCAGTGTGGCGCGATCGGGATTAAGAGCGGGACTTAACATGTGACGAGCTTTCTGGCGTTTGACGTCCTGCCACGTGGGTATACCCCTCGTGGTGTGAGCGCAGGGCGTCCATGGTTATATGCTACCATAACATGCAGAACTTTTCAAGTTCTCAAGCTCATTTTTTTTCTTTTTTTTGCATTTTAAGGGAATACGCGCCCAACTCCCCCCGCCGCCCCCCAAAAAAACTCGAAACTCGAAACTCGAAACTCGAAACTCGAAACTCGAAACTCGTAACTCGTAACTCGAAACTCGTAATTGTCAATGCCTGTTCGGGTGCAAATCGCGGCGCTGGTCTTCGCGGTCATCGCGGTTACGCATCGTATTTCGTTTTTCGCGTCGAGAGACCCGCTCAAGGGTCATCTGTCGCTTGGCGGAGCGGCGCTCCAGCTCTGCGATTTCAGCGTCAAGGTTCAGGAAATGCTCGTAGCGCTCACCAGAAAGCGCACCGGATTCGAGAGCAGCACGGATAGCACAACCGGCATCTTTGCGGTGCGAACAGTCAGCAAAACGACATTGCCCGGCGAGAGCGGTCAGGTCATCGAACTGAGCGCGCAAGGTTGCAACGTCGGTCCACATCTGAATTTCGCGCATACCGGGGTTATCGATAAGCACACCACCGCCGGGCAGCACCACGAGTTCACGCGCCACAGTAGTGTGGCGCCCCTTACCGGTCACGGCATTCACCCCGCCGGTTTCGAGCCATTCATCCCCGAGCAGAGAGTTCACGAAAGTACTCTTGCCCACGCCGGACGAACCGACTACGGTAATAGTGGTACCCTTGGGTACACGTCGCAGGTACTTAGGGTAACCTTTTTTCCAATGGGCCACGATGGGATAGACCTCGACCCCCAGAGCGGCTACCTCGGAGCAAGCCTGTTGCATTTGCTCTTCAGGCACAATATCCGCTTTGTTGATAAGCACAACGGGCTTGGCTCCGCACTTGCGAATGAGGGTCAGGTAGCGCTCGATACGGCGCAGGTTGTAATCGCCGGCAGCATCAGTAACCACGACAACCATATCAACATTTGTGCCGATTACCTGCTCCGCACAACTCTTACCCGGAGCCTTGCGAGAGAAACGATTACGGCGCGGCAGCATGGCACGTATAACCGGCAAATCCTTTCCCTGCCCAGGATCTACGGCCACCCAGTCACCCACGGTGGGCAGGTCGGCATCGCTCACGGCATCATGCCACACCTTGCCGCTGAGCACGACCTCATGGTCACCCTTCCCTTTGGCAATAACGGTGAAGTTTATCTTGGTTTCCCGGATAATGCGAGCCGGATACCACTCCGGGTGTTCCAGCGCGGAGAAAGCGGCAGCGAGCCCGGCATTCCAGCCGAGCATTTCCATAGTAACGGTCATGGCAGCAGGACAGCGTGTTCGATAATGTGCAGGGCGATGTGCTCCTTGGTATCGCGCTCCAGGTACTCCTCGCGGTCAGGGTAGACAAGCACCACGGCGTTCTCACTCGAATCGAAACCTATACCGGGCTGCGAGACATCATTGGCCACAATCAAGTCACACTGTTTGCGCAGCAGCTTGTCGCGGGCATACTCCACCACATTCCGGGTTTCGGCGGCAAAACCTACCAGTTTGCCATTGAAGCCGAACTCACTGCGCATGCTACCCAATATATCGGGAGTGCGCTCCAGCTCAAGCACAATTCGCTCGGCACTCTTCTTGATTTTATGCTCAGCGCAGGCCACAGGGCAATAATCTGCCACTGCGGCGCAAAGTATAGCCACATCCACCCCCTTCACGGTATCGCGCACGGCTTCATACATCTGCCGGGCACTCTCCACAGGTATGAAGTCAACCCCGGCCGGAACATCGAGCGTGGTGGGGCCGGAAATCAACAACACCTCGTGCCCTTCGTGCCGGGCAGCGCCGGCCAATGCATACCCCATGCGGCCCGATGAACGATTGGTCAGGTAACGTACAGGGTCTATGGCCTCGCGGGTAGGGCCGGCGGTTATCAGGAACTTCATGCCGGGTATTCTACCAGAAATACAGACACATTGCAAGCGCGATATGCGCTTGACATCACATCGCTCGCCCTTTACACTACAAAAGGTTCCAACATGATTTCATACGCCACAATTCTCGCCGCCGTCATAGCGCTCTACGTAATAGTGCGCGCCGTTTTCCCACTGAAGTCACATTGGGCTAACAAGTTGGCGCTCTGCCTTATTGTGCTGCTTGCCACCTTCAAATTTCATGTCTTCTACCTGATAGAAGGGCGCAATTTCTTTACGCCGTCACTGCCGGCGGAGCTTGTATGGAGTGGTTGCTGGTTATTCTGCGCGGCATTTGCATTTGCCTTGCTGCTGATTGCTGTCGATGTTGTGCGCCTTCCGCTCCACCTGCTACTGCGAATCACCGGGCACAAACCGCGCCGCCGACGTTGGCGCAGGCTCAACAACAGGGTCAACCTCGTGCTGCTGTTGGCTGCACTGGGAGTAACAGCCTGGGGAACATGGTGTGGTATCAAAGCCCCGGAGGTGCGAACCATCGAGGTTCCTGTTGTCTCGCTGTCGGCAGGTGCCGCCCCCATCCGCATAGTACAGCTCAGTGACCTGCACGCCGACAGTACCAAGGGAGTTGATTTCTACCGCGATATTGTACAGAAAACGAATGCTCTGCAGCCCGATGTCGTGGTCATCACCGGCGATTTTGCAGACGGCACCGTACAGAATTGCGGTGCAGCGCTCGCCCCGCTGCGAGAGCTCGATTCCCCCATGGGCGTATATGCCGTAACTGGCAATCATGACTTCTTCTGGGGCTATACCATGTGGCAGGGATACCTGAAAGCGCTGGGAGTGGAGTTCATTGACAACCGCTTCGTAAACCTGCTCGTCGACATCGAAACGGAGGATGGCGGCGTCACCAAAGAGCTGAATCTCATCGGCCTGGCTGACCCCATGAGCCGCCGTAACGGAATAGAGCAGACCGAGCTCTCACAGCTCGTGCCCCCGGCCGGACAGAATCAAGTCCCCACCATTCTGCTGGCACATCAGCCACGCATGGCAGAGGAGTCCGCCACCCACCCCATCGACCTGCAGCTCAGCGGCCACACTCATGGCGGGCAATTCCCCGGTCTGCAAGAGTTGGTAGCCCACATGAACAACGGCTATGTTCACGGCCTGTACCGGGTGGGCAACATGCAGCTCTACGTCTCTGCCGGCACCAGCCTGTGGACCCCCATCTGCCTGCGCCTGGGCATACCTGCCGAAATCACGCTCATTAACCTGGTACCGGCAGAAAAATAAACAGTTTACTTCTTACGGCTGCCCAGGGTAAAGCAACGGAGCGCCAAAACCGCTGCGGCACTCTGGCAATCTATCGCCTGAGTTCCCGCAGCAGTCGGGCAACGGGCAGCCCCACAATATTGTCGTAGTCACCCTCGATTTTTTCGATGATAAGCTCACCGTGCTCCTGAACAGCGTACGAACCGGCTTTATCCATCACATTCACCAGCTGCATGTAGCGACGAGCATCTCCCTCGCTGAGTGAACGGAAAGTTACGTAGCTGATTTCGGCAAAATCGCGTCGCTCCCCCCCGGGCAGAATAACAGCCACTGCCGTACACACACAATGAGTGCGCCCCTGCAACAACATAAGCATGCGCAGCGCATCGGCCTCATCTACCGGTTTACCCAGCGCGGTGCCGTCTATGAACACCAGCGTATCTGCCCCCAGCACGGTAGCCTGCGGGTAATCTGCGGCCACGGCCTCGGCCTTGGCTGCGGCATTGCGGGCACAGAGCACCTGCGGTGGCAATCCGGAGTCGTGCTCCTCTTCAGTATCTTTCACTATCACGGTGAAATCCACCCCTTCACGGCGCAGCAGCTCCCTGCGCCGTGGTGATTGAGAGGCAAGTATCAGCATGGCAGCTTCAGTTCATGGGTGACATGTTATCGAGCACACGGCGGCGCACCCGATCAGACATCTCCTTGATGCTCTGAATCGTCGTCCCCTTCATGGACTCTGCAAAACTCCGGCACGCATCGCGGTCCTCGACGGAAAGGAATTCAAGCCCCACCATAGCGCGGCCGACGTGCTCACCGGAGTACTTGTAGTTAAAGTAACATAGGTTAGCGTAGCGCCCGACCCCGCTCATAAACTCCTGGAAAGCACCGGGGCGCTCCGGGAACTCGATGACGAAAAACACCGGGTGGCTCAGGTGCACTCGGTCATACGAAATCATGCGAAAGCGCACGTCGTCATCATTCGTCACATCTTCGGCAGCAAGACCGCGAGCAGCAAGCCCCCGCTCAATTTCGGCAAATTGCTCATCCGTACCCAATATACCGAACACCGGGTGCTGAATATCACCATTCAGTCGGCCAAACTGCACATCCATGAGCTGCACTCCCTCCGGTATGTGATTGAGGTACTTGAGAATCTGCCCTCGCTTGGTTTCCATGGGTATACGCAGGTAGCGCAGAGTGCGGTTCGTTTCACGCACACCGCCACGGGCAGCCACCACCCCCAACTGAGAGAAATCCATATTACCGCCCGAAAGCACCACCAGACACTTCTCACCGGGTTTGATATTACCGGCATCCCAATCCTGCAACAGAGCCGCAAGCCCCATGGCCCCCGACGGTTCGGGAACCACGCGCAGACCGTTCCACAGTGCGCGGATGGCCTGGCAGACTTCATCATTCGTCACGGTTACAAACCCATCGAGCAGTTCACGGCACAATTCAAAGGTGTTCTCGCCTGCGATACGCACAGCAGTACCATCGCAGAAAACATCCACATACGGCAGAGTCCGGCGCTCTCCACACTCTACGGCGAGTTTCATGCTGGCCTGTTTCACGCCCTCCACTCCTATGCACTTGCAGTCGGGCCAGAATTTCTTGAACCAGCAGGCACAGCCTGCAGCCAGACCACCACCGCCAATCTGCAGGTACACGCGATCAAAAGCGCCATGTCCGCTCATCACCACTTCATCGGCCAGTGTTCCCTGCCCCCCCATGGTAGCGAGGTCATCGTAAGGGTGCACAAAGGTCAGATTGTTAGCGTCTGCAAACTCATGCGCGGCGGCTGAAGCTGCGTCGTAAGAATCCCCCGTAAGCACAATTTCCACGTTGTCACCACCATGGCTCTTCACAGCATTCTGCTTGACTATGGGGGTTGAGCGCGGCATGAAGATGTGAGCTTTGCACCCCAGTCTGCGGGCTGCCAGAGCCACGCCCTGCCCATGGTTGCCGGCACTTGCCGCCACCACACCGCCGGCGCGCTGTTCCGGGGTCAGTTTGCACATGCAGTTGTATGCGCCGCGCCACTTATAGGCCTTAATGGGGCCGAGGTCTTCGCGCTTGGCATACACCACGGCATCGACACCCGGCAGGTTAAGCTGCTGCAGCGGGGTGGGCTCCCCTACGGCATACACACGCTGGCGGGCCTGCAATATCTCCTCGAACAACTGGTCTTTAAGTGTGCTCATAATTTTACGCGCCTATCTTACACCGAAAGCCGCACCATAGCAAGCGCAGATTGTGCTTCATGGCACAAATTGATTACGCACGACACACTGAAGGCATGCCGTACATTCCGGGAGCATCGGGAGCGGAATCAGTAGCGAGGTAGGTACAGCTTCGGCAGTTCGGTGTAGGGGTCAACGTATTGATGCAACAGGCGATTTTTGAGCAAGGGCAACAGGGTGGCTTCCTGAATGCTCGTCGGCGTATAGTATTCTTCAGGGTTCAGGGCCATGCGCTCCAGGATAACGTATGAAATGTTGTACGTTGTCCGCAGTTCCCTATTCTTTTCGTAGTATTCGCGGTAAAGATCATTGTACTCCCACCTCGCCATCAGCGCGTCTATCGATGGCCCCACTTTCTTCCCCCGGTACTCAGGAGGAATTTTGTCGTATTCTTCTTTTGTCCGCCGGGTATAGTCCTCGCACAATTTCTTCATCTCTTCCTTCAGGGCAACAAGCTCGGCGACCTTCTCTTCGACGGCATTCTGCTGAACAAATCGCTTATAGAGAGCCTCAAGTGCCTTATCAGGTTTCGCCTGCTCATCGTCCACAGTAGTATCTGCCAATGGTGTTGACTGCTCAACTGATTTATTTTCGGCCGGCCATAGCGCCCACAAGCCGCAGCCAGCGACAAGCAGCAGTCCGGCACCAAGCCATACAGGCACATGCCAGCGTCTGCGCTTCGGCCCCCGACGGACAGGAATCTCGCCCCCCTTCAACGACTCAAGCCAATCAACAGCTGTCGCGTTTCTTTCCTCCGGATTCAAAGACAGATTGAGCATGATTCCCTCTGCCATCCCCGGGAACTCCGGCAATGAACTGAGGGGGGGCAACTCATCTTTCATCAGGCGGCTCACGGCAGGCTCCGGCGCAACGCCGCCCACCAGCTCATACCAGGTGGCTGCCAAAGCATACAAATCTGTATGCGGCCCCACACATCCCTTGCCCGCGACCTGCTCAGGAGCAGCGTATGCCGGTGTATACTCCCCCTGCGTAACGGTATCGGCTCCAAAATACACGGATGCACCGAAATCAATAAGCACCGGCTGCTCTTTTTCATCGAACATGATATTGCCCGGCTTTATATCACGGTGCAACAGCCCGTGCTCGTGCAGGTAGCTCAGCGCTCCGAGCAATTGCAGCAACCATTCCCGCGCGAGGGCATGCTCAGGCAGCCGCCCATTCTGAGCGGCTTCGTCCATTCGCTCTTTCAACGAGCCACCTTCCAGCCACGGCATCACATAATACAACGCACCGCCACTCTCGAACACATCGTACACACGCACGATATTCTCGTGATTCAACCCGGCCAGGGTGCGAGCCTCTCGACGCATGTCAGCCATGGCCTGAGCATACAGCTGCGCCTGCAACTCATTCACCGGGCTCAGATGCCCGTTCTCATCTCGCACGCACAGCTCAGCAGGAAAACACTCCTTGAGCACAACCGTGCGTTCCAGTCCGGTATCCCAGGCAACATAGGTTATACCGAACCCACCCTGAGCAAGCACTTTCAGTATCTTATAATTCCCGATACGAGTCTTTGGAGGCAATGTATACATAGACGTGATACCCACGTTTTAGCACATCACCCGCAGATGGTCAAACAAAATACTCACACGGGCTGCGTTTCCGGGAGTCTTACTCACCGAGTTTGGGAACCTCGTCAGCCAGGAACTCAGAAAGGGTCTTCCCCTGAGCAAATGCCTTTCTTTCGAGCATTTTCCGCGTGACGGGGTCAAGACTGAGCGTCACACGAGTCTCTTCCGAAACCTGTACACGCGAGGGCAATGAGAGCGGCAGCTCTTTCATCAACTCGCGAATGATATGTTCCTTGGCCGCCGGAATAATCTTGCGCGCCATCCAATTGCGCACCGTGGATTCTGTCACAAAACATTTTTCGGCAAGCCATGCGTAGCTGTAGTTATTTGCCTTCAACCACAACTTTACATTGAGCTTCAACTCATCCTGATTCTGCGCTTCCACGTCGGAAATATAGCATTTCTGACATACTTTGGCAAGACGATAATGCCAACGACACACAAAAATTAGTCAAATGCTATTTTTCAAGTTGACAAAATAGCGTTTTTGATATACAAATAAATCCACATAACGAAACTCACAACCATGACCATCACCTTCACCTGCCCGCACTGCGGCAGTCACAAGCTACAGCAAATCCGCCAGGTCATTCACCGTACAGAGGTGAATATCAGTGCTGCGCCGACGGGAGAGCTTATACCGACATCGATAGGAGTGGTGGAAGAACTGCGGGGACCGATACTGGGTTACCGCTGTCGGGATTGTCGCTTTCCCGATATCAATAACCATGAAGACAGCAATGGATTTTTCTGGACCACGCCGGAATCCGTACACTCTGCGGGAGCTCTGACAATAGGGCAGGCTCCCTCTGCTCCACACCGCTGCATGATATGCCACAAAGACGGCCGAATGGAACCCCTTCTTGTCGAAACCGGCACAACAGACCCACTGAGCACGAGCCAGCGCAATAAGGTGCTGGCTCTCCGCAGAGTGCGCGGTGGAGTACTGCTCTGCGAGAGTGACCCGGGTATTGCCGCTTTTGCCTGTACCGATTGGCAAGGCGTTGACTGTGAAATTTTATAAACATATCCCCCCACCCCATGAACATCACCGCTTATTACATCACAAAACCGGATGGCTCACAAGAAGGCCCCTACAATCGGCAAAACCTTATCTCACGCATACATGCCGGTAAATACCCCCAGGGAACCCAACTGTGGCACAAAGGGCTCCCCGGATGGGAACCCCTGGAAAATCATTTCAACATTCGGCCAACTCAAACGCCCCGGTCGGTAACAGGTGGGGCCCCCCAATCCCCCCGAGCTACGCGCCCCCAGCGAAAAGTGGTCGGCAAGTCAAAGCAATTTCCACCCCCACCCCACCGCGAGCCAAGTCCTCACAAACGCCCCACCTCAGTCATCATCGCCACGCTGCTTCTTCTAGCAGCCGGAGGTGCCGTGTACTGGTGTTCAGGGGGGGATGAGGAGCACCCATCCACGGTAAAAATCACGCAAAAATCACCTCAACTCCCCGTTCCCCCACCGGCGCAAACCCCGCCGCCATCTGAGCCCGAGCCAACACCGGAACCCGAGCCAACACCGGAACCTGTGCAGGAAACAGAGATACTCACCGATATCGAGCCCACAGAGGAAATAGAAGAAATCAAGGAACAGGCTGATAAAAAAACACCCTCGAATAAAGAAAGCATGGGGCACTCGCTGCTTGCTTTCACCAGAGCCATCAGCTCATCATGGCAGGCTGCCGGTCATGCCGAGAGTAAACCGCCCCATAAACCTGCAAGCCTTTCACAAAAAGCGACCGCCCCAGCCCGAAAAACCTCCGCCACCCCCTCAGAGGAAGTCGAGGAAAGCGAGCTTGAAGCCTCCTCAACTCTCACCCCCGAACAAACTCGAAAGCTACAATCCTGCGAGCGCAAAATCCGCCTGGCGTACAAACGCAAACAAAAAGCCTATAAGCGAATCGCTTTTTACAAACAGAAAATCTACCTTCACGAAGCCTGCCGTCCCTGCCATAACTGCAGTTCTCAAGGAATTACCGGAGCCTGCCGCCACTGGGCCATGGCTGAATTCGACGGCAAGCGTATACGCGTGTGCCACCAGTTACCGCAAGGTTCTCAGCGCGAATCCGGCATAGACCAGGCTATCTCCTCCCTCGAAACCAAGATTGAGGGCATGCGAAAAATTATCGGCGGAGCCGACGAGATGATATACGAACAAAGGCAAAAAATGAACGATATCGCCGGCGATACGGTTACCCCGCCGGAAGAACCGGAGTATGAATACGAAAACTTCATCCCCGACCATGGCACCTCGGGCAGTGGACGCCCCAATAGCCGCCGTGGGCACAGTAACAGCAATTATTACTCATATTGATAAGCATTAAATTTCAACCTCATTACACCATACTATGAAAGAAACACCCCTCAATTTTCGAGATGGCCTCAACGCGTACATACGCGGAGAATTTGCCCGGGCCGCAGAGATTTTCGCTCGCGGACACAAACAGGGCGAACCGGAATGCACCGCTCAATTAGCCATCTGTTATAGTGAAGGCGCAGGCGTACCTCGCGACCTCAACGTATACTACCAACTGGCAAGCGAACTTAAGCAGCGCAAATGCCCCCTGGCCTACTGCCTGCTGGCCTCGGCCTACTCTGACGGTCTCGGCTGCAAGGTCGATATGCAGAAAGCTATGGAATACATAAAGCGCTGGGCAAAGGAATCAAGCAAGCCACTGGCGGGAATCGCTGAGGAATGCCGCCTGTACATGCGCTACAACGGTCTGAGCAGTGCCCTCGAGCAATCCCTGCAATACTACGAAGCCAACACCGGAGATCCCCCGTTCATCGACCACAAAAGCGCAACCCGTGAGTATGCCCAACGCACGACTCTGGCAGACAAGCCGATGGCCGAACTGCTGGTCATACTCGACGAAACACCGCAGGGAGCCCCCACTCCTCAGGCAGCTATCGAGTTGCTCGAGCAGGCAAAACAAGAGAATTTAGACGGTGCAGCCTGTATGCTGGGAAAAACGCTGTTGGAAAATTGTAGCGAAAACGACACCGACACCCGCAACAGGGCGCTCGCTCTCATTGCAGAAGAAAAAAATGGCAGCGACAGCGTAGAGCTGCTTTTCATAAAAGCAGCCTACTTGCCTGCTCCCGAAGATTCCGTCGAAGACGAACGCTTATTGCTCCGCCTGCACCGCTGCATGCAATACGGCCCGTCCGGCCTGCCCCGGGCAGATGAACTCCCCTGCCGACTCGAACCAACAGCGTCCCCATACAGCGGTGTCTACTATGTGCATGACATCGAGACAACGCGATATTATGCAGATAACAACGAGTCTCACAAGCTCTTCCGCGAGCTGGCCTTGCCCGATATCACCATCACCAATACCGGCACCGAGGTTCTGGCCGACCTCAATCTGCGGATTGTACTCGAAGGCATGTCCGGTGAATGCACCGTCCCTCTCGGCAAGACACTCCATCCCGGCGAACAACACACCATCTGCCTGAATAATGTCGCAGATTACCGGGGTAACAGCATACGCCTGGAACTGCACGCAACTGACGGCCGCTACGTCTCCGTGCAATATAACAAATTGTACCTCGACCACATCAGCCCGCAAATCCCGCAGATGGAATTGCTCCAGAACGATGATTCACTCATCATCTGGCCACGCTGGCAAAATATCAAGAACGTGCAGATACTCACCCCCGACAATGAAAAAATTGCCGAGTTACACAATCTCACCAAAGATGAGCCGGTATCGACCGATCTCTGGCATCTCAAGGCAAGTCTTGTTAAGGCTCGTTCGAATGTCTTTCTTGTCATCTGTGATGACTGCAAACCGGCTCTCGCCTTCATCAAGTGAACTAACACTCTGACACACCAAAACACTATTTTTCGTTGACAAACACACGCGCTCAGATAAAATGCGCGTAGAAACACAATACCCAACAATGGACAAGCAAAGTACAAAAGACACGGCCGATTTCGAAAAATCGAAATGGGTGGAGCGCATGATGGAAATACTGAAAGACCCGCAGCGTCTCGCAGCGTTCGAGCAAGCTGTGGCTAAGTTCCTGGCTGCCAAGAGCAAGAACAACCCGACCATGCGGAGGGCCAATCAGGCATACCGTCTCTTCCGCGATGGCAAGGCCGGCGAACTGCTCTCACCGCGCAATGTGATACTGCTGGGGGCAGCCCTGCTCTACCTCATCTCCCCGTTAGATGCCATCCCCGACATCATGCCGATAGTGGGACTGCTGGATGACCTGGGACTGCTCTCGCTCATACTGGCCATCGTGCTGCCGACCTTTCTGAAAGAGGGCGACCTGCCCGACGAACAACAGGAAGAACTGCAGCAGGAAATACGAGCCATCGAGTGTGACCTGAGTGCCCCGGAATCGGGACAGGTCATCGATGCCGTCGTGGCAGATGACACCCCGGAATCGGCGCAGGAACCCGAAAGCGCAGAAGACAGCCATTTCGTGGCCTCCATCCGTCGACTGGCCGCACGTTTCCTGACCGGAGGGCAAAAATAAGCCCCGCTACCGCAGCCTATACGGTTCCCCATGCACAATCGGTCGCATGGGGAACTTCTCGTTCAGGGAGCCGTTGCAGCGGCACGGTCAATCCTGCCCCATGATTATCTGATTCCGTTCCTCGGCAGAAGGAGTGCGGAACCCGACAAACTCCCATGTCACCGTCATCATACAGGTGGGAGATGAATCTGACGTGGGCTCAGTTTCGCTGACAGAGAGCTCAAAATCCGGGCAAAGGTAGCCGTGAAAATCAGACAAACGACTCTCAACGGTACGTTCCACCCCCTGAATGGCCGCCATGAGTTCCCCCCTTTGCTGCACCGGGCAAATATGGGTCACCGAGTATGAACACGAAGGCGTAGCCATGATTCTGTTTCGACAGGGACGGGGCATGTTCAATTTATCGGCCATGCCATTGTGACAATCAGCAATGACGTCTGCCATAACCTGCCGATAAAGGTGCCGATATTTCGACAGTTCTTTTTCTGTTGTATAGGCATAAAAAAACAATACACAACAGGCCAGAGCCGCCAGGATAGAGATAATCAGTTTCGTTTTCATTGTTCGTATAAAATCCAGACACGATTGAGAGAGGGAGAGAACCACATACTCATGCGCGTCAATTCAAGGTTGCGGTTACTGACCAGGCGGGCATCTGCCGGGCGGGACCACCACACCGGCGGAGAGAACTCGGTAAGTTCACAGCGCTGAGCCACATCGCGCGGGCTTCCCCCCTTGGCATGTACCCACTGTTTGAGCTGTTCTTCACTTCCGGGCGGTATATCAAAGCACCAGGCCCACTCACCCACCTGCCAGTGGGCATAAACAGCCCTGTAGATATTCTGCGCAAAAGGCGGCACATCCTTGCGGTCATCTGCATGCAGCTGACTGTAGGGAACGGGAGCGAGGGCAAGCTCTGTCACTTCCCCGGCCGGGCCGAGCAACAGCCCGGCAAGTACCGTCAACAGCAACACAGGAACCAGAGCAACAATCAAACAGGCTTTTTTCATCTTGTATGGTAGCGGTGAAGGATTTGGCCGGTTGGTATATCAACAATACAATAGGCAGCCCCTCCGACTTCCCCGGGGCGCAGCCTGCTGATTCTCACACAAAGGTATTCGCGTGCCGGGAACTCCCCCCGGGGAACGCGACGACGGGCGTCCCGCTGAGAAATAAACTCATATTGTACCACCACCTCATTCGCCGCCGGGTTCCCCTTCCCCCAGGTGGATTGGTAGTCCTCCAGACAGGCCGCAAGCACCTGCGGCTCCACATCAGCCGGTGCAGGAACACGCGCCGCCCCGGCCTGACGGCAGGCAACCGATACCATGAGCATGGGTAAGACTATCAGTAGCAGTTTTTTCATCGTCTCTCATCATATAGACGCTGCTCGACAGCCCTTTTATTAAAAAAAAGCAATCAAGAGCGAAGTTGGGTTTCGAACTGGCGGAACTGGATAGCCTCGAAAAGATCATTATCAGTCGGCACCTCATGCGCGGCGAGGTCAGCGATGGTACGGGCGACACGCAAAATGCGGTCGAAGGCTCGGGCAGAAAGGCCGAATTGCTCAACGGCCTGCAGAAGCATATCCTGCTGTTTAGGCGAAAGCGGGCAGTACCTGCGCAGCATCTTGCCGCTCAGGCAGGCATTGCAACTGACGCCGGAGCCGGCATAGCGGTGCAACTGGCGCTCGCGCGCGGCGAGCACTCGGGTACGAATGGCCGCACTACTCTCGCCATCGGGTTTGGATAGCAAGCCGGCAGGGTCAACCGGCGGCACTTCGATAATCATGTCGAAACGGTCGAGCAACGGGCCGGATATCTTGCGCCGATAGCGCTCAATGGCAGAGTGATTGCAGCGGCAGCTGTGACGAGGGTCACCCAGGTAGCCGCAAGGGCACGGATTCATGGCCGCCACCAGCATGAACCGACAGGGAAAATCCATGCTGCCTGAGGCGCGGGATATGGTAACCACCCCACTTTCAAGCGGTTGGCGCAGAGTTTCGAGCGTGCGGCGTGAAAACTCCGGCAACTCATCGAGGAACAACACACCGTTGTGGGCCAGGGATATTTCACCGGGGGTGATATTCGTGCCGCCCCCCATCAGGCCAACGTCGGAAATCGTGTGGTGCGGCGCGCGATAAGGTCTGGTGCTCAGCAGACCGCTGTTGCGCGGCAGCAAACCGCAGACGGAGTGAATCTTGCTGGAGATGAGGGCCTCTTCCTGCGTGAGCGGGGGCAGTATGGTGGGCAGACGTCGCGCCAACATGCTCTTGCCACTGCCGGGGCTACCGCAAAGTAACAGATTGTGCCCACCGGCCGCCGCAATCTCCATCGCACGACGGGCGTAGGGTTGCCCTTTGATTTCGTCGAAATCCACATCCCCGCAGGTATCAACCACGGCGCTCCCGGCATGGCAGGGTTCAAAGCGCTCCCGCTCCAGCAGCAGGGCCCAGGCATCTGCCAGGCTCGCCACGGCATATACCGTCAACCCCTCCACCACAGCTGCCTCGGCGGCATTCTCTGGTGCAACCATCAGGTACTTGCGCCCGGAATCACGCGCGGCCACAGCCTGTGGTAGCACACCGGGCACGCCGCGCACCATACCATCGAGTGCCAGCTCACCTATCATGCACCAGTCATCCGTGTGCAGGGGCACACGGCGTTTCCAGGGCTCCGGCACATCTTCGTAATTGCGCTGAATGGTCATTTCCAGCCCCAGCGCTATAGGCAGGTCGAAGCCGGCGCCCTGCTTCTTCATATCAGCCGGGGCAAGATTCACCGTCACAAGCATCTCACCCGGGCAGAAGAAGCTGCTGTTTTTCAATGCCGAAGTCACGCGCTGCACGCTTTCACGCACGGCGGCATCGGGCAGACCGACGATGGACATGCGCTCCACATCCTTCACCTGGCGCATGTCAACCTCGACCAATACCTCGTAGCCCTCTATGCCATTGACGGCAGCAGAATGCAGGCGCGCTATCATAACGGTTATTTCACAATCACACGCGAGCCAACGGCCAGCTTGTCATAAAGAATGCTGCAGGCCTGCTCAGGTACGCGCACACAGCCATGGGATGCCCCCTCGCGGGGTATAGGTCCGGTGTGCATGCCGATGGCGCCGTTGAAACGCATCCAGTACGGCATGGCCGTGCCCTCAAACCGAGTACCGGACGGCGCGCTGTCTGCCGAGTGCACTTTTCGCTGTACGGCATTTCCCTGAGCGTCAACAAATGACCCATAGAGCGATGAGCGGTGTTCGCGCTTCTTTTCAGAGATACGGAAAGAACCGGCCGGGGTTTCATGCCCGCCGGCCTTGCCCGTGCTAACGGGGAAATCCATAGCAATCTGGCCGTTGATGTACAAGCGACCGCGCTGCACATCGCGCAGGATTTCCACATACGAGCCGGCGGGATTGTATTGCTCAATGGCCCCGCCGCGCCAGTAGTCGCGGGAATAGCGATAGGTCGGGCTGGCGATGAAGGCCTCGAAAGTGCGAGCCAGGCGTTTGTTGCGAGTGGCTTCCTCCATGGCATCACCATCGCGGTAATAGTCCACCACAGGTGCAGCTGTCTGGCAAGCTGTTACCAGCAGGGGCAGAGCGAGCGTGATATAACGGTACATAAGCTGGTTCAGATTCGGTATTTTTCGATTCGGGCGGCAAACTCACGCGGCAGGATAGCCTCCACCAGCGCATCATTCCCCTCATACTCAGTAGCCACCACTTTACCATCACGGTGCATAATGGCAATAATGCGGCTCTCTGCCAGCGGTATGCGGTAGCGGGCAGTTGTCACGCGGTGCGAGAGCATCTCGACACAGGCAGTCAACAGAGCCTCCATCCCCTGCTCCTGCAGCACACTGGCAGCAATCGAGGGGCACTTCACCCGGGCAGACAGACCGGAAAGGGTACTCTCGCGCAGTTCCTCGGGAATAAGGTCGGTTTTGTTCCAGACCACAACCATGGGTTTGTCGGCAGCACCCAGTTCTGCCAGAACTTCGCAGGTGGTTTCGTAGTGGCGCAGGGCCTCGCGGTCGCTGGCATCCACCACCTGAATGAGAAAGTCGGCCAGTGTGGCCTCCTCCAACGTGGATTTGAACGCCTCGACCAGACGGTGCGGCAGGTTTCGGATAAACCCGACCGTATCCGTCAGCACCAGCGGCTGGCCGTCGGGCAATTCAATCTTGCGGCTTGTCGTATCGAGCGTGGCAAACAGAATATTCTTAGCCAGCACATCTGCCCCGGTGACGAGATTGAGCAGCGAGGATTTACCGGCATTCGTGTAGCCGACAATGGCCGCTGTGGGAATTCCCTGACGATTGCGCTCCTTGCGCTGAGTGCCGCGCTGGCGGCGCACGACCTCAAGTTCATCACGAATGGCCTCTATGCGTTCATGCGCCAGACGGCGGTCCACCTCAATCTGTTTCTCACCTTCACCACGAGCTGCGGCGCCACCGCCCTTCCCGCCACCGGATCCGCCGCGCTGACGGTCAAGGTGTTTCCACATACCGGCCATACGTGGCAGGGCGTATTGCATGCGAGCCAAATCCACCTGCAACACGGCCTCGCGCGTGCGGGCACGCTGCGCGAAAATGTCCAGAATAACCTCTTCCCTATCCATCACCGTGACATCGAGCAGCTTTTCCCACTCGCGCTGCTGAGAGGGAGCCAGCAGATTGTCAAATATCACGCAGTCGGCATCGAGCTCTTCGGCCATGGCGCGGATTTCCTCCGCCTTTCCCACGCCACACAGATACTTAGCCTGCAACTCACGGGTGAACTCAAGCGTGCTGTGAGCAATGCCGATACCCAGATTGCGCACCAAATCCTCCAGCTCTGCCAGCAACGCCTGTCGCTCACGGCGACTCTCGCCGGGCAATCCCAGGCCGACCAGCAGCGCACGCTCGAACTCACTCGGTTTCTCACGTATCTCAAACGACATACATCAATAGAAGCTGCGTGATGAGCTGCGGGGAACATCCCTCAGATAGTCTTTGTTGTAGGAGTTGCAGGCGCAGTTACCGCAGGAGTTCAGCAGAACAGCGGCGGCGGCACAAAGCAGACAGATGAACGGCATTTTCATACACGGGTATTGAACCCTATTCCGCTGCCGATTGCAAGCACAAAATCAGTTCACACCGGGCTTTCCCCTGTCTCGATTGCTTTTTACCGGCTCTGCCATCAGCCGACTCAGCGAATCCCAGAATATGTCAGCGTCCGCCCGGGTAATGTCATCGAGACTGATGTAGCGCGTGCGCAGCAAATCTACAGAGGCATGCCCCATCTCCAGCTGCAATTGAGCGTAATTTCTGAACTTCAGGATGTGGTAAGATGCAAAGGTGTGCCGCAGGGTATCGGGAGCCCAGTTTCTGAATCCGGCAAGGCGCCGCACCTCTTTCCAGCGGCGAGCCCAGGAGCGCGGGGTGATACGTTGGTTGAGTACACTGCGCCAGGATGTTTTGTGGAGCCATTCCAGCAGAATCGGGTGCAGCGTAACCTGCCTGGCACCACCTGTTTTGGTGTGTTCTGCTGTCAGCACAATCACGTTGTGCTCGGCCCTGATATCCCCCCAACACAATCGCTCCACTTCGTTCGGGCGTATACCGGCCCACAGCATCAACCCCACAGCCGCTGCACAACAACTGAACTGTGGCATGCTCACCACTTCCAGCAGCCTGCGCACTTCGTCCAGAGAAAGCGGAGAAATCCGCCGCTCCCTCACCGGTTCGCGAGCCACGCCATCCAGCGGGTTTTTATCCGTCCAGCCGCGCTGTATGGCGTACGCAAAAATACTGTGCAGTATGCGCCTGGCTTTATTGCGGGTAGATGGAGTCTTCCAGCAGGTGTCAATCACGCGGCTGCACTCTTCACTGCTGAGCACAGCTACCCCCTCCTCTCCGAAATCAGGAAATATGTCAAGCAGCCGCCGGACATACTGCGATATTTCGCATACAGTGCGGTGTCGATAAACACACTTCACCCTCAGGACATGTTCCATCAGTTTTCTGAAAGTCATATTGTTCTGAACTTTGTAGATTTTTCGCATTCCCGAATGACAACACCGGGAACAACACGATGTATATCCACCGAATCGCCGGGCCAGAAATGAAAGCACCCCCGGCTCAGTTAGCATGAACAGGAAATGCAACTCGCACTCCCGACTATAACGGGAGCACTTACATGGCAAGCTGCCTTCACCATCACGTAAATTCTCCTCAGGTAATGGTTCTGATTCCGAATTTTCCATTTCGATGGTTGTAGCAAAAAGCACAAATATCGACAACTGTTTTTTCACTTACCTTTATAGCCATTGATTCTCATATCGTTAACAAAACAGCCGAACAGATTGGGTCAAAAAAACATTAAAACGAGAGAATAAAAAAGTTCGATAAAAAACTTGACCGAATAAGGAGCAAAGCCTATACTTTCCGCAAGATGTCAAACTACGCACTGATACTGGCAGGGGGAAGCGGCACACGCTTCTGGCCGCTCTCACGCAACGCGAAACCCAAACAACTGCTCGACCTTTTCGGTAACGGCACCATGCTGCGCCAGGCTGTCAGCAGACTGAGCGGTCTGGTACCGGCAGAAAACATCTACATTCTCACCAACCACTTGCAAGAAGCCGAAGTTCGCCGACAAGTGGCAGAAATACCGGCCGAGAACATAGTGGCCGAGCCGGCACGGCGCGACACGGCACCGGCCGTGGCACTGGGTATAGGTTTGATAGCAGCCCGCGACCCGCAGGCGAACATGATTGTAATCCCCAGCGATTCATTGATACTGGACGACGCAGCCTTCCGCGCCCTGGCTGAAGATGCTCTGAACCTGGCCGGGCGAGAAGCTGCGCTGATGACCATTGGCATACGTCCTGCATGGGCCTGCCCGAGCTACGGCTACATCGAGCGCGCCGGTAAACTGAGTGCTGAGGGGCTTACCCACGATTGCTATGAAGTGGTGAGATTCCGCGAAAAGCCGGATGCCGCGACTGCGGCCAGCTATCTTGCCAGTGGTAATTTCACCTGGAATGCCGGCATGTTCATCTGGAACGTCGCGCACGTGCGTTCCCAACTGGCCACCCACACCCCACAGCTGGCCGACTTCATCGACCGCCTGACCGGGGCTGCAGACCTGTCCGCCTTCATTGCGAGCGAGTTCCCGGCACTCACGCCCATCTCCATCGATTTCGCCCTCATGGAGAAAGCCGACCGTGTGCTCAATTTCGAAGCCACGTTCGACTGGGACGACGTGGGTTCCTGGATTTCCGTGGGTAAGTATCTGCCGACCGACGAGCAGCAGAACGCCGCCAATACCGACCTGAGCGCCCTGAGTGCCGCCGGCAACATTGTTTTCTCAGCCAACGGCAAACGCGTGGCCCTGGTGGGGGTGGATAACCTCATCGTTGTCGATACGGGGGATGCCCTGCTGGTAGCCCGCAAAGACCGTGCAGATGACATCAAGAAAATCGTGGCAGACCTGCCCGACAATCTGGTATAAACATGCACCCGGCCCTCGGCATAGATTATGGTCAGGCACGCATCGGCATAGCCGCTACCGATTCCTGCGGCATACTGGCCCACCCGGTGGAGAGTATACACCTGAACAAAACCGAACCGCTGGCACGCATAGCCGAACTGGTGGCTCAGAAGGGAATCCGCACCCTCGTGCTGGGCTTACCGCTGAGGCTGGATGGCACCGAGGGCACAGCCTGCGAGAAGGTTCGAGCATTTGGTGGCAAACTCAGGGCAAAGTTCCCCGAGTTACCGCTGGTGTATGTGGATGAGTTTCTGACCACCACCGTGGCGCAGGAGAAACTGCACAAGGCCGGCAAGAAGGCAAAGGATTTCAAACCCATCATCGACCAGGCTGCTGCGGTGGAAATTCTCAATACCTGGCTGGAACAGACAGCCCCTCCCGCCGACATACCGAACTTCTTCTGATTCGCCGCCATGGCAGAGCACAAGGGAGAACAGCAAGGGAATATCAGCCGCAGGCGTTTTCTGCGCTACCTGGTCGGCGGCACCGCCGGTTTGGTCGCGAGCGGTTGGGGAATTGACCGCCTGCTGGCTCACACCCTTTGCCGCCCGGGCGAATGGAACGGGCCGGTAACGGACCACTTCGACGGCACCTGCTTTTTCAACCCCACCGTCAGCCTGGACTACAGCACCTCTGCCGCCGTGAAATGGCTCACCGAACGGGGACAGAAGGGTCTCTACCCCACCGTGAGCGAAAACCGCTGCAAACCTGAACTGGCAGCAGAGGTCAACGGCAACAACTGGGAAATCACCATGGTGAACCACTCCACCCTGCTCATCCGCTGTGCCGGGCTGAACATACTCACTGACCCCGTGTGGAGCGACCACACCAGCCCCCTGCCCCTGGGGCCGGAGCGCAAACGCCCCGCCGGTATCGCCTGGGAAGAGTTGCCTCACATCGACCTGTGCCTGATTTCTCACGACCACTACGACCACTTCGACGTACCTACCCTGCAGCGACTGCACAAGCGAGATAACCCGCTTTTCATCGTGCCGCTCGGTCTGCGCAGTCTGCTGGCCTACCACCTGGGTACCGACCCGCGCTGTGAGGAAAAGGACTGGTGGGAGCAGGTACAGGTCAGCCCACAGCTGCGTGTGGTGCTCACCCCCGCCCTGCACTGGAGCAAGCGCTACCGCGACTCTGCCAGTGCCAACCGTTCCCTGTGGTGCGGGTTCTCCCTGCTGGTGGAGGGTGGTCCGCACATCTACTTTGCCGGCGATACTGCCCGCTGTGACTGGTTCAGCGAAATTCGCCGCAGGCTCGGAGCGCCGCAAGTGGCACTGCTACCCATCGGCATGTACAAACCGGCCTGGATTCGCAAGAACCACACCAACCCGGCAGACGCCGTCGAGGCTTTCATCCAACTACAGGCCGAGCTCGCCATCGCCTGCCACTTCGGCACCTGGCAACTGGCCAATGAGGGGTATCAGGAGACCCTCGATGACCTCGCCGCCGCCCTGACCGCAGCCGGTATCCCGGCCGACCGATTCCCCGCCCCCGAAAACGGCTGCACCCTGCGTGGTTAAGACCACAACTCCGCAGAGCAGGCAACTTTATTATTTCTTTTTTCCTCTGATAAGCGCACGAATTTTACCCTGGGGGGGGCGTTGCCGATACAGGTTTCGACCGATGCGCCTTTGGCAGTTTTAGCGTTGACATCAGCCCCGTGCTCCACGAGCTATTTCACGAAGACGCAGAATGCGGTAGTGGTGCTCTCGAGGACATAGAACGACCTATGTCATAGCACACCCCGTCGACTTAGCAAGTTATTTTTTCACTTCCGCGTATCAGAAAGCGCCCCCACCTCGAAAACTCGTTCGAGTCAGCCTTACTCAGCCTGTTCAGGCACAGCCGAATCAGCAGCAGGCGCAGGGGGAGCGGTATCGGACGTCGCGGGGGTGGAAGCGGATTTTTTTGCCGCTGTCTTTTTGGCAGCTGTCTTTTTTGAAGAAGTCTTCTTTGACGACTTGGCTGCTTCTTGCTTTTTCGGCGCAGGGGGAGTAAGGTCTGTCAGGTTGGTACAGCCCTCAAATGCTGCGGGGAAGAACTGACGGGCGGGAGCATCGGCTGCTGCTATAGCGGCTCGGGTTGCGGCCACATTCTCCTGACCACCGAAGTTCACAGCGCGCCGGAAAATCTCGTGGTTGGTACCGAACACCATGTAACGGTGCACCTCGTAGGGAGTCTCCCCGCACTCAACTTTCTGTTCAAGAACGGTGAAAGCTGCCTGATACTCAGCCTTTTCCAGAGTGGCATGCATGGGGGCAGTATTGTACCCACCCGGATAACAGTAGGTGGAGCAGTTACCGAACTTACTCATGAGCGTGGTGCGCGATACCGCGAGTTCCTTCTCCAGCTGCGCCGCGTATTCAGCGGAGTCCTGCTTATAGCGCTTCCACTTACTGGGGTAGAGGTGGTTTGACGAGTGACTGCCAATGGTAGCACCGTTCGCCATCATCTCCTCAATCTGCGCCGTTGTCATCGAATCTCCCTGCACGTCAATATAACGGGTATAAAGGAACAGGGTGAATGGGTAACCGTAGGCTTTCAACACGGGGTAAGCATCTGAGTACACGCTCTTCCAGCCGTCATCAATGGTGATGAGTACACATTTCTCGGGAAGACAGCGAGTACCGAAGCGCCACTCGAGGAAATCCTGCATGGAAATGACACTGATATCGGAATCTTTCAGGAATTGCATCTGACGGCAGAAGTCGGCCGTGCTCATACGCATCTCAGTGCGGCTCTTGGTCTTACTGAAATTGTGATAACCAAGCACAGCCACGCGAGTCTGCTCTCGGGGAACAACAGGTTGCTTAAACTGTGAGCTCACCCAATCTCCCTCGGGAGTACGTTTGCCCAACACCCCCAACGAAGGCTGAACGGGGGGCAATTCTTCCTGTGCATCGGGGGTTTCCGGTGCGGGCTCAGCAGGTGCAGGCTCGGCGGGTGCGGGCTCAGCAGGTGCGGGCTCGGCGGGTGCAGGCTCGGCGGGTGCAGGCTCAGCAGGTGCGGGCTCGGCGGGTGCGGGCTCGGCAGGTGCAGGCTCGGCGGGTGCGGGCTCGGCGGGTGCGGGCTCGGCGGGTGCGGGCTCGGCAGGTGCAGGCTCGGCAGGTGCGGGCTGAGCCGGATCATACACCAACTCTTCATCATCCTCGCTCACCTCCTCGGCCACATCGTCATCAGAAAACTCAGGAATCACCACATTTTCCGGCACCAGCTGTACTGCGGGCGTACAGGCCTTCACATTATCAAGCACTTCTTCATCAGTCGATGCTGTGTCAAAATTGACGGCATGGGCAAATGTAGCATCATCACTCACTCGGCTGCATGTCGTGCCGGGCAGCGACTCTACCCCGGTAGCCACCATGTAGGAAAAACCACAACGCTTCAGCACCGGCAAAGCGTAGCGGGCAAATCCCTCGTCTGCACGGTCAAAAGCTATCAATACACCGGGAACGGAGAGTTTTTTGCGTCCCTCTCGCCAGGCCATGTAATCAGCGGGGCTCACGACAACCGTGCCGGACTCTTTCAGGTAGAGCATCTCTCGCTCGAAATCAGCAGGTGCCACATCTCCGGCATTGTCGCCGATTGTCTTGTAACTCAGCACCTTCACCTCAACCTTCTGCGGAGTGAGTGCCGCAGGGGGCGCAGAGGGAGCGGCATACAGACAAACAGACAGAGAACTCAGTAACAGGGGGGCAAAAAACTTCATATACGGTACAACTCAGAATTAACGGCCGGGGACCATCTCAAACGTAAAGCCTTTCAAATACTCGGTCTCAGGGATATTCAGCAACACGGGATGGTCGGGACTCTGACCGTGGTTCGCCACCAGGCGCAGTGTGCAGTGACCATCCACCGCAGCCTCGGCAATCGTCTGTTTGAAGGCCCCTGCACTGGCATGGTGCGAGCAGCAGAAAGTCGAGAGCACGCCGCCAACCGGCAGCATCTGCATGGCGCGCAGGTGAATCTCCTTATAGCCGCGCATGGCACCACTCAGGCTCTTCTTGTTGCGAGTAAAGCTGGGCGGATCAAGGATGATGAGGTCCCACTTGGGGTCTGCCCCCTTGCGCACGGCATCACTCTCGCGCTTCAGGAAATCAAATGCATTCTCGGCTATTGCCTCTACCTGCACGCCGTTCAACTCGGCATTGCGACGCACGGCAGAGATGGCCTCCTCCGAAATATCCACAGCCGTCACACTGGCGGCACCGGCTTTTGCACAGGCGAGGGCGAACCCACCCTGGTTACAGAAACAATCCAACACCCTGCGCCCGCGTGCGAACTTAGCCACATCAGCATAGTTCTGCAGCTGGTCAAGATACAGACCTGTTTTCTGACCGGTGGCCAGGTCAATCATGAACTTAAGACCGCGACCGGTAGCCTCGAAGGGTTCGGGCATCTCGCCGGCGGCAACATAGGTTGAAGGCTCTATACCCTCTGCTATCAGCATGGGAGAATCGTTGCGCACGATAATGGCACGAGGTTCCAGCAAATCTCCCAGTATATCCCTGATAAGTCCCAGACGCTGGTACATAGCAATGGTGAGAGTCTGCACCACCAGCACATCGCGGTAGCGATCCACAATCAGACCGGGCAGGCCATCGCTTTCACTCCACACCAGGCGCATGAGCTCCTCTCCCGGTAGCCAGCGCTCGCGCAGCAACATGGCCTGCGATATACGACGAGCAAAAAACTCGCGGTCCAAATCCTGCTTGCGTCGGGAGAAACGGCGCGCCACAATCTGCGAGTGAGGATTGTACATGGCAGAGCCCAGATAACGATCACGCTGATCTTTCAACAGCACAACATCCCCGGGAGCCGGATTTCCGAACACCGTACGAACTTCCGTACCATATACCCAATCATGCCCGTGGAATATGCGCGCCTTCGGCGCTATGATAAGACCTGCCATAACGGCGCACCTTATACACCAAATTTCCATTTTTGTCAATCCGTAATAATTTAGGAATACTTTAGTATTGACAATATGGAACAATTCTGACACAATGCAGTTGTCATGAGTGCAAGAACACTGATCACCGCGACAGCAGCCGCCATCATGCTGGCTGTGGGCAGTCTGAGTGCTGCCACCAAGGTAGTTTTGCAGGATTCACACTGCAAAACCGCTGCCGTGACCTATACCCTGCCGAACGGCTGGATGGGTGGCGGCGAAGTGACATGGGATGCCGACAGTGAGCGGCTCGGGAATTTCTGTGTAAGGACCATGCAACTGGTCAACAGAAAAGGAGCCATCATTGCCAACTACATCTCCACCTATGAAGTTCCCCTAAAAACCACTAACCCCGGCGCAATGGAACTGGCTACCATGCTGCAGACAGCAGCCCGCCAGCTGCCGGGAAACAACGAGGTGACACCGGTAGACGCCGTTATCTACCAGGCTCCGCAGGATGTGCAGGAATTCCGCATGGCTCGCGATACCCTGCGCGAACAGCTGGGCGACAAGGTATCCGGCCGCGTGTATGTGGTGAATGCCACATACAGCGATGGCACCATGGTGGGTGCCGTGGTACACGAGCGCAGCGTTCGCAAGGGATTCCGCACGGAGCGCAGCATCAACTTCCACGACATCTTCGTGATGGGTAGCACCGGCGACGAACAGCCGACCGACAAGGCTCTGCACCAGGCTCTCGTCGATGTCAGCCGCGCGGCTCGCCGCGCCGATTTCAACAGCAAGTGGATAGAAGAAAACATCCGCCAGATTGCCGGCGCCTTCTACGGGCAGCACAAGATTGATGAGCGCGCGATGCCCCAGGTCACCCGAAAGGCCATGGAGGGTATGAAACGCGGTCTTCCCGCCGTGCTGGATTGCCTGTACACCAGCCGATTCTGCAAGGAGCAACCGGAGGCGGGTCAGGTAGCCAGCAACTGATTCAGCAGATTCACATTCCCCTTTCAGCGCGAGGTCAGCCGCCGGCTCACCTCGCGCTTTTTCATTACCCTGAGCAGTTGCAAGGCACAACAAACAAGCCTGTACTCACCAATAGAGATTGCGCCATGCAACGATTTTCACAAGCGGTTAACCTCATCAGTTATTTTCTGCTTGCAAAATAAGGAAATATATAGTAGTATGATGGGGTAATCTATTTTACTATTTATGCGCAATACGTTATTTCTGGCAACTTTAGCTGTCGCGTTAGCATCTGTTAATCATGCTGCTGCGGTTGATTTCCCGGGGCAGGCTCCGGGGGTGGCTGTGGCAGCGCAGAGTGGCTGCACCTATTCTATTGGCAATTCTCTCCTGAGTGCTGATTTCAACTACTCTGACGGCGGGGTAACTTCCGGCGGGCTCAAATCTGCAGACGGCACCCTGCTGGTTGAAGGCGGCGAGCCGATTTTCAATATCACACTGGCAGATAAGACTCAGCTGAGCTCCACAAACATGGTAATGGGAACTCCGCAAATTATTGATCTCGCCGGAGATGCCGAAAGCCATACCATATCGAAACAACTGCCGGGTAAGGCTATTACCGCAACGTTCTCCGCACCGGACGGCCGTTTCAGCGTGGAATGGCGAGCCGTGCTTCGCGATGGGTCTCACTACCTGCGCCAGGAATATACCATCACCTCCGGTGACAGTCCCGTCTACTTCGACACGATTACCCCGCTGCAAGTGATACCCACAGAGCATGGCGGCATCCCCTCGATTTCCGGCAACACGACTCATGGTACCGTGGTGGTGACAGATAAGCTCTTCATGGGGCTTGAGACTCCCATGTCCGTCATGAGTGTCGGGCAGCATGGCAGCGGTTCCGAAAATGCATGGAGCCCCGAAAGTTGGACTCCCACCATGTTCGGCAGCGTCTTTGCCGTACCGGAGAGCTTCCACCCGGTGTACGGGAACAAGTACGATGCCAAAAACGGTCCCTTGGTGCGCGACCTGCTCGTGGCAGAGGGTCCGGTGAGCTTCCTGGAACCCGGTGACCTGGAAATTGATTTTGAGTACGAGAGAGGTAACAACCGCCTGAATATTGTGGGCGTGCAGCTTGTGACCACCTCCGGTCAGGTGCTGGCAGAGGATGTTCACCCCGGCTACACCGGCCACAAATCGGAGGGTGCAGAATACCACCTGATTGTCCCCGTAGCCGGCACCTACCACCTGCGCTACTGGGTCGAGAAAAAGACTGAGCCGGTCAGCAGCAGCGGGCGTATTTCCCTCTCCCTGGCCACGGGTAACCCTGAGCAGAATGCTGCAAGCGCCGTGCCCGAAGATATGGTACGCGGCAGCTGGGTGCGCAAAACAAACCTCTCCACGCAATCACCCTGGAAGGTCAACTCCGTCATCGGTCTTTTTGCCCCCGGTCAGCAGCGCCGCTCATTCCTGAGTTACATCGAGCGTGAAAAACCCGTTCCTTATCGCACCATGGTTCACTACAACGACTGGTACGAGGTGGGTATCGTGCTGCACGACAATGCAGACCCGCTCAAGCGCACAACTGAGTCAATCTCACTCGGTATCGCCAAAACCTGGAAGCACGAACTCTTCGAAAAGCGCAATACCAAGATTGACGCCTTCGTGATTGATGACGGTTGGGATGACTTCAACAGCCTGTGGGAATTCCATATCGGTTACCCCAACGGGTTCTCCAAAATCAATGAGCTTGTCAGCTCGATGGACTGCGGTATCGGTACCTGGCTCGGGCCCGTGGGTGGATACGGCACCAGCAAGAAGCTGCGTATCAAAAATTGGAACAAAACCCACCCCAACAATCGAATCGCAAACTTCGAGCTCTCCAACCCTGTATATTTCCAGGCCTTCGTCGACCGCTGCAAGTACATGGTGCAGAACTACGACATGCGCTACTTTAAGTTCGACGGGATTTCCACCAAATTCCACGCTAAGGGACCGGGTGCTCTGGAAGACGCCGAAGGGATCCTGCGAGTGCTGAACGCACTTCGTCAGGCTCGCCCTGATATCTACATCAACACAACCGTCGGCACCTGGGCCAGCCCGTTCTGGTTCATGCATGCGGACTCCATCTGGCGACAGGAAAACGATTTCGACCAGATGGGCAACATGGGCGATGCCCGTGACCGCTGGATTACCTACCGTGACCGTCTGGTACATGAGGTGTTCGTCGAAGGTTCCCCGCTTTTCCCCATCAATGCACTGATGACCCACGGCACCATCATCACAAAGAATGGCCCGCCCCGCGTGATGAGCAAAGAGCCGGCTAACTGTGTAAAGGAAATGCGCACAGCCTTCACCTGCGGCTCCGGCCTGCAAGAGATATATGTGGACGCCGACCTCATGGCACAGGAAGACGGTATGCTGTGGGATGAGCTGGCAGACTGCATCGCCTGGATTCGCCGCAATGAGGACGTGCTTGCTGACACCCACTGGGTCGGCGGCAACCCCTGGGACAAGAAGAAACTGGATGGTGACATCTACGGCTGGGCCTCCTGGAACAAGCAGAAATGCACACTTTCCGTGCGCAACTCCTCCAAGCACGAGAAGACGCTGCGTGGTACACTGCGCGAAATCCTGGACGTCCCGCCCACCCTCACCGGTACCGTGACCCTGCGCAGCAGCTTCGCTGACCAGACCAAACTGCCCATCATGGACAAGCCTATTGATGTCGATGCTCCCATTGAGATTACCCTCAAGCCCTTCGACGTAGTTGCCATGGAAGGCACCTGTGAAGTGAAGTAAAATCCACACACACCTGTCAGAACCCGACGCCGCAGAAGGACAAGCCCCGCAAACCGGAGGGGCTTTCCCCTGCGGCGCCGGACTTTTACCCCCCTCCCGATGACACGAGCTCCGGCACTCGCAGTCGGAAAAAAACAGGCCACGACGTACTGACACGCCAAGTTCGCAACAACTTTATAAACAATCAACACGCACAGAATGTCTCAACGAATTACCAGTATAGATGCCCTGCGTGGGTTAGATATGCTCATGCTCTGCGGTGGAGCAACAACGCTGCACCTGTTTTTGGCCCTAGGTCTCGGCGAATCCGCGCCAATCCGGCTCATGCAGCAGTTCAACCATGCGGAATGGGGAGGAGATTTTACCTGCTGGGATTTAGTCATGCCCCTGTTCATCTTCATCACCGGGGCCAGCATGCCTTTTGCCTTTGCCAAATACCGCGAAAAAGGGGGAGCGAGCTGGCGGCTCGGCACAGCATGGCGCGTGATACGCCGAATGGCACTTCTGTTCCTGCTGGGCATGCTGGTACAGGGGCAGCTGGCATCTGCCCGACCGGAGCAGATGAGTCTTTTCTGCAACACCCTACAGGCCATTGCCGAAGGGTACCTCATCACAGCCGTCGTTCTGATGTTCTGCGACTTACGAGGGCAACTCATTACCTGTTCCCTCTGTCTGCTGATCTATTGGGCCCTACTGCGATTTGTGCCCTACAACGGCCAACCCGCAGGGCTCTTTCTGCCGGATAACAATCTCGCCATCTATCTCGACCACCTCATACAAGGCTCATGGCAGGACGGCACGCCCTACAGCTGGATTCTGACCTCCCTGTCTTTCGGGGCTCTCACCCTCATGGGGTCCATCTGCGGGGCTATCATCCGGTCCGCTCAGGGACTGCGCACAGCCTTCCGACTGGCTATCGGCGGGGTGACATGCCTGATTGCCGCCTGCGCGCTCGAGACTGACACACCGCTCATCAAACACATCTACACCACCACTGCCGTGCTATGGAGCGGAGGGTGCTGCGTGCTCCTGCTGGCGTTCTTTCACCTGCTTTTCGACTGCTGTGGCGAAACGGCAGCCAGGCTGGCATTTCCCCTGCGGGTCATAGGTTGCAATGCCCTGCTCGCCTACCTGCTCACTGAAATTCACGCACCCGGTGGCCACAGCATCTGGTGGGGAGTAGCACACCCGCTCTTTTACGGCCTCTCAGCGCAATTCGGAGCGGCGGCAGCCCCGGTGTTCTCCCTGTTCAGTCTAGTACTGCTTTGGTGTTGCCTTTTCTTCCTGTACCGGCACAAAGCATTTCTGCGCGTGTAATACTCACAGCCGAGAAAGAAAGCTAAACGATAAAATAAAAAAACGCAGGTCAGGAACCCACGTCTACGGACAGATGCACAGGTTTGGACCCCCAGCTACTTATCCAGCCATCAGATTTCAATCTTGCCTAGTGGAAGGAAAGGTGCTGCCCGGAACTTCACGATAGCTCGGCACAAAGATAAAGTCAACCACAAAATCGAGAAAGGTCATAGTTAGTTGAAATGAGCGGTTGAGCAAGCTCACTTCCGTCCGCGAACCAACCACACACCCCCGACAATCAACAGAACCGCAGCGATTTTCTGCCAGTTCAGCGAATCCACCCCCCACAATATGCCGGCGGCAGCAGCAATGACTGGCTGCACATAGTTATAGGCAGCCACCACAGGCGGAGCCAGGCGGCTCTGCCCGGCATTCAGCAGCAGGTAACAGACAAAGGTGCCGATACCCACCACATAGGCACAGCTCAGCCACTCCATCGGCTGTACGGCCGACCAGTTCACCTGAACCAATCCCGGCCCGAAAATCGGCAATGCCGCCAGCGCAGAGATGGTAAAGAGCCACTTCAGCAAGGTAATCACGCGGTAGCGACGAATCAAACGCCCGAAAAATACAAAATAGCACGCTGCCGCCAGCTGGGAGCCCAGGCAAAGGGCATCCCCCACCACACTACCGCCCCCACCATGCACCGAGCCGAGCAATAGCACCAGCGCCCCGCAGCAGGCCAGAGCCACCCCCACACCACGACGCAGAGTGATGGGCATGCGCAGGAACACAGCCGAGAGCAGCAGCGCCACAATGGGCGTGCTGGTGCCGATGACACAGCCATTGGTGGGTGACGTATACTGCAGGCCCGTGACATACAGAAACTGATTGAGCCCCATGCCACACAAACTCATGGCAATGAGGGCGGGCCAATCACGCCGCCGCACACGCTGCCCCCGCACAAAGAGACTGACCAGCCAGAACATGCAGGCACTACCACACACGCGCATAGCTGCCAGCGTAGGGCCATCCACCACACCACCGGCCATGGCCAGCTTGCACACCGGGCTCATGAGCCCGAACAGGCAGGCTGCCGACAAAGCAGCCAGGTGACCCTTTGTGGCATTACTCAGCATACTTACTTCTGCCCGGCCTCCAAATCAACGGAGTTGTTGCAATGCTCGCAGGTAAAATAGGAACTACCGCTGGCCAGGCTCATTTGCTTCTCCCCGCACCAGGGACAGGTCATCTTACGAGCCGACAACCAACGCCCTGCACCGGCCAACACAAAACCACTCAGGGTAACGACCATCCCCGGAGTATCCTCCACACCGGCCAGCAATGAAATAAAACCTGCCGCAATCAACGCTATACCAAAGTACATCACCCTGATACCCAATCGCAGCGCCCTTACCGATTCCTCCGGCAACTCCACCGTGGCAGGCAGTTCTGCGACCAACGTCAATTCATGCTCAACTTTACCGCAATCCGGAGAAAGACGCATGGAGAGAGCCGGGCAATCTTCCCTCGCCTCATAAAATTCCAGGTAGTTCTGCTGTCCCAAATCCAGCACGAAGGCCATCTGCGTATCATCCTGCGCACATTCGGCCAGCAACACACGCCGCACCTCTCGCCCCAGCAAGGGTGCCGCTTTCTCTGCAGGCTCTGCAACTGCAGGCAATTCAGAGAGTTGCCACAGCGCATAGCCCTGCGGCGTACCGGCAGGGCGAGTGCTGTACAGGCGGTTATTGATTTTAACATAGTAGCCGGCAACAGCGGGAGTATCACTCTTTACGCACCACACTTCCTGCAACACGCCGGCAAACTCGCCCCATGAACTTACTTTCAGCATAAATCAATTCAAATATCAACCTGTAACGAAAAACCCTGCCCAGCTTATGGCGCAGGCAGGGCTTGTAAAACTCAGTGAGTCGGTACTCGTATCAGTACTTCTTCACCACGGCCATCATGGCATCCATCTGCTTCTCGATGGACTCCACAAGCGCCATCTGGGTGCGGGTGCGGTCCAGATTGTGCTCGGGGCGCTTAATCTTGAAGTAGGTGTCGCCCTCCAGATAGTCGGTCAGGAATCGCATACCGCACTCCATGGTGAGCAGCTTGCCCGAGAAAGGCAGCAGTTCCTTCTCCAGCGGAGTGAGGAAGGTGGCAGCCTCGCAGTAACCCTTGGCCAGAGCCTCGAAGTACTCCATGCGCATGGTAACGAGCGAGGTATCCTTCTCATCCTCGGCAGCGGGAGAGGTAGAGGTACGAATCATGTCACCGAAGTCGTACAGAGAGGAGCCGGGCATGGTGGTATCCAAATCAATCACGCAGATCCCCTCACCGGTGACGTCATCGAGCATGACGTTGTTGAGCTTGGTATCGTTGTGAGTCACGCGCAGGGGCAGCTCGCCACTGGCCAGGTAGTTCACTACCTTGTGGCAGTCAGCCTCGCGGGAGAGGTACCAGTCTATCTCCTTCTGCACACTCTTGGCGCGGCCCAGGGGGTCGGCGGCGATAGCGGCCTGGAAGGTCTTGAAACGCTTGGTCGTATTGTGGAAGTCAGGAATGGTCTCGAACAGAGGAGCGCCGGGCAGGTTAGCGCCGAGCTTCTGGAAATTACCGAAAGCACGGGCAACCTCGATGCACTGGCCGGGGTTCTCAATCATGTCGTAGGTGCGGGCACGATCGATGAAGGGGTACACGCGCCATACATTGCCCTCGTCGTCCTGAGCATAGGGCTTGCCGTCCTTGGCGTTCACGATGGTGAGAGTGCGGCGATAGGCCTCCTTGCAGCCCTCGGCCAGCAGCGCACGCAGTGCCTCGTCCGTCACACGCTTAACATTGTCCATCAGCGGAATAGGCTGCTTGAACACATTGCTGTTAATGCGCTGCAGGATATAGCTCACGCGCAGACCGGCCTGGTCTACGATGACTCGATAAGTATCGTTAATATGGCCGGAGCCATAGCTCTCGCCATACACGTAGTCACCGCGCAGGTCGAAAAGCGAAGAAATAGCCTTGATATCGTACATAACGGGGAGAGGTAGTGTTATCAGCCGAGCTTGGCGGGGTACACACCGTCTTCCACCAGCTTGGCAATGCTCTCTACCACGGCGGGTTTGTCGCTCGGGTAGGTCACGCCCAGCCAGTTGGCAGTGGTCTTAATCACGCTGCAATCAGCTTTCCCCTCGTGAATGAGCTCATCAACCACGGTGGGGATGTAACACTCACTCTTCAACTCGCTGCCGTGAGCAGCCAGGAAGCGGGTGAAGTGGTCTTTGATACGATCAATGAAGCTGGCGGGGAATACCCAGAAGTTCATGGAAACGAGTTCCTCGGGGTCAACGGGCTTGCGCTCGCCGCTCAGGCTGTCGCCACGGCACACACCGTCTTCCTCCATCTTAATCTTGGTGAACTCCTCCACGCTGTCAAGATAGCCATCCTTAATACCACAGATACCGCGGTTGACATCGCCGTGGTCGCTGAGAGTATTCTTGAGGGGATAGCCAATCATGCCATAGTGCTCCTTGCAGGGGCAGCCGGGCTCACCGGTCAGGAATGCGGCAGCACGGGCAAAGGCATCTGCACCGTAGAAGTCATCGGCATTCACCACGCCGAACGGCTCCTTCACCACGTCGCGGGCAGCCAGAACGGCATGGGCGGTACCCCAGGGCTTCACTCGCCCCTCGGGTACGCTGTACCCCTCGGGCAGATCGTCCAGGCACTGGAACGCATAATCCACCTCAATCTTACCGGCGAAACGAGCGCCCACCTGGCTCTTGAATGCCTCCTCAAAATCCTTGCGGATGATGAACACAACCTTGCCGAAACCGGCGCGGATGGCATCATACACGGAATAGTCGAGGATTACTTCACCATTGGGGCCCATGGGGTCAAGCTGCTTAAGACCACCGTAACGGCTGCCCATACCTGCTGCGAGAACAAGAAGTGTAGGTTTCATGATAATTTTCAGTTTTGAGAAATGATGGTACGGTTGTACGTGTCATTATCCTACCCTACCATGAACGCTTTTGCAAGCACAAACTGTATACACACCTCACTTTGCAAGTTGTAAAATCAAATGCGACACCGGAACACCCCTAAAAAGTCCACCCAAAGGAGCCCAAACGGCCCTAGCCCAGATAGGGGTGTGGGGGAAGGACGGCGACCTCGAATCTCTCATGCTCGCCGCATGTTTGACTGCGCTGGGTATTCCGTTTTCGGAACGCCCGGCGTTCAGTATGTCCGGCTCTTTGACGAACAATCACTTGATGGCAAGTTCAAAGCCTCCGAGATGATTGCAAAATGGAATGATAAGGGGTGGATTGCCCGCGCAGATAATGACCACCCGCTTGCTTACATGGCCGCTGCCATGCGGAATCTCTACACCCTAATCAATCACCACATTGGCCAAGCTCCCAATGTGGAGTTAGTGAAGCGTGGGTATAAGACGCTCCTCATTCCCGAGGGTACGCCTGAATCTTAGCTTGGCCTCCTTATCAACAAGTTCACAAGAGGGTAAAAGAAAGCGAGCTGACCATCAGCAACTAGTCAGCTCGCGGAAAAGAGTCCAAAATGAATCTTAGAAATCTTGGATGGATTCAGTATGACACAAAATGCGGTAATGTCAAGACTCCGACAAGAAAAATAAGCGAAAAAATCAGGAAAGGACACGCACGCACCCCTGTTGCTGCAGGTGTGCGTACTCACCATTAGAGGCTCATGATGAAGAGAACAATCTTCAGGATAAGCACTAATAGCTCGATTCCATTTCTAAGATTCATGAAATAGAACTCCTTTCCACCAGCCATGGTTAGCTGCTGTTCCGTATCCTTGCGGCTACGTTACCATCAGCGGTAAGGACTGGCTTACTTCCCGCTGACGGTGCACGTAGACACCCGCCATGCGGCATGTCGGCGGAAAAGCGCGGTGATTCTACCATACAGGTTCATTTCGTTCAAATCTGAAAGGTATTCACTCAGGGCAAACGCATTAGGAGTATGACACTTTCTTCAGATTGACAATTTACCATTTACAATTTACAAAGTTATTGAATTTACAGGCTCTTATATAAATATTCATCAGCTAAAAGCCAAATATATGGCCTTATCTTTTCCCG
>JAZNVF010000100.1:0-55093 GCA_045592685.1 Akkermansia sp. | reverse complement strand
TCTGCATGGATAACGCATGGCTGCGAGCAGAGGGATATATCTCGTTTTATCAACTCCTCAAACGCTGATTGGAAACCGCCGTATGCCATAAATGGCACGTACGGTGGTGTGAGAGGGGGACGAAAGTCCCCCTACTTAATTCAGATACCTTCTGCCGTGACGTATTTCTGACTGTGGCTGCGTGGTTTATCTGGGATTGTCATGCGGATGGCACCTATTTTGAGGAGCGGATCGAGATAGCGGCGTAAGGCATATTGACCGGAACCGATATTGAGATAACTGACTATTTCAGAACGAGTACGGGGAATACGACAAAACTCCAACAGTTGCTTTTCATCCATAGCATAGATGGAAGCAGACGTTTTTCCGATTGTTGAGACAGTTTCGATTGTTTTTCGTGAATGATATAAAATGACTTTGAATTCACTGCACGTATTAACAAATTGCGGTTCAGGAAGATTTCTCTGAGCCATAGCATGTCTGATAGTAGGGATGCCGGAATACCGATTCTCTGTCTCATCCATCATTTCCATGGCAGTCACTATAATCGGATTTCTTGTATCCGGTTGAGTATGTCCCAACTGGTCGATGGTGAGGCGCCCATACAATCCACCGGGGTTAATGATTTCCAATCTGTCCTCATACATGTTGAGTTGGATCGGTTTTGATTCTGTATGTATACTGTAATCTCTGTGAACCAAGGCGTTCAGTACAGCTTCGCGTACAGCATCCATGGGATATTGAGGTATATCAATTCTTTTTCCGGTGAGAGGGTCTATTCCGGTTGATACATGCATATTATTCCGAACAAAATCTAATGCTTTTTGCAGCATTTCCGGTATAGTTCCTTCTATACGTTTAGAATCAGAAAATCGATTTCCAAACAAATCCGTCACTCCCATTTCTAAACCGGGAATACATGTGGCAGAAATATATAAGCGAGGATAGAACGCTTGAGGGAATAAGCCGAAAAGCAGTAATGCCGCCAAGGTAATCTTCCCTCCCTGCGTAACACCGTTCAGTTCGTACTGCTGCTGCTCAGTTATGCGTGCCAAATTAGGTCTTTCGCTTCTCATTCTCGCTTGATATATTTCCAGCAGATCCTGATTCAGCATATCACGCGTTACGCCCTCGGTCGGACGAATGTCATCGCGGTATCTTTTCCGAAACGCTTCATAGCTATAAACCTCATATTCAGTCATGGGTTTATCTGCCTCACCTACTCGTTTGTAGGCTCCTTTCAATCGTCCTTGAGCCGTTCTGAAACAGGGGCGTTCTGCTATATCCAGAGGTGGAATTTCTGCAGAAACAAATACCTTACCTCCTTCATCCCATACTGTGAACACCGGGCGTACTGCAGGAGTCATTTGCTCGCAATATTCCATTACCCTCTTCTGTAGAGCTTGTGCATCAAATACACCTACTTTTTCAAATTTGTTCTGTTCATCAAGTCCGAACAGTATAACACCTCCATCATCTTGGTTGGCAAAGGCAGATATGGTATCGTATAGCCTTTCGGGGCATCCTTTATGTGCGGCTTTGACCTCTGTTGTTTGCCATTCGCAACCTCGGCGCTGAACTTTCCCAATCAACTCCTGCAGCTCATCTTCAATCATATTTTCTTCACTTTTGACTTTATTTTACAAAAAAAAACATAAAAGTAAAGAAAAAAGCTCAAAAAACATAAGAGTAATTTGTGTTTTTGTTCACATTTTACAAAAAATAGAATAAAAATTGATGTTTTTTATGAACCGAAAGCATTTCATATGATGTATGGCAAGGCCTATCACTATATCTATCAATGTAAACGACACCTAATGTTAACTCACTTTATAAAACGTTGACAACAAGTCCTTTATAAAATATTCTATAACCCGTTGTGAGTCGAGGAGTATTTCGTGGTAATTTTCAGAAAACGGCATTGATTTTCATAAGGCGTTTATACATAGCGTTTTAGATTCACTAAAAATCACAGTCACAAAAAGGTTATTAAAACCTCCTGTGCAAAAGCATCGGAGGTTTTTGCTTGTGGATGTACACAACATCTGCTAGAACAAACTTGTAATCATTTCTCATATATGCCAGCAGAACTGACACCCACAAACTTTCCGCAAGGAGAACCCTTATTCTACACATCCAAAGATGGCAAGGTGAAGATGGAGATTCGCGTGGAGGACGAAACCATCTGGATGTCGCAGCAGATGATGGCTGAGTTTTTTCAGACGACTAAGCAAAATACCAGTCTTCATATAGCCAACATCTCACAATGTGGTGAGCTTCAAGAAGAAGGAACAGAGCCAAGTGAATACAACTGAATAAGAAAAGGCTTGATTAATGTGCCAAATATGTTATCTTGATTGATGTTACAGAAACAAGTTCACACTAGCTATGTTCGAGATAGGAGTTAAGCTCTGGTCGACCAATACGGGTGGATGTATGAATGATGTACGCCGTCTGTGTGCGGAAGGGTCCTGCGATTATCTGGAGCTGTATGCAGTACCGGGTACGCTGGATACTCTGCCGCAGTGGCAGGCGCTGGGAGTTCCCACTGTTATTCATGCGCCGCATTTCAAGCACGGGTTCAATCTGGCACAGCGCGAGAGTGCTCAGCTCAATCGTGTATTGTATGATGAGACCCGACGTTTTGCAGATGCTTTAGGTGCCCGTTATATCATCTTTCACGGCGGGACTTTCGGTTGCATAACCGAAACTGCCCGGCAACTGGCGGCCCTTCAGGAGCCACGTGCGCTCATAGAAAACAAGCCTGCCATTACCCACAACGATGGTTGCACGCTTGCGTGCCGTGGTGCCACAGTCGCAGAGATTGAGCATGTGTTGACTGAAACGGGGTGTGGTTTTTGCCTCGATATCCCCCATGCACTCTGTGCTGCCAATTACCACCACTCTGAGCAGGGAGCGACTTTGCGTGATTTTCGAGCTTTGGGACCGGCCATGTACCACCTGGCGGATATGATGGAGCCTACTCTGCTGATAGATGACCATACACAGCTGGGGCACGGGTGCCTGGATATGGGTGACTTCATACCCGATATACTGCAGCCGGGGGCCATGGTGACAATTGAGACTAATCGTCGGAGCCATGACGACCTGTCTGAGTTTGAAGCTGAACTTGTCTGGTTGCGCGGTTTTCTGCATGCGCAAGGTGTTTGCGTATGCCAGCATGCTGATATAAAAGACGTCACTACATTGTGAAAACGGCAGTCGGCACGACATGACGACCGCACATCAGGTTGGCATGGTGCTGCAACAGGTGGTCACGGGGTAAGAGCCTGCACACACTCGTATAATTCTAATCTTTTACGAGTTTTGTGCTTGCTACAGCATCGGCCATGCTGACTGCAGGTAAAGAAAAAGCCGCTACTGGCTACATAACCATCATGCAAAGCATTCATTTTCATTTTACCCCAACAAGTTCACCATGAGCAGATATGCCACTGAACGCTGTTCTGCCGCTTAATAGCATATCTGCCCGGGGAGAATTGATGTTGCACCCGCGATTTCAGCTGTTATGCGGTTACGGTCACAATGGTACGCGTGGCTGTAGGAGCAAGCAGTTTGGCTATGAATTGCTGCATCTGCTCGTGAGTGGTGGTCTGCAGCAGATCAGGCAGTTGCTCAGCGTAGTCGGGCGGCAGACCGAGCAGTGTGTTGATAGCCATGGCAGAGCAGAGTTTGTCTGCAGATTGCTCGGCCAGCAGGCGTGAGCTGAGCACGGTGGCCCGGGCACGCGCAAGAGCAGCCGGCGACATGCCGTCGACAGCCAGGCGATCCAGCAGAGCTAACAGGGCGGTACGAGCCTGGGGCATAGCCTGGGGGGAGGTGGCGAGGTAGAAGTACATGCAGCCTGCGTCTGTACCCTGCAGGGCGGCAGAGGCAGCATAGTAAGCAAGCCCGAGTTGCTCACGGATTTCGGAGAATACGGGTCCGGCCATATCGCGGCACCACTCATCGAAGAGAAGTTGCAGGTGATTGTCTGCTGCGGTGGCGGTACAACCGGGCACAGCAAGAGCAATCACGGCCTGTTCTTTGTCGCAGGTGATGGTGAGGTCGGCGGGCTGCTGGGGTGGAGTGGGGGTGAGTTCAGCAGGGGCTCCGGCAGGCATGGCCGCGAAGAGTTGCTCTGCTGCGCTGTAAATGGCGGTGGGGTCAAAATCACCGCTAATAGCCAGCACGGCATTGCGACCGCACATCAGGTTGGCATGGTGCTGCAACAGGTGGTCACGGGTAAGAGCCTGCACACTTTCCGGGGTACCATCAGGGTGGTTGCCATAAGATTGTGTACCGAAGCAAGCACGGCGCAGCTCCACAAAGGCTACGGCAGCGGGGTCTTCGCGGCTGTCAAGAATATCGGCCACCATGTCTTCCTGTGCCGTGGCGATAGTCTCTTGCGGCAGGCTGGGGTGCAGAGCTGTGTCTGCCAGCAATTCCAGCATGGTGTGGGCATCTTCTGCCAGAGCGCGGGTTTTGAGCATGAGGGTATTGTTCCCAGCGGTGCAGGATATGGTACCGCCGAGCTCCTCAACAGTGTCTGCCAGTTGGGCAGCGGTGCGCGTGGGAGTCCCCTTGAGCATACACTCTGCCAGCAGGTTATTGATACCGGCTGTCTGCTCAGTTTCCGTACGGCAACCGGCCCCCAGGCAAAGCACGGTACTTACCAGCGGTACTCTGTGGTCCTCGCGCAGCACCAGGCGCAGGCCGTTGGGTAGCTCGTGCAGCACAGGAGCGGGGCGGGCAGTAGCTGCTGTAACATCGGTTTCGGTGCAGTTGGTACCGGTCGGGTCCACACTCACCATCGTCAGGCGCTCGGGGATCAGGTAGGTAGCCGCCACCCGTGCCAGGTCTTCGGCAGTCACGCGGGTGAGAGCCTCCGCCCACTCCTCGCCCGCGTTTATGTTGCGCGAGTGGTGCCAACTTATACCAAGTATGGCAGCACATCCCTGCACTGTAGAGAGACTTTTCACCCGCTGAGCGCGCAACTGGCGTTGAGCCCGCAACACTCCGCGAGTAAAGTCTGCCTGTGGAAGCTTTGCAACATAATCGAGCAGGGCGGTCTGCAATTCATCCCGGCGGTCACGATCGACATCAGCCTCGATGACAAAAGCGCCCTCACCCTGTTTGGCAGGAAGTATTGATGTATTGGTATCGTGCGCAAGGGCGCACTCGTCATGGAACACTTTGTAGAGCCAGGCGGCCCGACCATCACCCAGTACAGAAGAGAGCACCGAGAGAGCCGCAGAATCCTCATGGGCTGTGTGTGGTATGCGCCAGGCAAGCATCAATGTGCTGGTGGGTTGAGCGAATTCGCAACGGTGCAGGCGGCACCCCCACTGTCGCGGTTCGATAACAGGGGGCAGGGTAGGTACCGGCGCGGGTGCTATATCAGCCACGGCTGATTCGAGTGCGCTGAAAACAGCCGCAGGTTCAACATCGCCGACAATACACACAAACATATTGCCCGGGGTGTAGTGGCTGCTGTGGTAGCGGCACATGTCGGCATGGCTCAGACTATCGAAAAGTTTCTGTTTGCCAATGACAGGCAGACGGCGCGGGTGTACCTTGTAGAGTGTACCTATGAGAGCGCGGTAAGCTGCATCTCGCGGGTCATCGTTATACATTGCCATTTCGCGGCGTATAATCTCGCGTTCCTTTTCAAATTCCTCTTGGGGGAAGGTTGGGCGGAAAACCAGTTGCATGAGGATATGCAGGAACTGCTGCCACTGGGCAGAGGGTCCATCTATGTGGTACACGGTACGATCGGTAGTGGTATAGGCGTTCCACAGCCCGCCGAGGGCAGCTACCTCTTCATTGAGCTGCTGTGCGCTATACTCCCCTGCCCCCTTGAACACCATGTGTTCAAGCAAGTGCGAAAGCCCCGCGCCGGCATGTTCGACCTCATGCTCTGACCCCGTGCCGACCCATACCTGCACACTCACTACCGGAAATGCCGGCTGGCGGCTCACAATGGCTGTCAGACCATTCTTGCATGTGTATACCTCTGCTTGCATGGGCGACATCATATCGTTTTCTTTCTGCGCGTGCAAGAAAAAACAGAGCAAGCTCCGGGCAGAGATATTTGAAAATTAAAATTTGTACCATATCCGAAGTATGCAATACAATGCTCCATGCCGGGCGACAACTCGCCGCGATGCTTGATTTTATGCTGGAATAATCCATCAAAATGAGTTATGAAAGAAAACAGGCATTCGCCATAATATACGTTTTACCATATCCCCGCCCCATATCAGAAGCATGACCAGCAAAACTACATTCCGCAAAAAAAATCCCGCCATACACAGCGACAATATGCAACCCGCAGATGTGGAAATGAATATACTGAGCAACCTGTGCCAAATACCCGATAAAACTCTACCGCTATGCCGGGCAACCGGAGTGGAACGCGATTGGTTTTCCGATTCCGCCTGTGCCTTGCTCTGGGAACTATTCTCCGAGCGGATTGAACAAAGACAGCCGCTGGATATCATCTCGCTCATCCGGGCACTGCAGAATATCGGAAAACTGACTCTTGTCGGTGGGCCACCTGTACTTTTCGAGTGTCTGCTTGGTCCGGCAGACTTCCATCATCTGCCGGTGCTCCTTAATATATTACGTACAAACCATTACAACCGGCAGCAAATTCGACCGGTAAAATCTTACCATACGGAGATAAAAAATCACCGCCGTAAACAACACATGAACCTGCCTTTCAGAATTTTCAGTTGACTTTCGTGCCGGGGCCGGAGAGTGTGGAGCGACCACCCCGCAGAGGGCTGACCTGAATTCGGGCGGGTATGCGCTCGCTCAGGCTTTCGACGTGGGAGATAATACCCACCATTTTGCCGTCTGCGCGCAGTTTCTGCAGACTGCGGAGCACATGGGCCAGAGTATCGCGGTCAAGGGTACCGAACCCTTCATCGAGGAAAAGCGAGTCGATGCGAGTGGTGCCGGTCATACGCGATAAACCGAGTGCGAGAGCCAGACTGACAATAAAACTCTCACCGCCTGAGAGGTTAGAGCAATCACGCCCCTGTGTCGAGCCCAGCTCATAATCGATGACCATGAGCCCCAGCCCATTGTCACGCTGTGGGTTACGGCGAAGTTCATAGCGTTCACTCAGGTGGCGCAGTTCAGAGTTGGCCCGGCGCAGCAGCATGTCAAAGGTTATTTGTTGTGCGAACTGCTTAAAGCCCTCTTTCTTGTCACCCAGTACACGCTTAAGCAAGTTATGCTGTGCACGCTCTGCCTGCAAAGCATCCCGGCGAGCTTTTATCGCTTCATTGGCCCGGCGGGCATTGTCATCTGCCACGATTTCACCATACAGGGTGGTGAGCAGTTCCTGCTGTTCTTCTTTCAGTACTGCAAGGGCTGATTCGCGCTCTGCCAGATTCTCCGCCGTCTCACCCTCTGCCAGCGGATTAACCGCCAGATGTTCAGCGCATGATTGCCGTTCACGCTCAAGCAGAGCAGCCGTGGTAGTCAGTTGCTCTTTCAGCCTATCGCGCTCTTTGCGCAGTTCATCCAATCGGGGCAGCAACTGTGTGGCTGCGGCATGATAGGCTGCTTCATCCGCAAATCCCTGCTCAGTCCATTTTTCAGTAAATAATATTTTACTTTCTTCGAATTGTTTGTTAAGAGCATTCAGATTTTGTTGTAGCATCTCGAGAGCGGCCCGGGCATTACTTTCCTTAGTACTGAGGGACTCGAGCTGTTTGAGGTCAGTCTGAATCTGATTCTGAATAGATATCTGCTCGGTGGCGTAATGATGTTCGAGGGAGTCGGCAGTATTATTTTTGCCCCAGCGAGCTACGAAGTCCTGCCTGAGAGCCAGCAATTCATCAGCTGCGGCTTTTGCCTTCTCCTGAGCCAGTCCGAGGGCACGAGTCTGCTCACCCAGGCGCGCTTTCTGCTGCCCGAACTGAGCGGTCAGGTCGGTGAGCTCAGTTGCAAGTTCATCGGCACGTTGTTGGAGAGTGGCGGCGGTTCTCTGTCGGTCAACCTGGTCATTCACCACACGAGCAGCTGCGGGGCAATCCTGCACCGGGGGCAACTGGCAATCGCAGAGCACCGCACAGAATGCGGCTCGCAACTCAGTCAGACGTTTGCAGTTTTCCAGGTATGCGATATGGTTTTCGTGTTCCTGCAGAGTCTTGGCAGCTGCAGCTGCTGCCTGCTCGGCAGCCTGCACCTCCGTATCGGGCAGCACGTGGCGCTCACCGGGTACGGTAGCACCGCAGCAGGGGCAGCACTCCAGCCTCCCCCGGCGAAAATCGAGGTAAAGCTCTGCGAGCTGACCTTCAATATCGAGCTGCCTGCGCCTGAGCTCAGCTATGCTGCGCAGGCGTTCCAGCTCATTCGTAAGTGTAGGCAGCTGAGCGCGGGCAGCTGCAAGAGCAGCTATTACCTCCGGGTCAGGTGGCAGGGGAGAATCTGCACCGGGGTGTTGTTGCCAATCATTCAGGCGGGCTTGCAGCAGGGGAAGCTGAGCAGTGACCACGGGGTTCTGCCCGAGAGCGGTAAGCTCAGCGAGTATCGATTCGCGCTTCTGATTTCCACTTTCAATCCGGCGGGCTATTTCTGCCAGTTTTTCGGTTGTTTGCTGCAGGTTGCTGTTGTCATGCTGCAGAGCATCTGCCAGTTTTTCGGTCTGTTCACGTTTGACATTCAGTCGAGCCTCCTGCGGGCGCATCTGTCCGCGCACCTCTTTCAGCGCCTGCTCGATGGAATGAAGTTTATTACTGAGGACAGTATGGGCAATACTCAGTTCTTTTTCACGCTGTTTGTGCTCCTGCCGGGCCTGTGCGGCAGCCTGCTCTGCTGTTTGCTGCCCATCGAGCAGAGATTTTATCTGCCCCTGCAACTGTTGAGAGGCGAGGGCAAGGGGTTGCACAGCCTGCGCACGCTCAGCCTGTTGCAAATCGGCAGCACAAGAATCGGCAAATACCTGCCATTCGGCAGAGGCTGCAGCGGCGCTTTTCTCAGCAGTGCTCAGGGCGGCGGTACGGGCGGCATGCTCCTGCAGCCACTTGCGACAGTCCTGCACATGGGTGAGCAGAGCGGCGGTATCATGCAGTTCGGCGGCGGCGGCATCTCGCATGCGTTCTTTCTGTTCGCGCAAATTGTCGTCCCACTGCTCTTGGGGTTTCAGAGCATTGATAGAGGCATCTACTGCGGCCACGCGCTCATGAACCACCTCACCGATTCGCATATAGATATCGGTACCGGTGATAGTGCTGAGCACCTCTGCACGCTCGCTCTCATTTGCGCGGAGAAAAGCGGCGAACTCCCCCTGAGCAAGCATCATGCAGCGGGAAAAATTATTGAAACTCAGCCCTGTATATTGAGGGATAAGGCGGTCGAACTCACGTTTGCTGTTGGTGAGCAGTTCGAGCAGACCATCATCAGCCAGGCGGTGAAGTTCATAGCGAGCCTCTGAAAAGGGATTGGCTCCCCTGCGGGCGCGTTTCTGCTCAACACGGGAGATATAGTGTTGCCCGGCCTGCTCGAACTGCACCTCGGCAAAGCAATGGGTTGTACCATGGCTCATCAGCTCATTGCTCCCCTTGCTTACCCCACGCTGGCGGGGAGATTTACCATACAGAGCAAAGGCTATGGCGTCAAGTATACTCGTTTTCCCGGCGCCGGTAGGACCGGTTATCACGAAAATACCGGGTGCTGCCAAATCTGGGTGGGTGAAATCCAGCTCGAACTCCCCGACCAGGGAATTGATATTACGAAAGCTCAGTTTTTCAATTTTCATGATCAGCCTCCCGATATGCACTGGCGAAGAGTGAGCGCAGGGTAGCCAGTTGTTCATCGCTCAGGGGTTCACCCGCCTGTTGCCAGGCGGTCAACTTACGCTCAAAAACCTCTTGCACAGTCGGCAGGTGATCTTCAGCGGCAGATGTCAGTTCATGCACCGCGCTGCCGGGGCGGAACTGCGACAAGCGGCAGTGCGGCACCAGATTGGTGGGCAGATTTTCGCTGACCCAGGTTCCCAAATCTGTCACTCCGCTACCGGTATAGTGCAAGTGCAGGTATACCGGAGCACCGCCGTGGTTGGCAGAGAGTTGCCGCAACTTTTGCGGCAGGGCAGCCAATTGCTCATCGGTCTCGCAGTGTTCGGCGGCATAGCAGGTGAACACCGGCACGACTATGGGTTGCACACTCACTCCCTGTGTTGTAGCATCGAGCAACAGTACCCGGTGCGGGTAGTCTGCCTCATCCACACCCATGGCTAACGGACTGCCGGAGTAGCGCAGGCGACCATCGCCAAGCGCATAGCTGCGGTGAATATGACCGAGCGCCACATAGTCAAACACATCATCAAAAACAGCCGGTTCCACCACCTCTACACCGCCGATATACACCTGCTCCGTACTGGCTGTGGGGTCTGCCCCGCTCACGCTCAGGTGAGCCATGCAGATGATAGGTTTGCCGGGGTGCTCACTGCGCCATTCGCGGGCGCAGTCAGCCACGGCTGCCAAGACATCCTGCACTCCCTGGGTGTAGGCGTGCGCGGACTCGGCAGCACTGCACCGCCGAGCCACGTCAGCTGCCCGCAGAAAGGGTACGGCACATACCAGTGCCGCTACCTCACCATCCGAACCGACAAGCGGACGAAGACATTCGGCGGCGGTTTCGGTCGTAAGCCGGTAAACCAAATCGACACCATAGCGCTGCAGCAGGGGCTGCACAGCCTCGAGCATCGGTACTCCATCGTGATTACCTGCTGTCATGATTACCCGCCGGCACCCTGCCGAATCTGCACGGCTGAGAAAACGGCTGAACATCTCAAGTGCCGGAGCACCAGGGTCGCGATTATCGAATATATCCCCACTCACAAGCAGAGTTTCGACCTCATGTTGTTGCATGATATCCAGCAACCAATCCAGAAAAGCCGTAAACTCAGCGTGACGACTGCGCTCCATCAGGCGGTTGCCCAGGTGCCAATCTGATGTGCAAAGCAGTTTCATAGCCGGGGTGGGGTGGGTGGTGCTCAGTGAATCAGACCACGCACAATAATATCGCAGCCGCTGGGTATCAGTTCCTCCTGCACAAAACGCCGCTCTGTTGGCAGATAGTAACCCGGCAGCAGCAGGTCAGGGCCACCGCTGATTTGCGGGGTGACAATCTGCACCCACTCATTCACCAGCCCTTCTTCCATAAAGTTACGCAGCAGGCGCCCACCACATTCGAGCATGAGGTTCACAATGCCGTACTTTTCGTACAACTCATTGAGCATGGCACGCAGATTACCCACATCTTCGCGTATGAGGGTTCGCTCCGAATCTTTATCGGTGAACACTTTGGCATTTTCGGGCAGGGAGGTGCTGTCTTTCGTCATCACCACGCGCCAGGGCTGCTGTTTGATAAGCGGTACCTCACTGTATGGGTGGCGTATGGTCAATGCCGGATTATCGGTGCGCAGGGTATTTCCCCCCACCAGTATCGCATCGCTCTCCAGGCGCATCTGGTGTGCAAAACGAACAGACTCCTGGCAACTCAACCATTTAAGACCAGCCCGAGTCATGCGGCCATCCATCGTACTGGCAACCTTCGCTCGTATCCAGGGCCGACGGTGCTGCAAAGACCACACCCACGGGCGCAACAGGAGCTCACAGGCAGCCGAACAACATTCACTGCGTACCCTTATACCGTGAGCCGTCAATATACCGTTGGCACGGCCACTGTGACGCTCATCGGGATCGACTGCACCATAGACCACGCGTTTGATTCCGGCTTCGATGATAGCCTCGGTACAGGGCGGTGTTCGCCCATAACTGGAGCAGGGCTCAAGAGTCACATACATTGTTGCTCCGCGCAAAGCCTCCTCGTGCCCACGCATACGAGCATGATTCAGAGCCCGGCGCTCTGCATGCAGCTCTCCGGCTTTCTCATGCCACCCTTCGCCGAGTAGTTTGCCGTCTTTGACGATAACTGCACCGACAGGCGGGTTCGGGCTCGTGGTACCCAGTCCCTTGTGTGCGAGCTCCAGTGCACGTGTCATCCAGAGACTGTCCTGATCCATTCCGTATGTTTCCATACCTGTATTGTATAGCATTCGTTTCCTTTGTCAATAGGGTGAACTCGCCGCGATGCTGCTGCTGATTTTCCCGGTTCAGTGATGAATGAATAAATTTAAATTTTAAATTTCATCATATTCAGCTATGTGAATAAGTATGATAAGTGTTCTATAGCTCAGTAAATCAATCAGTTAATCTATCTCTGAGTTGTGAATGAGAAAGGGAATAACCGGTTCTTTCCGTTAACAGAATCTTATTCACAGCGATATTCACATACTTATTCACTGACTTGTTGACAATTTTTGTGAATAAGTCTGCAACTCTTTGATAATCATTTATCATTGCAGAATTCCCAGAAGAATCGGAAGGGAGCCATGAGGGGAATAGCCACGTTGTAGACGACCGTACCCACAGCATCTACGGTGCACATATCGACACCGGAGGCTATCCTGTAACCGACGGGTGTTTTCTGCGGGGAGCGAGAATCGACGAGAACGGCGGGTTTGTCGGCGTTGACAATTTCGGCACGGATGGGGTAAGTGGCAGCACCGGTCAGGGAAGAGGTACCGGATTGACTCTGGTTATTGATTTCAGCGACGAGCCCGGTTATCTGAGCATATCCATCTGTACGCTGCAAGCTGGCAGCAGTTCCGGCGGAGATGGGGTAGAAGCAGCGTCCGTCAGCGTTGTTGATGGGGCGGTAGATGGGGTCATTGTCGTTTTTGTCGAAAATATCGTCGTGAATGGTGGGGAAACTCTTGCTGTAGATACCGGCGGGAGCGCTGATGAACCACTGACTGCCCTTGCGGTGCAGGGAGATGTTGTCAGCCTTCAGCTCACACCCCCGGTACGTATGGGCGGCTTCCTTTATGTTCTTGTGCGTTTGCATGTAAGCGCAAGAGGAGAACATGCCGGTCGTGGCGGCAGACATCAACAGCAGCGTGAGAGTGCTCTTTTTCATGCCAGTCACTCTAGCATATTTCCCGACGGTTGGAAAGTATATAGTGTGTGCGTGATTGCAGGAATTCTGCTCACCCTCAAAGGGCGTGAAAAAAAATCGAAGCGTTGCCTGCTTTTTTGCTTGTCAAGGGGGGGCGGTGGCAGGTAGAATGATGGGCGAAACATATTTCCTGCCGCGCGCGGCTCATGTGCGTGAGCGGGACTGACCTACACAGAACGTAATTACATATACACCATTATGGCTAACCTGAATAAAGTCATGCTTATAGGCAACCTCACGGCTGACCCTGAGGTACGCCAGACACCCCGTGGTAATTCTCTGACCGAGCTGCGCCTGGCCGTGAATCGCGTATCATCCGGTCCGAATGAAGGAGAGCGCCGCGAAGAAACTACTTTTCTGGATGTTACGTGCTGGGGTCGCACCGGTGAAGTTGCAGCACAGTATCTGAGCAAGGGTCGCCCGGTATTTATCGAGGGTCGCCTGCAGATGGATACGTGGGAAGACAAGCAGACCGGACAGCGCCGCAGTCGTATTCGTATCATTGCTGAGAATCTGCAGCTGCTTGGCGGCCGTGACGGTGGCCAGCAGGGGGGCGGTAACTACGCTAACAACGGCGGTGGCTACCAGCAGCGCAACAACGGCGGCGGTTATAATAACGGTGGTTACAACAATAACGGCGGCGGTTACGGTAATGGTGGCTATCAGCAGCGCAACAACGGTGGTTACAACAACAACGGTGGCGGCTATGGCGGCGGCTACCAGCAATCTGCTCCCCAGCAGTCTGCACCCCCCATGCCCGACGAAGCCGACGACGATATCCCGTTCTGATAAACCAACTGGATTTTTACAGCTACTTACTGAATCCGGCGGGTAAAATCCCGCCGGATTTCATACAGGATTCATGACAACGTACGAAGAGGCGCTCGACTGGTTATATTCCACCCAGATGTTCGGTATTAAACTGGGGTTGGAAGGTATTACCCGGTTACTGAAAGAGTGCGGGGTACTCTACCCGCGCGCACGCGTCGTTCACGTGGCGGGTACCAATGGCAAGGGCTCTACCTGCGCCTTTGCCGAGAGTGTGGCGCGTGCCGCCGGTTACAGCACCGGGCTGTTTACCTCGCCGCATCTGGTAGAGTTCGGCGAGCGCATACGGGTGAATGGCCGTATGATACCTCGTGATACCGCTGCACGGCTCATCTGCCATGTGCGCGATGTTACCTCCGCATGGAAAGTCAAGCCCACCTTTTTTGAGTTGGTACTGGCTGTGGCCATGATGTACTTTGCTGAGAGCGAGGTAGACATCATCATACTTGAAACCGGTATGGGCGGGCGGCTCGATGCTACCAACGCTGTGCCGAAAGATGTAGCAGTGCTCACCCCCATCGGCATGGATCACACCCAGTATCTCGGCAATACCCTCGAAGAAATCGCCGCCGAGAAAGCTGCTATCATCGCCTGGCATCGACCGGCTCTCAGCGCGCCGCAGCAACCGGAGTGCATACGTGCCATTCACGCTGCGGCTCGGTGTATGGACACTGATTACCGAATCATTGCAGATGATTGTGAGTATGTTCTCGGCTTGCACGGCCCCCACCAGCGGCTGAATGCTGCTCTGGCTCTGGCTGCTCTGCGGGCACTGCCGCACTTTCTGGCGAGTGAGGCTGAAATAGCCCGTGGGCTTGCGGAGGTTCAGTGGCCCGGTAGATTTGAAGAAATAGCACCGCAGGTTATTATGGACGGAGCGCACAATCCACCGGCTATCCACGTGCTGGTAGAGAGCTGGCGACAGGCCTATGGCGGGCAGCAGGCTCGCTGTATCTATGCCGGCTCAGCAGATAAGGCGCTGGATGAAGTGCTTACCCTGCTCTCCCCTATCGTGAGCGAATGGGTGTTGCCCCCTGTGCAGAGCCCGCGCATACTTCCCCCGGTTGAAATGGCCCGCAAGGTCAGCGCTGTTTCCACCGCTCCCATCAGTACCCCGTCTACTCTTGCCGAAGCGCTGTCGGAACTGCCACCGCATACCCTCATCTGTGGCTCATTCTTCCTGCTCGGAGAGGCGAAAGCCCACCTGCAGCAGCGCGCAGATTATCGTAAAACCGAGCAGTGATATACACCATCAGCCCCGCTGCCATGTCCCCCGAAAGTCTCAACATTATCATAGCCCTGACCTGCATGGCCTATATGTTGGTATATGACCATCTGGGGCTGTGGCGCGGCTGGCTGTGCATGGCCGTGACAACGCTTGCCGCTGCCACAGCAGGGATATTGTGGTGGTGTGGCGGTTCAGCGAGCGCCGAGCCTGCACTGGTGGCTCTGGTGTTGGTGAGCGGGCATGCGTTGTGGGTGTTGGGTAAGTGTGTTATGGCAGAGGGGCGCAGCAGGGCACGGGGGCGCAAGCGCGCTAATCTGCCCCCCCGGCGGCACAAGAAAGTAACCTCTCCCTACCCTCTGAGCAATGATGAACTCATTTCCAACTTCCGCTCCCTGGCCGAAAAAGACGATCTGACAGTCGTCAGACCGAACTTCAACTTTCTGGCCTGGAACAACCGGCAGAACTATGTTATGCAGCTTTTTCTGCTTCCTGACGGTGGTTGGGTAAGTATCTTCTGGTCGCCCACAGAATTTGAATTGCGCGACCGGGAAATCATGGCAGCCTGCCGCGCCGCAAACGTACCCTGCAACAGAAAGCTGCTCGGCACCCGTGCTCAGGGAATTGCCATTTGCCGCAATGGGCAGCTTACCATTACTCCTGCTGACCAGCAGATTCATTTCGATGAGTTCCTGCACGGTCCCCTCGCTCCGCAACCCGAATTCACCGACTGGCTCAGCCAACTACCTTGCTATAAACAAAAAAAAAATACTAAACATTACCCTGAAATACCATGACATCACGTATCAAATTCATCATCATCTCCCTGTCGAACTTCGCAACAGGACTTTCCAGCGGTATCTGCATGTTCGCCCCGTTGATATGCTGGCTTCTCTGGCGGCGTGACAACGACGATGACGTGGCAGATTACGCCCGCCGTCGCCTCAATACCGCTATTTCTTGGTTCATCTATTCGGCCATAGCCACCTTTATCTTCATCTACATCAGCACATTGATTGGGATGATGCTGTTGGCAGCGATATGTCTGGGCTGGATTTATTATTTTGCACTCGATATGATGCGCGCCGCCCAGGGCGACCCCAGTTACGAGTTCCCGCTCACGTTCGATTTCCTTTCCCGCCCGACGGAAGAGTAGTCAGAAATCATGCTGCTGTGGACAGTACCCAACCATTCCGACTACCCGACGACAGCGAACTTGAGCCATACGCTGCCCGTACGCGCCGCAGTCTTATCGAGCGCCTGCACAATTGGCAGGACCAGAAAAGCTGGGATGATTTTTACCGCACATACTGGCGGCTTATCTATGGTGTGGCAACGAAGGCCGGGCTTAACAACGAAGAAGCCTGGGATGTAGTGCAGGAAACCATACTCAGCGTGGCCAAACAAACCCGCGACGGTCGCTACGATGCAGAGAAAGGTTCATTTAAAAATTGGCTGTGGACGATTACGCGCTGGCGTATAGCAGACCAATTTCGCAAACGCCCCGGCGCTCCGTGTGCCCCGGATTCCAGCACCTGCCCCGGCGGGGAGCCTGCTGATAAGCTGCCGGATACCATGGGCGAAACCTTCGAGAAAATCTGGGAGCGGGAGTGGCAGCTCAACCGCATCAAAGCTGCTGCTGAACGCGTGAAAATGCGCGTTAACCCGCGACAGTTCCAGATATTTGACTGCTATGTATTACGCGGTATGAGTACAGCTGAGGTGCGCCGCACTCTGGGGGTAAGTACGGCACAGATTTACCTGACCCGGCACCGTGTCGGCAAACTGCTGCGCCAGGAACTTGAGTACATCAACTCGCTGGATGAGTGACAATCCCCCTCCATGTCACGACTGGCAGATTTTCCACTTGCAATTTTGGAGCCGGTGTGACAGAATGCAGCGCACCACATGGCACGCATTCTCTCAACCAATCCAGAATCAGACATATCATCGGCACTGGCAACCCTCAGCATTGCGCTTGCAGTGGCGGTGTTGTTGCCGGCATGTCAACGCGCTCCGCAGTTGCAATACATCAGTACAGCACCTGCTGTTGCTCAGCGCAACGAACTTGCCGGACAGCTTCTGGAGCTGTTGCCGACCGAACAGCGCTGCCTGCCTGCAGCCCGTGCAGAGGCAGCCTGGATTTCAGATACTGCGCAAAAAGCTGCAGTGAGTATAGCGCGTCAATATAACCCCCTGCTCTGGCCGGCCTGGATGAACAACCGCCTGGTGAACGCTCCGTTCAATATTCGTGAGCGAGGTCTGTGCTGGCACTACCAGCATGACCTCTACCGCGAACTGCGACGTCGCAAGCTCAACTACTTCACTCTCGGGTGCAACGTGCGCGACGCCGGCAAAGGCTCTGAGCATAACTGTGTTTATGTTTGTGCTACAGGCAACAGCTGGCCCCAGGCGGTTACGCTCGATGCCTGGCGCCGCAATGGCAGACTTTCTACCTACACCCGCGAGGAGCTGGCAGACGAAGACTGGCAGGATCGCCCCACTACTACCGCCATGCTCAACTGGGTTTACCCCGAGGAGCACACCCTCCCCGTCGAACATTGGGCGCTCGTGAAAAGCGGTAAAAAGTGGAATGACTACATTCCCAGCTGGCTCGAAAACGCCCGCAATACCCGCCAGGGTAAAATCATGTACACCAATATGTACAATGGCTTGCAGCAACGCGACGGCAAGCCTACGGACTACTGAGGTTTCACCCCGGTTCCGCAGGCGGAACTTTCAGCCGGGTTGCCGGTGTAAACAGTGCCGGGGTAAGTCTGTGTATGCGGTGGGAGCACTCGACCGGGCAGAATCACGCATTTGCAACCTATGCGGCAGTGGGCACCTATGTAGCAGCCCAGCTTGTTGGTACCGGTGGAGTGTAGTTTACCCTGCCAGGGCATGCGTATTTCACCGGCGTCGTGTCTGAAGTTGCTGAAGATGCAGCCGCCGCCCACGTTAACATCATCCTCTATCACCGAATCTCCCACATAGGTGAGATGCGAGATGAATACCTGATTGCCCAACACGGAGTTTTTGACTTCCACGGCATTGCCGAGCACACAATGATTGCCCACGCTCACATGGCCGCGCAGGTAGGCATTCGGCCCGATAGAGCAGTTGCGACCTATCCGCACGTACCCCTCGATGACGGTGCCAGCCTTCACTACTGAGCCTTCACCTAACTCCAGCACGCCATCTACTACGGCGAGGGGATGCACGGTGCCCCGGCACTCAGGGCGCAAGTTGCTCAGTTCTGCCGCATTTTGTTGCAGTCGCTGCCATGGGGGCGGTGTAGTCATCATAAAGGGTGGGAACGTAGTTATTCGGTTGAGTCGGTTCCCTGCTTTGGCTCACCGACATGCAGGCGATTGCAGGCGCTCACCATCTGTTCGTAGGCAGAGTATATCTGCCCCGGGGCGCGATCTTCGAAGAGCGGCAGGGGTTGGGCGTGCTGGTAGCGGCGAGCCGCCCGGTCACGCTCTCGACCACTGAAAACAATATTGACATCGGCTTGCGGGCAGTTGCGCCAGGGACCTCCCACGGCGGCAGCCAGATCTTTGAAGTGCCGATAGGGCTCGCAGTATACGTTTACCCAGTAATCCACCCCCTCGGCACGTTCGCGGGGGTACGAGCGCTCACGGCAGCTCACGGCATCCAGCGTGACAACTACCGTTCGACCGTGCGGGTGGTTGAGGTGGCGCAGCACATCCATGCAGGCAGAGCCCCCGTAGCTGTGCCCTATCAAGACAAGGTCTGCCCCCGGATTCGATTTCAGAAAAGCACGCAAATCGCGCTGTATGAGTGATGTGCTGTGGAATAACAGGCAACCGCGCCCACCATCCCAGGCATAAAATGCGCGCACTTGTCGTCCCCGTGCCGGCAGCGGGGGCATGCACTCGTACACACGCCGCAGGTGGGTGAGCACCTGCTCAGAGAAACCACCTATGAAAACTACAGCCACGTCTGCCTGTTCAGCGTTCAGTCGCTGCTGCAGTCGCCGCCCTACAAACGAAGTATCGGGTTCGGGGTATATGCCCGGCGGCGGCGGGAGTTGTTGTTGACAGCCGACAAGCAGAGCAGCCAGCAGGGCTGCTGACCATGTTCCGGTTAGGTGGCTCATGGTCGAATATCAATCACTTTCATCAGATGCGGCCGCAGCAGGCGGTACAGGTCACGGCTGTCGGCCTCTGACAGTTCTATGTCGTCCATGAGTACCTTGTCCCCCTCTACCCGGCCACCCAGACACTGGTAATTGCTGCCGTACAGGTAGAACACACCTTTCACCAGGTCTTCTCTCTGCCCGGGGATGTTGTCGCGGTAGTGGCTTTCGTGCACCACGCGCATCTCGCCATGGCGCAATATAGTGCGCAGGTGGCGCATTTCACCCGGGCTCAGGCGGTGAATCTGCTCCGGCTCCAGCAGGAACCCCGGTATGCATGGGGTCACGGCGATGGCGTCCGATGTCAGGGTTTCTGCTACAGACTCCTGTGCAACCGAGCCGTAGCGCTGTGCGCAGGTCACCAGCAGGGTGCCGCCCAACAGTGATATCAGAATCGCGTATACCGTAGTAGTCTTGCTCATCGTCGTCTCCTTTCCTGTACTGTGCATTCTAGCGCTTTCGCGTGTTGCATGCAAGCTAAATCGACCGGCAGAGCAAACTTTTCCCTGAATTCCGCCCGGATGGACGCAAATCAGGATTGAAGCTGCGATTTCAATTCAGCTACCAGTTGCTGCATGCTGCGCGTGAGCAGTGCCACCACGGCATCGAATCCCGCCGGACCGCCATAGTATGGGTCGGGCACGGAGGGCTCACGTTCGCCGGCGGCAAACCACTGCCACATGCCGCGCACACGTGCGGCATCTTCTGCAGAGCGCGCAAGAGCGAGTATATCCTGCTCATTGAACTCATCTTGCGGTATGATGAGGTCGAACTCACTGAAATCTGCCCGTCGAAAGGTGCGAGCCCGGTGCCCGCCGTAGCAGTATCCGGCGCGTTCGAGTGCGGCGAGCATGCGGTGGTCGGGCTTGCTGCCGGTGTGATATGATGCTGTGCCGCAGGAATCCGCCCGCACTTTCCCGGCGAGTCCCTGCTGTGCGGCGACGGTATTGAAGATAATTTCAGCGGCAGGACTGCGGCATATATTGCCAAGGCAGACAAATAAAACACGGTAAGGGGTGCGGGAAGTCATATTAAATCTCGTGCGTATGGAAAAAAGCGATTGACGTTGCGGGGCGGTTCTGGTATGTACCCACTTGTACAGCCGTAGTATATCACAGTACCATGAACATTGCACGCCTGAAATCAGAACCTGAGATTTTTTATTCCCTGCAGGGGGAGGGACCTCGCTGCGGTACACCCGCCGTTTTTCTGCGCCTGGCCGGCTGCAATCTGCACTGTAGCTGGTGTGATACGCGCTATAGCTGGGTTCGAGGGTGTGAGTTGGCTGTGGAAGCTGTGGCTGAGCGGCTGTTGAGCTATGGTTGCCCGTCTATTGTTATCACCGGCGGTGAGCCGCTGTTACAATCTGCTGAGCTTGAGCGCCTGCTGGAGTTGCTGCCGGCAGATTTTTATGTTGAGGTGGAAACCAACGGCACACTGCCCCCCACGCCGGCACTGGTCGGGCGTGTGAACCAGTGGAATGTCTCCCCCAAGCTCTCCCACTCGGGTAACGCTCCCGACTGTGCCCTCTGCCCCGCTGCTCTCGCGGCCTTCTGTGCCACCGGGCGCGCCTGGTTCAAGTTTGTGGTTCAGAGTGAGAGCGACTGGTCTTCTATTGCAGCCCTGGGCTTGCCGCAGCAGCGTATCATTCTCATGCCATGCGCGACCACGCGTGCCGAACTCACCGCTGCTCGTCCGAGCGTTGCGGCGCTTTGTCTGAAGCATCGGGTGCGTTTGGGCGACCGTCTGCATATTGTGCTCTGGAATGACGAGAAAGGGGTTTGAGGCGGTGCTGCTCGCCCGCTTCATGCATGTTGATGCTATTCCGTAAAATAACTGGGGGGAGAAACGGGACGTCCTGCCCGTTTCTCCCCCCGAACCCCTGTATTATGAAAAACTTTACGTTCGGCAGACTCAGCTCAGGTGCATGGGCATGAGTACGTAGAGGAACTCATCCGCCACGCGCATGACACCCGGGCTGGAGGAATCGATGAGGTCAAGTATCACCTCACCATCGCCCACTGCCTTAAGCGGCGCGAGAATGAAGTCAGCATTGAAGGTGATGGCAATCTCCCGACCGCTGTAATCGATAGGCATTTCTTCATTTGCCTCACCCAGATTGGCAGCGCTGGACTGAACCTCCATCACACCCGGTGCGAAACGGAAGCGCACGGTGTTGGTCTTCTCTGCAGAGAGCAGGGAGACACGGCGTACCGTCTCGTTGAGCTCGGAGGCCGACATGATGATGCGCTCGTTCTTGCGGGGAGGAATCACCTGGCGGTAGTTCGGATAATTTCCGTCGATGAGTTTGGTAACCAACAGAGTATCGCCGAAGTCGAACGATGCCTGATTGGAGGTGATGCGCACCATGACATCGCCGGCATCGCCAAGCAGGCGGTGTACCTCAGCAACGGCGCGGCTGGGCAAATCGATGGCAACCTGCTGAGATTCGGGGAACTCGAGCTCATTCTCAAAGAGTGCCAGACGGCGACCGTCTGTAGCTACAAGTGTGAGCTTGCCATCCTGGAAGCAGGTGTAAATACCATTGAGGATGTAGCGAGTACCATCGTTGGAAATAGCGAACTCCGTGTAGCGGAAACCGCGATTAAGCATGGCCTGGGGTACCTTGAACTCACGAGCTTCTTTGAATACGGGCAGGCTGGGGAATTCCTCCGACGGCAGACCGTTGAGCTTGAACTGTGCGCGGTTGCAGCGAATGGTTGCAATGGCGCCCTTGGTATCGATAGCTACTTCGCCGTCACGCAGCTCGCGGATGATGCTCTGAAGCTTTTTGGCCGGCAGTGTAATAGCACCGGGGGTATCCACAATGCAGGGCACCTTTGCCAGAATGGTGAGCTCCATGTTTGTGGTAGTGAGCTTCAGCACGCCATCAGCGGCCTCGAGCAGCACATTGGAGAGTATGGGCATACTGGGGCGGGTGGATACGACACCGGCCACCTTGTTCAGACCATCCAGCAATACTTGTTTGGCTAATGCGAATTTCATCTTGGTGCTCCTTCAGTTTTCCTGCATTTTACAGATTTTTTGGCATCAACGCAAGCATAAATGTCGCCAATTTCCATATTTTACACACTTTTTTTTGCAACACCGCTACATGTTGTAGATTCTGGGGCAATTCAGGCACCATTTTTCCCACACTGTGCGTACAGAAATGGCGAAGTTTTATTTTCCTTTACCGGAAAGCAGCAGCAGGGTCAGTTCGGGGGGGCAAAATATGCGCACCGGGAATGAACTGGTACCGCTGCCGCGTGAGATGTAAATCTGCTGTTCTTCGGTTTTTCCCGGGTGCAGTCCGCCCCGCAGCATATCAATGGACCAGCGGCTGTGCTTGCTGACAGGTTGGCCACCGGGCCAGCAGACCTGCCCGCCGTGGGTGTGACCACAGAGTACGAGAGCTCCCTGCAGCTTGTGCTGCATGAAGTGGTAAGGGCTATGACTGGCAACCAACAGGGGTTGATCTGTCGGTAGGGCAGCTGCCTGAAAACGCTTGCGCTGCGCGCCGACTGTCTGGAATTCCTGGCGGAAAGTAAAGCCCCTCAGCAAAGCCCGGCAACCATTAGCGAACTGCAACTGAGCCTCGCCACCCTCTACCGAGGTGAACCCTTGCGCATCGAAATGCTGCCGAACCACGGCAGCCCGGTCATGCATATCATGGTTTCCCAGTATGTAGTACACCGGGCACTGTCTGCGAAGTGGGGTCAAGCGGCGAGCCAGCTCAGCCATGGGCATGTTGAGTGAAGCGTCGCCTGACTTGTGGTAATCACCCAGTAAGATTACGGCTTCGGGTTTCAGGGCACAGGCACAGCGAACCTGCTCATCTATCCACTCGCCATCGGCGCGACCGGCATGCAAATCGGTCAGCACCACCACACGGGCAGGCTGCACATCAGCTGCCCAACCGGGCAGTGCTACCGGAACTTCTTCTATCTGCAGGTTGCGCGGTTCACCCAGCAGGGCGTACAATACAGCCCCGGCGGCAGTTATCAGGGCTGAACTCATGGCCATCAGTCTTGTGAACTTCAGTTTCACCCTTCACTGTCAGCTGAGCTCCAACGACACGGGGCAGTGGTCAGAACCGGTCACATCTGCATGTATTCCCACAGCTGCCACTCGTGGCAACAATTCTTTGCTTACGCAGAAGTAGTCTATGCGCCAGCCTACATTGCGTGCGCGGGCTCCGCCACGGAAACTCCACCACGTGTAAGCCCCCTGTTCACCAGGGTGCAGGCTGCGGTAAGTATCGGCAAACCCTGCGTTCAGAAGTTCACTGAAGCCGGCTCGCTCTTCGTCCGAAAAACCGGCGCTGAAGTGGTTAGCCGCCGGTCGGGCCAGGTCTATTTCCTCGTGCGCCACATTGAGATCACCGCAGAAAACAACCGGTTTTTTCTCTGCCAGGCTGGCGACATAGTTGCGGAAGGCGGTATCCCACTCCTGCCGGTAGGGTAGGCGTGCAAGTTCGTTCTGTGAGTTAGGTGTATAGCAGTTAACCAGGTAAAAGTCGGCAAATTCCATGGTGGCCACACGTCCCTCAGTATCGTGTTCCGGCACACCGATACCGGTAGTGGTACTCAGTGGTGCAACACGCGACAGGATAAGTACCCCTGAATATCCGGGGCGTTGAGCGGGGTTCCACAGTGAGTACGGCCAACTTGCCAGCCACAGGTCTGCCACCTGCTCGGGGCGGGCTTTTATTTCTTGCAGGCAGAGCACATCGGGTGCGAGTGCATCCATCTTCTCCGCGAGCCCTTTGCCCAGGGTTGCGCGCAGTCCGTTTACATTCCAGCTCACCAGTTTCATCTTGCCCTCATACTACCCTATATCGGTGCCTTGTGTCAAAATTTTTTTGTGCCACGCATCAACTGAAGGGCTGAATTTTCAGGGTAGAAAAACGCGCCGGAACGTCAGTTGTTCCGGCGCGTGTGAGTAATATGAAATTACCCGTTCAGGGCAGAGGCGATTCCTGAGAACAAGCTGCCAATGGCCGAAACGCCGCTACCGACAGCCTGAGCCTGAGCCTGTCGGGCGCTCTGTCGGGTTTGCCAGGCGTTCAGGTAGCCCTGTTGGCGCACATTTTCGGCGTTGGTGAGCAGCTCATTGGCATTGGCTGTGATTTCGTCTTGCAGACGTGTGGCCAGGTCGCGTTCTCGCACGGCTACACTACCTTCGGCAGCCAGGTTAGAGCCTGCGGCATCTGCCCTGGCCGTGGCCATGCGTGAGTTGGCATTGCGAGCAGCTCGCTGCTGGTTGGCAGAGGCGGTAGCAATCATGGCGCCGGCTTGTTGGTTGGCGAGTTTTTCTTGTCGGTCAGCGGTAATCTGGAGGGCTGAACTCTGGTTACTGTAGGCCCGCGACTGCATGAGGGCGGGTACGACGGCAGCGGCTGTGGCTGCTGTGGCTGCTAAAACGGTTGTAAATCCCATAACACTCACAGCATACCCCCTGTCCGGGTTACATGCAAGCATAGAATGGAGCTTCGCGGCGAGTTTACCCCCCCCTTCTCCGTCAATCCTTCGCAGGGTCGGGGATTAACCCGGGAATGACAAAAATAAACAAGAAGAACACCGTTTTACTCAGCCAACGGGAATCGGTTATTCCAATCACAGTACAGAAGGCGAGGAATGATATGATAATCCACATAGGCAGCCAGTGGATTTTGAGCTGCAACCTGATCAGGCGTCGCCAGGCGCCTATGAGATAAATGATTAAGAGCAGTAAAAACATCCCGCCGACGGTTCCGTCGCAGTTGTTGATTGAAATTATTAAAATAGAACAAATCGCCACATACAGCCACCATTCTGCCCTGCCTGCTCCTTTTTTGCTTACTCCGGCGGTATCTGTTGCTGCACTTTGCCTGGCAGCCGGTAGGGTGGGCAGTGCTGCGCGTCGCTGTGGCAGGCTGACCGGATTTGTGGGAATTGCGGGCAATGCGGGAGATTGTATATTATTGAGCCAATCGTCGACAGTCTGCCAGCGTTGCTTGTAATTGAGCGAGAGAGCACAATCTATCCCTTGCAGGAATTTTTTACTGAAGCGGGTGCACAGTTCCGGGCTCTGAGCCAGGCGACGACAGCCGTCATTATCTCCCAGGCGGTCGAGACAGCGCGGCGGAGGAGTACCGGTGAGCAGGTGGTAACAGGTTGCACCCAGGGCGTATATATCAACCCACGGTCCTTTGGCTCCATTGGTCTGCATCTGTTCAAGCGGGGTATAGCCCGGGCTTTCCAGCACGGTAGCGCTGCGCTCGCTGACCAGTGAGCGAGCTGTGCCGAAATCAATGAGCACGGCACGCCCGTCGACAGCATGCAGAATGTTGTTCGGCTTAATATCGCGGTGCAATAGCCCGCAGCTGTGCACATAGTTCAGAGCCTGCAATATGTTGCACAGTACAGGGCTCAGCCATTTCTCGGTTATTTTATCGGGTGCGGGGGCAGACTTGTGCAGTACATTGCCTTCTATGTAATCCATCACATAATAAGCGGTACCCAGTGCCGTGAAGGCCTCCGTCACCTGGACGATATGAGGGTGGTTCAGCTCGGCCAGTAGTTGCGCTTCTTCCAGAAATCGCTCCAGTGCCCAGTCAAAAATATCTTTTTCTTCCCCGCTGCCGGTGGGTGCTACTGTGAGAGTGGTTGTATCGCGGTATGAGTAGGCTGCGGGCATGTTTTCCTTGATAACAACCTTTTTTCCGCTCGGTATATGTTCTGCCAGATAGGTGATACCGAACCCACCCTGCCCGAGGGTATCAAGCACGCGGTAGCTCCCCAGTTTGCAACCGGGTGGTAGCGCTATGTTGATTTTTGCCTTCTGTGTTAATGATGTGGCCGGTTGCATGGTGAGATATGGTATGCTGTGATTTCAGCACTTGTGAGGGAGAATTAGTGTTTGCCCGGCAGAGGGGGTAAAGGAGGAAGTGGTAAATCGCTTGTTGGCGCCGGGGGGAGCGGTGGCAATGGCGGCAAAGGGGGGGAAGTCTGTGGTGGCGGGCCTGCCTGCTGAATCTGCAACAGTTGTGGTACACCCGGCTCTTTCCGCTGTGTCAGCTTGATGTGGGTGACAGGTATATCTGCCCCGGCAGCTTCGTGTACGGAGTCTATACCGGCGAGCCACTCAGCGGCAGATTGCCAGCGTTTTTTGTAGTCGAGCGAGAGGGCGCGGTCTATCCCCCGCAGGAACGTGATACTGAAGCGGGTTCGCAGTTCGGGATTCGGGGCCAGGCTGAGACAGCAATCATTATCTCCCAGGCGGTCGAAACAGCTCGGCGGGGTCTTGCCGGTAAGCAGGCGGTAACAGGTTGCACCCAGGGCGTATACGTCAACCCACGGGCCTTTGGCACCCTCGGTCTGCAACTGCTCAAACGGGGTGTAGCCCGGGCTTTCCTGTACAGTGGCGCTGCGCTCACTAATCAGCGAGCGTGCCGAGCCGAAATCGATGAGTATGGCACGGTTGTTGCTATCAAACAGAATGTTGTTTGGCTTAATATCACAGTGCAATAGCCGGCAGCCGTGCACATAGTTCAGCGCATGCAGGATATCGCACAGCACGGGGCGTAGCCATTGCTCAGTTATTTCATCGGGAGAGGGGGCTGCCCAGTGCAACACGTCGCCGTCTACGTAATCCATTACATAATAGGCGGTGCCCAGCGCGGTGAATGTCTCCGTCACCCGGACGATATGAGGGTGGTTCAGCTTGGTCAGCAGCTGAGCTTCTTCCAGAAATCGCTCCAGCGCCCAGTCAAAAATATCTTTTTCTTCCCCGCTACCGGTTGGTTCCACTGTCAATGTGGTATCACTGCGGTAAGAACAGGCGGCAGGCAAGTTTTCCCTGATAACAACCTTTTTTCCGCTCGGAATATGCTCTGCCAGGTAGGTGATACCGAATTCACCCTGCCCAAGAGTATCAAGTATGCGGTAGCTCTCCAGTTTACAACCGATCGGCAGTGCTATGCTGATTCTGACTTTCTTGGTTATTGAATCATACTCTTGCATAGGCTTTATGTCAGTAAACTGTCGGTGTTGTCATGGTAGCACATTGCACCTGTGTTGTAAAGCCATAATTTCACAATACTACACACAGATTACAGCATGACGACCGATGCTTGCAGGGGGGTCATATTCCCCGCAGCATCGGTCGTTGTTTTATTAACTGGTTGTTGTTACGCTGAGCGGGTATCAGAACTGGCAACCCACACCGGCAGAGATGATGTGCTGGCCCATGTTGTACTTGACATCACCTTCGCTGAAATAGGTGCGGCCATATTCATAGCCTACGTTTACGTAGACGGTGTCCGAGCACATGAACTTCAGACCACCACCCACGGAGTAGTGGAAACCGCCGGTGCTCTCAGATGTCCATTCATCCTCAATCTTGCCCCAGGCGTAACCGACTTTGGCACCCAGATATACCAGTGTGCTGTCAGTCAGCTCGATGTTCATCTCATAACCGACTGTCACAGGAGCCATGAAGAGGTCTACCGAGCTGCCGTCGCTATAGCTCTCACTGCCCCACTGGGGTGACACGCTGAGCTTGAACTGGTGGCGGAGTGTATCCTCTGCATTGTTGTAGAGGTTGAAACTGAGTCGTACACCGGCGGTGTCGGGGTCGTCTGAGTTATCAGGAATGGCATACAAACCTTCGATAGAATACACGGGCTGGATGTCATAGGGAGTCAGAGCGCCCGGCTGGTGCGAAGGCATGACATACGGAGCTGCAGCGGCTGCACCGCTCAGCACCCCCAACATTGTTGCGAGAGAAAGAAGCTTTTTCATAGCAGTCTTCTATATACCATATTCAGATCGGGACCGCAAGAAAAAAAAGCCCCGTATTACAAAAAATGTTATTCTTCATTGCCAAATATATACCCCCTGCTCCGTGCTCAGACGGAACAGGGGGGGGAGAAAGTATGTGAGGAAAATCAGCTTTCCTCGTCAACATCCGCGCTGTCATCCACCTCAATCTCAAGCTCGGGAGCCTGGGGCAGATTCGGGCGAGGAGCGGGCTGGCGATAGCGCGCGGCCTCAAGCAGGAACAACTCTGCCACGCGGAAAGCCCTGCGAGAGGCCTCGGCAGCGGTGCGGTCGTCCATCAGCGCCAGACCCTCTTCAGTTACCTCGCCAAGGTATATTTTCCAGGCGCGGCGAACGAGCTCATCGGGGTCCACTCTGATGAGGGAGGTTTGCTGCTGCTGTTGTGAGTTATCGTTGTCACGGTTGCGGCGATTGCGACGGCGCTTGCGGCGGTTTTTACCGCCACCGTTACCCTCATTTCCACCGACCACTTCGGGCAGGGCAAAACCCGGTGCAGGTTCGGGTGCGGGGAAATCGCGCGGGTCGGGTTCGCGCTCAGAGTTGTCGCGTTTATTGTCGTGGCGGTTATTGTTTTCCGGGCGCGGTGCGGGTTGCTCTTTCTTTTCGGGAGCAGGAGCCGGTGCGGGTTGCTCTTTCTTCTCGGGAGCAGGAGCCGGTGCGGGTTGTTCTTTCTTCTCGGGAGCAGGAGTTGGAGCGGGTTGCTCTTTCTTCTCGGGGACCGGAGTATCAGCAGGTTTGCCGGTCTTTTTGGTACGAGTTTTGCGCACCGGTTTTGTTTCAGGAGCTGCAGCTGCGCCTGTGTCGGCGGTTTCAGCTGACTTGCGGGCACGGGGTTTACGGGCGGGTTTCTCGGCAGGAGTGGCGGCAGCGCTCTCGGCGGCGGGCCTGGCCTTGCCCTTGCGGGCTGCAGGCTTGCGGGCGACGCGCGGCTTGGTGTCGGGCTTCACCTCGGCGGCGGGGGTGGGGGTGTTCTTTTCTTCTGCGTCCATGATATGCGGAATGTAGAATATGATCATTGTTCAACGTTCACATTCCGGTCGGTACTGAAAGACCACTCCGCATGGTGGCGGGAGCCGTCTGTTGTTTTCCAGGAGATATGAACGGAGATGTACGGCATGTAGATGCGGCAGGGCGAGGTCCATTGAATGGTGCGGTTGGCGGAATCCACCCTGGCAGGAACCCTGCCGAAACCGCTCACGAGCATGCGAACGGAGGTGAGGTCCAGGTTTGCAATGCTGCCGAGCTGGGCACTGATGGTGGGTAGCTGGCAGGGCACAATCTCGCCCGGCTTGGGATAAACGGGGAAAGGTGGTGGGGGAGTACCGGCCTGCAACTGACCGGGCTGCGAATCGGCAGATGCTGCAATGGCTGCACCGTCGCTTCTGAAGTCCACGGCTCGGCGGAAGATGGAGGGATCTGTACCGAAGACCATATAACGGTCAATGAGCAGTGGATTGGTTGAGATGGTAACCTTGCGGGGAATAACGGTGAATGCGGCCACGTAACCATGATTGGTCAGACTGTTGACCATGGTTTCATCATTGTACCCGCCCGGGTAGCAATAGGTGTTCACCGCGCCGAAAAGTTTTTGCAGGCGCTCACGTGAACCACCGAATTCTTTGTTGATAAAAGTTACATAGGCATCTGCACCGGCTTTCTCGTGTTTTTGCCAGGTGCTGGGGTAAGGGTGAGTAGCGGAGTGACTGCCAATAGTGGCGCCGTTTTCCATCATTTCACGCACCATTGCCGGCGACATACTGTCTCCGCGTCCGCTGATATAACGGGTATAGAGGAAAAGGTGGAAGGGGTAATCGTACTCGCGGAAAATGGGATAGGCATCCGTATACACGCTGCGCCAGCCGTCGTCGAGTGTAATCAGCACGCAGTGTTCGGGCAGGCGGCGCTCACCCAGCAGCCATTCAAGAAATTCGGGCATGCTGATGACGGTGATTTTTTCGCGGCGTAAGTGCTCCATCTGCTCACGCAGCTCAGAGGTGCGCAACAGCATTTCCGATACCGGTCTGGTGCTGCTGAAATTATGGTAGCCGAGCACGGCAATACGGGTTTTCTCCCGCTCAACAAGCGGCCCGCAGAAACGTTCAGCCGTATTAGTCGGGGCGAGCGGGGTTGCTCCCGTCTGCTTACTTCCGGCCTGGGCGGGTTTTGGCCGCACCGGTTTGCGGCGAGAGTTGTTCCGCGTTTCGAGCGCAAATGGGTCAGGATTGAGCGGCGGGGGGTCATACATCTGCCCCCAGACAAGCTGGCACATCACCAGAACCACTATATATGCGCAGTGCTTCATGCAGTCTAATCTTAACACATCTCCGCACTTTATCAAGCTTATAGTATGTCAGAGCAAGGTAAAAGACACCCGGATTATGACAATCAGCGGCGCGGTCGCTTGCGGCGAATCATGCGGGCGCGGTTCAGGGTGGTCTGCGGGTTGGCAAATACGCCGCGCATCTGGCGCTTGCGGCTTTCTTTCACCCCGGGGCTGAGGCGAAGATCTGCATCTATCATATCGCAGGCCGCATCTTCTGCGGCCTGTACATCAGCCGGTGTTTCGGCGGTGATGACGAGCAGACGGTACTTCAGCTCCAGCAATTGACGGCGGTTGGCCGGTACAGACTGAGCCAGAGCGTTCTCTATCAGGGCAAGGGCTGCTGCATCGGTAGGTGCTGCTTTTTCGGCAGCGATGGTCTGCTGCAGGTGCTGCTCTGCTGCAGCGGCGGCACGCAGACCGCTGAGGTCCTGCGTATCCGCAACGGCAATTTGTTGCTGCAGGTCGGTGTTGAGCTCCCGAACCTCCTCGGGTAACAGGCGCCACGCGGCAATCATGGCCAACAACTGCTGCTCGCCCTGCAAGCCGGCTGCCTGCTCCAGCAGCTCATGTGCGCGAAGACCATTCGTGAGCAATTTCTGTACGGCAGCGGGATCCCCTACATATCCGTATAATCCACCCAGTGGCCGTCCTTTACCATCCAGTACCAGCAAGGTCGGGTAACTGTCAATTTCATACTTACTGCACAGTTTCCGGTTCTGTGCCAGTAGTTCGGGGTCAAAGTCAGGATTCTCCGGCACATCCACCTCGAGTAATACGAAATGTTCTGCCGACCAGGCGGCAAAGCCGGGGTGGTCGAGCACATTCCGCCGCAGTTGCATGCAATAGTAGCACCAATCAGACCCGGTGAAATCAACCAGTACCGGCTTTCCCTGTGCGCGAGATGCAGCTAATGCCGCCTCATAATCCGTGCCCCATTCGGCAGCCGTAGTATTTGCCACCAGTGCTGCCAGTGCCACTGTATATACCTGTTTTATTCCCCACATGACGGCTATATTTATTTTCCCTTTCAGTATACACGCTCTTTTCGTGACTGACAAGTACATACCGCGCTTGTCCGGAAAAATTATTCGCAAAATCTTTATTTGATAAATTATGTTTTACAAAAAGCTCTCCCTCGCGCCCGGCTGGGTTGCAAGGGAGAGCTCGCTGAAAGGGACACCGCTGTACCGTCAGTGGTATGAGAGCCACGTTCCCTGAACGTAGGTGGGTGCGGAGCCGGGTTTGTCTGAGGTATCCCTGATGGACGGAACATTAAACCCATTTAGCTTTGATGCCCCTTGTGTGTTTATATCGGTCCGGGCCTATAGAACCACGCGTCACGTGCACAGCAGCTGGGTGTGTATATAGCATAGGGCGGGAAGTCTTGCAAGATTTTTCGTGTTCCACAGCTCCGTGATACACGAAACAGCTAGAGAGCTGGCGGCGCTGATTATTGAAAACAAGTTGTTTATGCTCTATGTAAAAAATCAGCCGCTGAATCCGGTTCGGAAGCGATATGCTAAGGCAAGCTGAAATGTTGAATTCTGATGACAAAAGCTTTGAGAAAAATCGATTAAAGATTGACAAAACAGGTGTAAGAGTGTATAAAAGCCGCGAACATGACGATACCGACACAACTTTCAGAGAAGCTCCTGGCCGCTTTGCAGAGCGTGCTGGGTGAGAACCTGCCGCAGGGATTCACACCGACTGTCACGCCGTCTCAGGATCTGCGCTTCGGTGACTACCAGAGCAATGCCGCCATGGTGCTGGCCAAGCAGGTGCGCAGCAACCCTCGCGCCCTCGCCACACAGGTGGTGGAGGCTTTCGGCGACAGCGAACTGGCTACGCTCGAAATTGCCGGCCCCGGGTTCATAAACTTCCGCGTACGCCCCGAATTCTTCGCAGCCAGAGCATCAGCCATGCTGAGTGATGAGCGCCTGGGTGTCTCCCTGACAGAGCAGCCCAAGACACTCGTAATCGACTTCTCAGCACCGAACGTTGCCAAACCCATGCACGTCGGTCACATTCGCAGTACCATCATCGGTGACACCCTGGCCCGCATTTCCCGCTTCATGGGGCACACCGTCATTACCGACAATCATATCGGCGACTGGGGTACGCAGTTCGGCATGATTCTGTGGGGGTGGAAAAACATACTCGATGCCGCCGAACTCGAGAAGGACCCCATCGAAGCCCTGCTGGGTGTTTACAAGACAGTTAACACCAAATGCAAAGAAGACGAGACCCTGCTGCCCGTCTGCAAGGCTGAGCTGGTGAAACTGCAAAGCGGTGACCCCGAAAACCTTGATATCTGGAAGCGCTGCATCGAGGTGACAAGAATAGGTCTCGAGAAAATCTATGCCCAGCTCAACATCTCCTTCGACTACTGGCTTGGCGAAAGTGCCTATAACGACGCACTTGCTCCGCTGGTCGACGACCTTGTCGCCAAGGGGATTGCCCGCGAGAGCGAGGGTGCCATCTGCGTGTTCTCCGATGGTTTCCACAAACCGCAGAATGACCCCTTCCTGGTGCAGAAAAACGGAGAGTGGGTGCCTGTACCGGCCATTATCCGCAAGGCCGACGGCGGTTTCCTGTACGCCACGACTGACCTTGCCACCCTCGATTACCGTACCCAGAACTTCAACGCCGATTCCATCTGGTACGTGGTGGGCGCCCCGCAGGATAAGCACTTCAAGCAGATTTTCGACATCGAACGTATGCGCGGCGTGACAGGCGATTTTCGTCACGTGGCCTTCGGCTCAATTCTCGGTAAGGATCGCCGCCCCTTCAAAACCCGCAGTGGCGATACGGTCAGCCTGCAGGATGTCATCGACGAGGCCGTTGCCCGTGCCACAAAAGTGGTCGAGGAGAAAAGCCCCGACATGCCCGAAGATGAGAAAGCCCGCGTGGCTCAGATTGTCGGTGTGGGTGCTATTAAGTTCGCGGAACTTTCTCAGAACCGCATGAGCGACTATATCTTCGACTGGGACAAGATGCTTTCGCTCTCTGGCGATACAGCCCCCTACCTGCAGAACAGCTACGTGCGCGTGCGCTCTATCTTCCGTAAGATAGATGGCGAGTTCGTACCGCCCGCCCACCTGACCCTGAGCCAGGATGCCGAGATTCATCTCGCCCGCATGCTGGTGCGTTTTGCCGAGGTGGTTCCCGCCACGCTCGACGACTGCCGCCCGAACTTGCTGGCTGCCTATCTGTATGACCTTGCCCGCGCGTTCCATAGCTTCTACGAGGCCTGCCCCGTGCTCAAGAGCGAGGGTGCTGTGCGCGAAAGCCGCCTGGCTCTTTGCGAGCTGACGGCTCGCGTGTTGAAGCAGGGTATGGGGCTGTTCGGTATCGAAATGCCTGACCGCATGTAATGCTTATGTTCCATGTGGAACAAATAACGCCGTTCTTCATAGCCGCTGCCCTCGTGGCAGCGGCGGAGGTTCCCGCTCCTGCCACGCAGGCAAAGCAAGTGGAGGGCTACCCTGCCCTGCAACTTGCACTTGCCACTACAGATATCGGTGCGCAGCAGAGCATAGAAGCCGGTATGCTGGACTTGCTGCTCGGGTGGGAAGAATCTGCCCGGCTGCATTTTAACCGGGCAGCGGCGGCAGATGAAATGTGCTCCCTGGCCTATGTCGGTCAGCTGATGACTGAGCCCGAACCAGAGCGCCGCAAGCAAGCACTCCTCGCCCTCACCGAGCGCATCAATACCCTGCCTTCCACCCCTGTGGAGACCTTTTATCTCTCGGCTTTCCTGCGTCTGTTATCGAACGATAAAACAGGAGCCGCCGAGGAATTCTGCCGTCACGCAGAGCAATACCGGCGCGATACATTTGCTGCATGTTGGGGTGTGCTCCTGCTGCACTGTGTGGATGTGGGCTACGATACGGATGGTAAGATTCGCCCGCAGCAGCAGCGCGCCCTGCAGCTGGCAGAGCGGCTCTATGAGAACCACCCGCAGGATGCCATGGTCTGCTTCGTGCGCGCGTATGTAGAGGAAAGTGCTCCACAGGTAAGCAGCCGTGCCCTGCAGGCTGCTGAGCGTGCCGCTGAACTTCTGCCCACACATCCCATACCCTCCCACTTACTTGGCCACCTGCTTTACCGCAGTGGTAAAGCTGCTGAGTCCGTGCCACATTTCATGAATGCCGCACGCTGCGCTACGAGAAAAGATATACCTGAGTGGGAAAGCAGCGCGCTTATGTCGGCACGTTTATACGTATCTACTGCCATGTGGAGCGCCGGTATGGACGGCAAGGCACTAGCCACTCGCCGCGCACTGACAGCTATGCCGCTCGACCGAGAGCATCTACACGCCCCTGCTGTGATTCTGCAGCGGTGGGAGTCTCGTACCCTGCCCCTGAGAGTTCTGTTTAATCGCCCGGTTCCTGCACGCGAGGGGTTGATTCTGGCTGCGTCGAAAGCCGCTGAGGTCTCCCCTGCCCTGCCCGGTAATGACCCCGTGCTGCTAGTGCGCGATTGCCTGCGCGCCGCTCTTTATGCACGACTGCGTGCCGACAGAAAACAGTCCGAATATGCCCTGAAATCACTCTCACTGGCCGAAGAAGCACTGTTCAAGTTTGAGCGAACTCGCGAAGATGTGCTCGCCCAGGGTGCCCACTATATCACACCCTGGATGCGCGCAATGGAGGCTTGCGAGATAGCTCTTGCCATTGCCCGCGCAGAGGTCTACAAGGCCACAGCGGATGTATGGCTTGAAAATGCCCGTCACTCCGTGCGCCCTGTCACACTGATGCTTCCACCGGTTATACCGGAACGCTGTGCTGAGCAAAAGAAAAAATAAAGGGTTTGTTTCAGAATTGCTGAATGACTCAAGCAGCATTGAACAAAGGGGGGGGCTCGCATGCCCCGGCTATGGAGAGATAATAATAAGAGAGCTCAGATGCGAGACATGGAGGGGTGACAGATGCCATGATTCAATTCCCTGCAAAATTGCCATTTGGCTATATCTTACCGGCAAATCTGAAAAAAACCGAGTTTTTTACATCATGAACAGAACCCTGATTCTGTAGAATACTCGATGGAAATACCCTCAAATTACTCTTCCGTCTTTCCTTCCTCGCGCGCGCGCGCGTAAATATATCGCTCTTCCCCTGCACTCCCCTGCCCTGCCCCTCTCTACTCGTAAAATTTGTTGAAAATATATAAGTCACACAAAATAAACAAGTTACAAAAAAATGTACAAAAGTGACATAATATCAAGCAATTGGGAGAAATGAGCAAGATTCCCGCTCCAAGTGCAAACGAATGAGAGCAACAAATCAAATCAAGGAGCATGAATTCCACATGCGGAATACTACATGAACTCACATAATCTCGCTATCATATATACCCACACCCTGCTCTGCAACGTACTTCTTTACATGTCACTTTCTGGTTTATCTTGAGCTGCATGAAATACTTCCGCAATGTTCTACATGGAACATTGCTCAATGTCTCTGCTGGATGTCTGCAAAAATATATCGGGTTGCTCCCTGCCGATTTTGATTATCTGTTTGCGATTTTATTATGCGTCGTTGTGAAATGTCAAAATCACCGAACTGCAAAAGTTGCCGTCGACTATTTCCGGTACTGCGCGACCGATTTCTTCATCGAGAAAATTGTTCTGATAAATGTTCCACGTGGAACATGACTTCACTCCGATATTTAACTTTTCCTTATTAGTTGTACGGCTCTGAGCGATTCTCGCGCCTATAGAAAAATTGTCTGTTCACTTAACATTTGCTCTGTGTTCCATGCAGAGCTTGCTTAGGTATGGTACGAAAAAAATCATAGACGATAGATGCGACGAAATCTAAATCTTGAAAAAGAAAAAAGCCGAAGAAAATCTTCGGCTCTAAATGTTCCACGTGGAACATGAACTTACTTTAAAATTTAACTTCTCCAAATAATCTGGTACGCTGTATTGAATTCTCGTATAGCTCGCGGATTTCGTTTTGCGTAGTCAAGAATATCCGGCAACAGATTGTTGAGCGTATGCTGAGTGAGTTTTTCAAAGCCCTCGGCGTTCATTGCAGGACACGCCCGGTAGATACCGATTACAAGAGAACTCGCGTCGCGCATCACGCGCACGGGCCAGATTCTGCATTCGAAGGGTCGCTCATCTCGCGGCAGCGTGCAACCGCTGTTCGTGTTGAGGAGTGGACAATTTGCAACTTCATCCGGGTTGTCGGAGCGGAAATCAAGATAAAATGATGTTGTGCCATCGCAGCGTTGTTCCAATGGCACACAAAGTTCGTGCATCAGGAACACTTGTGAGGGTTCGAGAGCCGGAGTTTCCCAGGCTGAAGAACGGTGAAAATTGCAGCATAATTTACATTGTGCACATTGTTGCGGTGAAAAAATGCCGGTTAGCATAGAGTGATGGTTGCTGTAAGTTTGTGTAGAATTCGGTACGGTTTCCAGGATAATTTAGCCTGTCTCAGACCGGGAATATTGAGGTCTTCTTCGCGGTTGATGAGCTCACAATCGAGTATTTTCGCCATTTCACGATTGATGATAGGATAGGCATCTCTATATGCCGGAACACATTTTTCGTAGTGAATATCGGCCACGTTCGGGGTTATATTTGAGGCCAGACTCAGTGCTGCCGGTTTATTTTCCACGTAGAGCAAACCGCCTTTCAAACCGAGTTCAGTCCGGTCTGCAAGTGCGTTTTCTATGGCGCGAAGCTCGTGCTCGTGGGTTGCTGATGGCTCCTGCGCGGCTACCCAGGCACGAGCTACATCGAGAGCATCCGCCACGTTAACATCGCTCATCGGCACAAATTTCCAATCGGGAAAACACCTCTCAAATCGTGCAATCTGGTTGCGTTTTTTATGGTAGGCCGTACCTGCCAACTCGACCAGATTACGCCGCAGATAGAGGTAATCTGCATTTCCCGGGTCATCTGTAAAGGTCACTTTGTCGCCGTAAAGTTCTTGCAGCATGCGAGCATTTTCTTCGGTCAGCAGTGTGTAGAGCAGGGGAGTGCCGCTGTGTTTTGCATGTTGTTCCACATGGAACAATGCCTCTCTTTCACTCCCGGGTGTACCTGTTGGGAAGGCGTATCCTTGCAACCTGCCGTGTCCTGAAAAGTGGCGATAGAGCACCCCGTTGTGTATAGCAATGCGTGTTCCGTATTTATGTCTCAGCAAGTATATATTCGGGAACGCCAGGTCTGATTGTTCCACATGGAACAATGTTTCACGCACTCGCTGAATATCGCTAAGTTTTGGTTCACAGAAGGTTATGATTCCGCAAGTCATTATATATGAGATGTCAGGGAGGCTATATCGCGTTCAATCTGAGTTTTTAAAATATTGATGCTGCTGAACTTCTGCTCCGGGCGTATAAAGCGGAGAAGTTGCACGTTCAGTTCGCACTCATAGAGATTACCGCTCCAGTTCAGGAAATGGGCTTCGAGGCGAGTGGGTTTGAAGTTTTCGCAAATAGTTGGCCGCTGGCCGATGTTGGCTATACCTGTTCTGGGAGCTCCGTCTATGATGGCGCGTACCTCGTACACGCCCGGCAAGGGCAGGGCTGCGTTTTGCGGCAGGGTGATGTTAGCGGTGGGGAATCCCAGTGTGCGGGCAAGTTTCTGGCCGTGTTCCACTCTGCCGTATACTGTGAAGGGGCGACCAAGCATGGTGTTGGCTGATATGATTTGTCCTTTGCTCAGCAGGGTACGGATGCGGGTGGAGCACACGGTATCGCCGTCTATGTGCAGTATATCATTGACGACGGCTGTGAAGTGGTGAGTCTGTGCCTGGGCGCGCAGGAAGTCGACGTTGCCGCTGCCGCCCTTACCGAAGTGCCAGTTGCTACCTACGGAAATTCCGGCCACTCGGCAATGGGTGCAGAGTTTACCCAGGAACTCCTGCGGACTGAGTGCAGCCAGCTCCCGGGTGAAGGGGAGCACCAGGAGCACGTCTACGCCGAGTTCGCGCATGAGCCGTACTTTCATTTCCGGGTGGGGAGTAAGCAGAGCCGGGGCCAGTTCGGGGCGCAGCAGCACGAGTGGGTGCGGCATGAAGGTGAGCACGCCGCGCAGGGTGCCGGGGGTGCAGGCGCTTTCTATAACGCGTCTGTGCCCCAGGTGCACGCCGTCGAAAAATCCCATTGCCCAGTGAACGGGGCAGGGGATTTTGCTTAGCTCGGCGAAAGAATAGTAAACGTGCATGGAGGGCGCGCGGGTGAGGCGATGGGGTTATTCCATATTCCGGTCGGCGAGCACCTGCTCGAGTGGTAGCAGTCGTGCAAGCAGTTCATCGCGGCCGGCTGCTTTGAGAGTGGGAACATCGATTGCCTTCGATATATCGAAGTGCCCCGAGCGTATACGGCGAAGAGCGGTCAGGTGGGCACCACAGCCGAGCTGTTGACCGATGTCGTGCGCGTAGGTTCGCACGTAAAATCCCTTGCTGCAGTGTACGGTAAAATCCACCTCAGCGGCTGCGAGGTCGATGCGGGTGATGTCGTAGCTGAGCACTTTCACGTGGCGGGCTTTTCGCTCGACTTCCTGTCCTTTGCGTGCGAGTTTGTAGCAAGGCACGCCGTTTATCTTCACTGCTGAGTACATGGGGGGTACCTGGTCGAACTCTCCGGTAAAGTGTTCGAAAGCACTGCGAATTGCTTGCTCAGTTATACCGTCGGTAGGTTTTGTGGCTACTACTTCGCCATCGGCGTCCTGGCTGTTGGTTTCGATACCCAGTTTCATGGTAGCCGTGTACACCTTGTCTTCGCACATGAGCAGGTCTTGCACTTTGGTGGCCTTGCCGATGACGACGATGAGCATCCCGGTGGCCATGGGGTCGAGTGTGCCGCAGTGGCCGATTTTTTTCGTGTTGAGTATACGGCGGCAGAGCGCCACGGCATTGTGCGAGGTGAAGCCGGGGTCTTTGTCGACCAGCAGCACGCCGCAGGGTTGTTCAGTGGTGGGGGGGGTCATGACAGGCTGCGTACGACGGCGCGGATGGAGTTGAGTACTTTCTCGCGTGCTTCGGCCAATGGGCCGCGCATGCGAATGCCGCTGGCCATGCAGTGACCGCCGCCACCGTGCATGCCCGCTATGGCGGAGACATCCACCTGCGGGTCTTTGCTGCGGAGCGACACACGCACCAGGCCGTTTTCCAAATCTTCGAAAATCACTGCTACCTTCACCCCTTGCATCACACGTATGATGTCGACCAGATCCTTGCAGTCCTCGGGGCCCACTCCCAGTTCAGCCTTTCGACCGGCCGGCATGGAGTAGTGAGAGATGGTACCGTGCTCCTCGACTACCATGTTGTTGAGCACCTCTCGCTGGGTTATGAAACTCGTGGCAGGAACCTCTTGCCAGATGCGCCGGTTGATGTCGCCCACATCCACCCCGGCTTCGATGAGCTCGGCAGCAGTGCGCATAACACCCGGTGTGGTGCTGCTGTATTGGAAAGAACCCGTATCGGTATTGAGGGCGGTATAGAGTGCCTCTGCCATCGGTCGCGTGAGCGCGACCCCCATCTCCCGTACCAGAGCATGGATGATACACCCGCAGGCTGCCGCTTCACCGTCCACTACGTTCAGCTGCGCATAGCGCGTATTCGTGTGGTGATGGTCGATATTGATAGTAAAGGGCGCTTTGCTGAATAATTCCATGGCTTCGTTACCGATGCGCTTGAGGTCACCGCTGTCGACACAGATGAGTACCTGCACATTGTCCGGCAGAGAAGAGGGCAGGGGAGTTATATTCTCAGAGCCGCACAGGAAAGCATATCGTTGCGGTACGGGGTCGGCATTCCACAACTGCACCTGTTTGCCGAGATTTTGGAGCAGTAGCCCCATGGCAATTGTAGACCCGATGGCGTCGCCGTCGGGTCTGAAATGCGAAATGACAGCGAAATTGTCGTAGGTATGCAGGGCGCGGATGAGGTTAGTGAACATATAGCAGTGATTTCAGCTTTAGAATCGGCAGGAGAAGGTTATTTATTTTCCGTCATTGGCGAATAGCTCCCCTGTTGTATACTCTCGGTCGGCACAGGGGCTGGTTTGGTGAGTACCAGTTCACCGGTGGGTTCAACAACTTTGCGGTACATGACCGCCTTTGCCAGGATGGCAATCAGCACCAGCATGAACCCGCAGAGCTGCCCGGCTTTCAGGCTCTCACCATAGAGCAGGCAGCCGATGATGGCAGCCTCGGCCGGTTCCAGACATGATACGATACCGAACTCCAGGGAGCTGAGTTTGCGCATGGCATAAGCCACCAGCAGCAGCACTCCGACACCCTGGCATAAACCGATACCCAGCAGCCACGACCACCCTTCATTCAGGTGTACCCAAGTCTCACTGCCACTGGCAAGCAGCGGTACGAGCAGCACAGCACTACCGGCACAGGACTGCCAGAAAGTACGTTGTAGCAGGGTGACATCGGATTTCATGAGTCGGTTAAGCATGATGTAGAGAGAGTAAAACAAGCCCGAAAGCAGACCGTAGGTGATACCCAGTGCATTGTTCTGCCCGCTGCCGCTGTTGCCGGCAAACAGGCTGACCAGCACAATCCCCAGACCTGCAGTCAGAATGAGCAAACCATCTCGACGTGGGGGCAGGTGGCGCTGCAGCAGCGAAATCCACACCGCTGAGAACAGTGGCCCGGTAGCAGGCAGCAGGGCTGCAATACCGGCAGAGGTGTGCTGAATAGCCATGAAGTAAAACAAAATACACAAGCTGATACCTATGCCGGAAATAAAGGATGCGGTGTTAAAGCGCAGACTTTTGCCCTGTCGGCACACCAGAGCTGCTCCTGTTGTGCCAATCAGCAGCAACCCTATGCAGAAACGTGCAAACGAGCACAACTGTGCACTGCATGCTGACTCTCGTACAAACACACACAGCGACCCCATCAGCAGAGCCGCTATGATTGCTGCCACAAATGCCTGAATATAGCTCTTGTTCATTTGTTCGCGCTTTACGCGCGCGAGATTATAACACCACAAGTCTGCTCTGGCAACTGTTTTTTTGAGGCAATACGCAGGTAATTACGGAATTCTCGGATTGAAATTGACAAAACGGGGGAGGCGTGTTACATTCCACCCGTCAGATATCAGTTTGCACGAACTCATCACCCATAGTACATATCACATGAAAACTATTGTCTGTTCTTTATCAGATGTTTTGCCCGAGGGATATCGTCTGAGAGATTATATCATCAACAGGGTATTGGGACAGGGGGGATTCGGTATCGCTTACCTTGCTACGGAAGTTCTTACCGGTCACCAGGTGGTGATAAAGGAAAATTACCCGACCAAATATGTGCTGCGTTGTGCTGACTACTCGGTTGTTTGCCGGAACCCCGCCGCCAAAGAAATATTCCGCAAGACACATGAATCTTTCGTGAAAGAGGCTCGTACACTGCACTCTCTGCCCCACCATGATAACATCATGGGCGTGCATGCCGTTTTTGATGAGAATGGTACAGCCTACATGGTGTTGCCGTATGTGGAGGGTAAATGTCTTGAAAAGCTCAGCCCGCAGTATACGTCTATGCCGGAGTCTCAGTTGCTGCCCCTGTTGCAGAAACTCCTTGTTGCGCTCAGCCACCTGCATGAGCACGGTGTGGCCCACCGGGATATTAAACCCGAGAATATCATGATGAAATCCGACGGTGAGCCGGTGCTCGTCGACTTCGGTGCCGCGCGTTTCATGGATTCGGAGCAAGGCGCCACCCGGATCTGTACTTCCGGTTATGCCCCGCCCGAGCAGGTGTCGAAAGATGACTACGATGGGTACCCGCAACCCTACACAGATCTTTACGCGCTGGGGGCTACCTGCTACAGGCTTATCACCGGGCAACACCCCAACTATTCATCGTGCAGGATGGCGGATAACACTGAGTTGCTCGGCCGTTATTCAAAGCAGCTGCTCGGCACGATAGATCGTGCCCGCGAGTTCGAGCCTGCGGCACGCTGGCAGAGTGCACAAGAGTGGCTTGCAGCCCTGCAGCCGCAGGCAAAGCTCCCGTCGCACCGGAAATGTCTGATTGGCGGCGCAGTTTCAATCGTGGCGGCCATAGCTGCTGCCACAGCCCTGTATCTGGCGCTCCCCGGTGAAATGTCATCGCAGGTGGAAGAAGCCCGGCAACGGTTGAAAGCCGGGGCAGATGCCGGAGTGGTGGAACTTCTGCGAGAGCCGGCAGAGCAGGGCGATGCGCGTGCGCAGGCCTTGCTGGGCATGTGTTACCAACTTGGCAGGGGAACCCCCGTAGATATCAACGAGGCAACCAAGTGGTACCGCCGGGCTGCTGAACAGGGCGAAACTGGCGCTCAGACCGCACTCGGGTTCCTGTATTGCCCGGAGTCGAACTCCGAGCTGAGCTATGACCTGGTAGAGGCTGTAAAGTGGTTCCGGAAGGCTGCCGAGGGCGGCAATGCCACAGCTCAATATTACTTGGGATATTGTTATGAACACGGTCGCGGAGCATTGCCGGTAGACAATAAAAAGGCTGCCGACTGGTATACCAAAGCCGCCGAGCAGGGCAATGAACGGGCAAGGGAAGCTCTCAACGGCTTGTCGGGCTGATTCCTGCTCTCCATGTGCCGGGTCGGGAGATGACGCGATATTCCGCGCGCGCGCTCATTTTTTGACTGTGCAAGGGCAGGGGAATATGCTAGAATATAAGCACATGAGCGAGACTCACATCATCTGTAAACCCACGGCCGACACCTTTGTGCGTTTCGGCATAGTGATAGCTGCCCTTTTCGGGTTTGCCCTGTATTTTTTCTACGATGGTCACACCGGCTACCGGCAGAAAAACGAGGTGATATGCAGTTTCAGAGCTTTTGCCGAGTTGGGTAAGAAGGCCCTGGAGTGCAATTCTCAGGCCGATTGGGCAGCCGCCAGGAGCTCGAGCCCGCTCATTGTCACAGAGCAGCTGGGGGAGGAACTTATGGCCGTGCTCGATGAGCAGCGCTACCCCCTGCCGCCACACTGCGAGTCTGCCCGCACCTGCCCGCCGGAGGTGCTTGACCTCACAGCCATGAGCCGCAGTTGGAGCGATTGCTGGGCGGCCTACAGTCGCCGCATGCAGCTGCCTATCAGCCCCGGTGAGCATGCGTATGATATGGGAGCTATCCGCGAGCAATGGATTGCGGGTGCCGTGTTTATCCTGCTTGGGTGTATATTGCTGTATTTTGCGCTGCGCACCCGAGGGCGGGTTATGGAGCTGAAGGGCGACAGATTGACGGTAGCCGGGCAGCAATTCAGTGTGGCAGATATCAGTCACATCGACCTGCGCCAGTGGGGACCCGGCTTCAAAGGCTGTGCCACGCTGACCGTAGACGGTCGCAAAGTGAAAGCCGACGGCATGACCTATGGCGGGTTTAACAAAGAGAAAGGCGAGCCTGCTGAGCAGTTTATGCAGGCTTTACTGGCTCAGTATCAAGGTGAGATAACAGAATATGAGGTTCCCGCGCATAGTGATTCGGGCGACTGAGTTCCCGCTCAGAGTGCTGAAATGCTGCCGCCCGACGCGCTGCGGTGCAGCTCGCGCAGCCCGTGCCGTGGCGAGAGCCTTGAGCTCCCGCCGCTTCGTCGTGTACGGGTTGGGGCTGGTGATTGCGCTTGAGCTGAGTGTGCTGGGAATTGGCGTGGTGCGTCGGCTTGAGGTTGCTGCTGCTCGCACTCAACATGCGGCGGATGTCTATATGGCGGCAGTTGAGGTAGAATCTTTCGGGCGGCAAATGAGCAACCGCAGCAGTGGAGCAACCGAAATCAGCGCCAGTGCCGGAAAGCATGCACCCGAAGATCCCGCTCCCGTAGCGGGAGATGGTGCTCCCCCCTTGCTGCCACGCGATGTCAACACCATCGTATGGGAAGAAACCGGGGTCGACATCACAGACTACGGCACCCCTGCCCAAAACTCCACACCGCAGGCAGGTACCCCCGCCCCCATCATTGCGACAGATTCCGCCGGTACCCCGCTGAACAACGAAGATGCCGAGGAACTCGACCGACTGATACGCAAAGCCGTCACAGCCATGGTTGCCGGTGATATGCGTTTGTGCGTACTATGCCTGGAACAGGGGCGAGCCCTTTCCCCCGAACACCCCGCTCTGCTGTATTACTACGGCATGGCGTACGACAAATTGCTCAATCCCGACAAAGCCCGCGACTTCTACGCGCAGGTGTTTCGCCAGCGAGACCGCGCCGGCAGGTACTTCGAGCGTGCCTCTCGCCGCCTGACGTATGGCTTGGCGCAACCCTCCGCCATGCGCGGCAAGCTCTCCTTCGGTCCCCCGCTCGTGCGGCACACTTTCGACGACTACACAGGCGACAGTGTCACCATGCGTCTGCCTGTCATGCTTGCTCCGGGGGAAGAGGTGAGGGTGGAGGATATTCTCATCCGCGTGCGCTTCTTCGTGCTGGTCAACAACAGCAAAATCGAATTCTCCGAAAACTACGCACCACAGGTACAGTGGGAACACGCCACTCAGACTTTCGACGAACAGGAGGAAAATCTCATCGTTACCTACAACCTGCCCCCGCTCACCAACGAAGAGCAGGGGGTGTATGGCTCCCGCCGCTACTATGGCTACACCGCAAAGCTCTATTACCGTGGCGAACCACTTGACTGCCTGAGCAGCCCCTCGGCCTTGCTGCTACACGAGCAGATGCTCGATGCCCGCGCCGCCCGCGCTCATGCACCCGGCCCTGAAAGTTCGGGCCTGTTGCCGGAGGATGAACTGACGACAGACGATGGCCTGGTGCCCGAATTCGGCGATGAAGAGCTCCCCCTGCCGGATGAAGAGGCTATCCCCGCTGCCGATGCTGCTGACGAGGAAAAAACCGGCGATGATACCGAAACCCCCTTCTCCCGGTTTATCGAAGAAATAGACCCCTCTTAACCTCTCCCTCACCATGTCTGAACCTGATTTCGAGAACCTGCCGACACGCCTGGGTGTTTACACGCTCACGGAACTGCTCGGGCGTGGAGAATACACCGATCTCTACCAGGCCCGCCAGAGCCATGTGGAGCGTGGCGTAGTGGTACAGGTACTGCGCCCCGGGGCAGACAAAACCACTACCGATTATTTCCTGAACGTCGTTCGTGCACGCGGTGCCACAGCCCTGCCGGGTATCAGTCAGGTGCTCGAATCGAAAATGGCCGGTCAAACCTGGTACCTGGCTCATGAACGCCCCGAGGGCAGCAACCTCGCACAACTGGCTGCCACCGGTGGGCGGCTCAGCACGGCTCAGGCCTGCGCTGTCATCGCCACCGTGGCACGTATGTATGCCACCGCTGCGCGGCAGAACATCGCTATGGAACCCCTGTCTCCCTACACCATTTATGTGAAGGAAAACGACAGCGTGCGCGTGCTCTCACCCGTACTGTGCGGGGAGTACGACCCCGCTGCCACCGGAGCCCACATGCAGGCCCTGGCAGCAGCCCTGTACCCCGTGCTGCCTCAGAATGTCCCGGGGCAGGGGCGCGTGGCTACCCTCGTGCAGTGGATTGACCAGGGCTACGAAGGTCAGTTCCTCGACTGGGATGCCATATCAGCCACGGCGGAGGAAATCAACACTCAGACAGCCCCGTTGCTCACCCGCAGCGAGGTGGAACACCTGAGCTCCGGCAACGTCGGGCGCCAAGTGCGGCTCAAACAAGAGCTGCGCCGCCGCCGTCGCCACATACTCTGCCTGAGCGCAGCGGCATTGTTCGTGGGGCTGATGGGTGCCGCTGGTGCCCTGCTGCTGCCCGGAGAGGGAGAGCAGTTACCTGAGTGCAGCGGGCGCTACCTGTATGTGCAGGCAGAGCAGGGGCCGCGCCGCGTACTGCTGCGCCCCGTCAGCATACTGGAATATCAGCGCTTCCTCAATGTCTATGAAGACCCCGCCGCCACCAACCAGTTCCGCCGTGCGGCAATAAATGAAGGGATACCGGCAGATTGTACCAACCACACCCCTGCCCAGTGGCAGCAGCAGTTGGAGTCCGTCGACAGCGGTAAACCCTGGAATGGGGAGAAGCTGACCATGCGTTCACCCGTGCGCGGCGTATCGTACTGGGATGCCCTCGCCTACGCCAATTTCCACGGCGCCGAGTTACCTTCTGCCGCTGTGGTGCTTGCCGCACGCGAACAGGCCGGTACCGGCACCCCACTGCCCGAAGAGTGGAGCTCCACCACTCGCCCGGCTGACATGCTTTATGCCGAGGGGCAGGTACTGCTGCCGGCAACCGGTGGTAAGTGGCAGACCATAGAGCCCGAGCGTACCGCGCGCAATCTGAACCGCAGCTTCCGCATTCTCCTTCCTGTTTCCCGAAACTCAGACTGATTTACAAACCAAAGACTCACTCAAACCAACCATGAAAAACATCATCACCATCATTCTTTCAGTGTTCTGCCTGCTGCTGGCCGGGCAGGTAACTGCTCAGGTCGAAGTGCGCATTCAACCCGTCCGCAAGGAATTCCTGGTGGGCGAAAATGTTGCCCTGCAAGTTAAGATAGATAACTTCACCGACCGCACCGTCTCATTCGTCAACACCACCGGGCGCAGCTGGCTGCACTTCACCATCACCCGTGGCGGCGAGCCCCAGCCCATCTCACCCCACATTATACCGAACTTCCCCCGGCTCGACGTACCTGCCGGCTCGTCGAGAACCGTCACAGCAAATCTGCGCCCCTACTATAACCTGGGGCGCGACGGCACATACAAGGTTGTGGCCACCGTTCGCATGCCCGACATGCGAACCACCTACAGCTCAAACCGCAGCTCGTTCCTGCTGGCCAACGGCGGAACCGTGCGCAATTTCACCGTGCAGTCTCGCGGTGACCGCCTGAACATGAGCGTGCGGCTGCTGCGAGTGGGCGGAAAGGACTGCCTCTTCGGGCAGGTGACCAATGCCGACAGCCAGGTAGTACTGGGTGCCTGCTACATGGGCCAGTTCCTGAACTTCATGCAGCCGCGAATCGTGCTCGACAGCGCCCAGAACCTACACGTTCTCTGCCAGGCAACCCCCCAGTTTTTCTGCTACTCCATCATGGACAATCGAGGTAATCGCCGCCATTACAAGGTCATGAAACGCACCGGTGGCCCTGTTGACCTGGTGAGCTCGGCCGGTGCTATCCGTGCTGTCGGGCTCACACCCTACGAGCGCCCCAAGAACCCGGCAGAGGCTCCCATCCACTCCACTGCCGACCGCCCCAATCGCGATTGAGGGCACTAACCCTCATACTTATACTTTAACCATTCGCAACCTTAAACTTTCGTGTCATCTCCCACCATAGCAATCGTTGGCCGCCCGAATGTCGGTAAATCTGCCATCTTCAACCGCATGGTTGCGCGCCGCATAGCCATAGTACACGACCAGCCCGGCGTGACCCGTGACCGCCTGAGTGCCCCCTGCCGTATAACTGATTTCGACGCTCTGGTGGTCGATACCGGCGGTATAGGCTCCACGCTCGACGACGGTTTTGCCGCTCGTGTGCAGCAAGAAGCCGACATCGCGTTGAATGCAGCCGATCTCATCATGTTCGTGTGCGACTGCCGCGACCACCTGACCCCCATCGACAAGACCATTGCTGCCCGCCTGCACAAGGCCGATGTACCTGTGCTGCTTGTGCTCAACAAAGCCGACACTGAGAAACAGGAACTCAACCTTGGCGAATTCGCAGGCCTGGGATTCAGCGAATACGTATTTACTTCGGCAGCTCACGGCCGTGGCTTCGCTCAACTGGCAGACAAGCTCAATCGCCACCTCAAAGCCCTGGGCGCTACACCCGTGCAAGCCGAGGCCGCTGCCGATGCCACCCCCGAAGAGGAACCCGACCGAGAGGAAGTCAGCGCCGATTCCCCCATACGAGTGGCTATCGTCGGGCGCCCGAATGCCGGTAAATCGTCGCTGGTCAACGCCATACTCAACGACAAGCGCACCATCGTCTCCGACATCGCCGGCACCACGCGAGACGCCATCGACATCCCCTACACCCGCGAGGAACAGCCCTACGTGCTTATCGACACCGCCGGCATGCGCCCGCGTTCCAAGCGCGATACCTCGGTCGAGGTATTTTCCGCCATGCGTAGTGAGAAGGCCATACGCCGCTGCGATATCTGCCTGCTGGTCATCGATATGGCCGCCGGCGTCACCCAGCAGGACCGCCGCATCGGTTCCATCATTGCGAAGGAAAGCAAGCCCTGCATCATCGTGGTGAATAAGTTTGACCTCTACTGCGCAGAAGCTCCCCTCTCTGCCCGCAAAGAAGCCGTCAAGGAGCATATAAAGGAAAATCTTTTCTTCCTGGACTACGCCCCCATTGCCATCGTTTCCGCCAAGCTGGGCGAGGGTATGCCGGCTATCTTCAAATCCATTGCCCGCGTGCGACAAGAGGCCTTGAACATGCCCGGAACCGGTGAGCTCAACCGCCTGCTTCAGCGCGCTATGGAGATGAACCCGCCCGGCCAGCACCGCGTGCTCAAAAAACGCCTGAAACTCTTCTATGCCACCACAGCGGTGAATGAGAAGTACACCACCATACCTGTGCCGACCTATGTACTGTTCGTGAACGACAAACGTCTGCTCACCGACAGCTATGCCCAGTACCTGCGCAACACCATCCGCTCACGCATCAAGGCAGCAGGGGTTCCCATCGTGCTCTCACCGCGTTCGCGTGTGCGCAACGACTGATTCACAAGTCCATGCTTCGCAGTCTCTCCATCATCTCAGCCCTGCTCGCCTGCGCGGTGCAGGGCTATGATTTTGTGCGCTACGAGAATACCGCCGCACAAGCCCTCTCAGCAGCCGGACAGCAGTACCGCAACACACCGGAACTGCCGCCACTCGGTGCTGCCGGACCGGTACCGGCAACCGAGGTCGGCCAGTTGTTGCTGCGCCACCTGGCAGCCGGTTTTGCCCTGCCCGACGATTGGTTCACGAATGCCGACGGCAGCGTGGTTGTGCTGCTCTCCGAGCCGGGGTGTGGCTCCATCATCCGCGAGTTCACTGTACACCGCCTGCGGGATGGGTATTACCACCACATCGGCACCTACCGCATGCTCTCTCGTGCCTACAGCTGGCAACCCGCAGCCACACGCTTCGGCACCGCTGGCGCCGGCAGCTTGTGCCTGAGCTTTATCTCCCCGCAAGGCCTGCCGGTTGAGTGCAGCTTCGATTTCTCACGCCCTGTGCAGGTGTGCCGCCTGGCCCCGGCGTGCTCCCCCATCACCCCCGCTGAAGAGCGCGGCGCCTGCCCGCTCCCATCCGTTCCCTGCCGCCCGTAATCTGATTTTAACACTCCGCTGTGTATCGCGCCGCCGGAGGTGGGAAATTGCTTGTCCGATAGGGGGGGGATGCGGGCTTGGCGTGCACATGCGCTGGCACCCTCCACCAAAAAAGCGCGGCTGCAGGGTATGTGCAGCCGCGCTGAAAATCAAGTCGTATGGTGGATTTTCTCCTCCATGTTTCGCTTTACTCCCACTCGATGGATGCCGGCGGTTTGGTGCTGATGTCGAAGAGTACGCGGTTGATTCCCTTCACCTCGTTGAGGATGCGGTTGGATGCCTCGCGCAGCAAATCGTATGGCAGCTGTACCCAGTCTGCCGTCATAGCATCCTCAGACACAATGGCGCGCAGATTGGTCGCAAACTCGTAGGAACGCTCGTCGCCCTTCACACCCACGGTCTTCACAGGTATGAGACCGGCGTAGGCCTGCCAGCACTTGTCGTACCAATCCCACTTGCGCAGGGTGCCGATGAAGATGGAATCGCACTCGCGGATGATGTCGAGACGTTCCTTCGTGACCTCGCCAGGGCAACGCACCGCAAGACCGGGGCCGGGGAAGGGGTGGCGCCACAGTATGTCGTGCGAGATTCCCATCGAGGCTCCCAGCTCTCGAACCTCATCTTTGAACAGGAATGCCAGCGGCTCGATAACCTTGCCTTCCTCCTGCATCTTAAGCACTCGCTCCACTCGGTTGTGGTGGGTCTTGATGACGGAGGCCTTGCTCTTGGCATTACTGGCACTCTCAATCACATCCGGGTACAGGGTGCCCTGTGCCAGCATCTCGGCATCACCCACGGCGTCCCAGAAAACGTCGATGAAAAGATTGCCGATGATTCGGCGCTTCTTCTCCGGCGCTGTTTCTCCGGCCAGTGCTGCCAGGAACCGCTCACTCGCGTCCACTGTCTCAATATTCACACCCATGCGGGCGAAGTTGGCCTGTACCTCCTTTGCCTCATCCTTGCGCAGCAGACCATTGTCTACAAAGATACAGCGCACATTCACTCCGGCCTCGTGCAGCAGAACGGCGAGCACCGTACTGTCCACACCGCCCGAGACACCGCAGACCACCTGCTTGTCGCCGACCTTGGCACGTATGTCATCTATGAGTTCTCGCTTGAAATCACCGATGTCGAAGGGCGCAAGCTCCTTCGCGTATGAAAGGAAGTTGCGCAGTATGGTGCGCCCCTCGTGCGAGTGTGTCACTTCGGGGTGGAACTGGATACCGAACATCGTTTCTCCCCACTGCAGAGAAACCGGTACTCCATCGCTGTTACGGGCAATGACCCGGCAATTATCTGCCAGGTGGTCGACAGTGTCGGAATGGCTCATCCACACCTGAGAGGAGGGCGACATGTCGGCGTAGAGCCCTTCGAGTTTCTCGGGGATAAGAGCAGCCGGACCGTACTCGCGCTTGTTACTGCTGCGCACGGTGCCACCGGTCTTGATATTGAGCAGCTGCATGCCGTAGCACACACCCAGAACCGGTACGTTGAAGGATGTCAACCATTCGAAGTCGATATCCGGAGCGTCGGGCTCGGACGTGCTGCGCGGGCCTCCGGAAAGGATGATTGCCCCGGGGTTGCTGATTTCGTGCAAATCCTCAAGCGCGTAGAGCTTGGCCAGATAGCCCAGCTCGCGCACGCGGCGCACGATGAGCTGCGTGTACTGAGAGCCGTAGTCGATGACGGCTACAATGTGTTTCGGCGTCATAAAACTGTGTGAGTTAACGTGTGAACACTTAGTGTTGCGCCCATTCTACCACACTCATTCCGATTTGTGAAGTCCAAAGTTCCATATTTCGCGGCCGGATATACGCACCCGCGCGAGGTGGTGCTTGCGCACCAATGGGGCGGCGCTCTGCGGCCGCTGGTGTAGCCGTCTCTGCGGGATTGGCCGTCACTCAGGGCAGAGTTGCCAGGCTCAGGGCAAGAATAATGGGGAATTTCATCAATCCTTTATTTCACATACGTGGCGGCAATTTCGCAGATGTAGACGAGGTGTAGCGGGTTTTCGGTATCGTACCATTTGGGGGCTACTTCGCTGAAGTCCACGAAGTCTTCCGCACGCATGTGGGCTACGGCCATCTTGCGACATTCGAGCACGAGGTCGGCGTCGTCCATGGCCACCAGACCGCCGGGGGTGGTGATAGGGCTCAACCGGGTGGCCGCCATCTTGTCGACATCGCGGCCGGAGTTGCGACCGCAGAAGATGAGGTCGTTGCGGTACTCCTCCGGCATGAAGGAGAGGGTGAAGGCGGGCTGAGCGTCGATGAAACTGCGCGTGTGGCGGTTGGGACGCACGAAAACGAAGGCTACAGGGCGGTTCCACAGGAACCCGAAACCGCCCCAGCTGGCAGTCATGGTGTTGAAGCTCTCCAGCGTACCGGCGGTGATAAGCATCCACTGCTTGCCGATGAGTTCGGCAGGGTTCTGTTGGAGGGCGGTGAAGTCGACGGTGTTCATTGTGTTAATAGTAAAATATTATTTATGATTTAATGGTATCAGCGAAACGCCCTGCTGTTCACCGGTGGCGGACAGCAGGGCAGTGGGGAGAAATGGGGCAATCTCAGCAATAGCGGGCCAGTACGTACTGCAGAATACCGCCGGCGCGGAAGTATTCCTTCTCGATGGGTGTGTCGATGCGTACGATAAGCGGCAGCTCGAAGGCGGGCTCGCCTGCGGGCTGCACCACGAGGGTGGCGCCATCGCGCGGCTGCAGGTCGTTGCTCAGGCCGGTGATGGAGAAGGTGACGTCCTTCAACCCCTTCACGCGGTCATAGTCGGCCGGGTTGGCGAAGTTGAGGGGCAGCACGCCCATGCCGATGAGGTTGCTGCGGTGAATACGCTCGAAGCTCTTGGTTACCACGGCGCGCACGCCCAGCAGGTTGGTACCCTTGGCAGCCCAGTCGCGGCTGGAGCCCATGCCGTAATCCTCGCCACCGATGATGATGGTGGGCACACCGTCGGCCTTGTAGGCCATGCCGGCGTCGTAGATAAAGGTGGGCGTGCCGCAGGGGGCGCAGATGCAGGTGTCGGGCTCGCTGACAGGCTGAGAGCCGAAGTAGAGCGTATAGCCGCCCTCTACGCCCTCGGTGAGCAGGTTTTTGATGCGCACGTTGGCGAAGGTACCGCGAGCCATCACGAGGTCATTGCCACGGCGGGAGCCGAAGGTGTTGAAATCGCGCTTCTCCACGCCGTTGGCGGCGAGGAACTGCCCGGCGGGACCGGTGGGTTTGATGGCGCCGGCGGGGGAGATGTGGTCGGTGGTCACGCAGTCGCCGAAGATACCCAGCGGGCGGGCGTTCATGATATCGGCGATGTCGCCCTTGCTGCCGTTCCAGCCCTCGAAGAAGGGCGGGCGGTGAATGTAGGTGCTGTCGGGGTTCCAGGCGAAGGTGGCACCCTCGGGAGCGCTGACCTTGCCCCACTCGGGCACCACACTGCTGTAGCAGGCGGTGTAGTCCGCAGGTGTGGCGGCACAGGCCTGAGCGGCAGCGATTTCTTCGCCCGTGGGCCAGATGTCTTTCAGGTAGACGGGGGTACCGTCGGCGGCGGTGCCCAGGGGCTCGGTAGCCATGTCGATATCGACGCGCCCGGCCAGGGCAAAGGCAATGACGAGCGGGGGCGACATGAGGAAGTTGGCCTTCACATGGGAGTGAATGCGGGCCTCGAAGTTGCGGTTGCCGGAGAGTACGGAGCAGGACACGAGGTCGTGCTCGGTTACAGCCTGTTCGATAGCGCTGTTGAGCGGGCCGCTGTTGCCGATGCAGGTGGTGCAGCCGTAGCCCACGATGGAGAACCCGATGGTGTCGAGAGCCTCCGTCAGCCCGTTGTTGGCGAAGTAGCGTGCGGCGATTCGGCTGCCGGGGGCGATGCTGGTCTTCACGTAGGCGGGGACCTTCATACCGAGGGCAGCGGCCTTTTTGGCCAGCAGACCGGCGGCGAGCATCAGGCTGTCGTTGCTGGTGTTGGTGCAGCTGGTGATGGCGGCCACGAGAATGGCACCGTCGGCCAGAGCCACATCGTGCGTGGTGTCGGCGTCGGGGTTGCCGGCATCGCCCTTCATGGTGACAGGCACGGGAGTGGTGTTCTGCGGGTGACCATAGGTGCTCTCGCAGATGGCGGCGAAGCTCTGTTTCAGGTCAGCGAGGGGGATTCTGTCCTGCGGGCGCTTGGGACCGGCCACGGCGGGGACAATGGTGGCCAGGTCGAACTCGAGTTCCACGCTGTAGTCGATATCGCCCTTCATGGGCATGCCGAAGAGCCCTTGAGCCTTGTAGTAATTCTCGTAGGTGGTCACATGCTGCTCGCTGCGACCGGTGGCGCGCAGGTAGGCGGCGCTGGTGGAGTCGATGGGGAAGAAACCCATGGTGGCGCCGTACTCAGGAGCCATGTTGGCCACGGTGGCACGGTCGGGCAGGGAAAGACTGGCTGCACCTTCGCCGAAGAACTCGACGAACTTGCCCACCACGCCGTGCTTGCGCAGCATCTGTGTGACGTGCAGTGCCAGGTCGGTGGCGGTCACACCCTCGGCCAGTTTGCCGGTCAGGTGCACACCTACGACCTCCGGCACCAGGAAGGTAACGGGCTGGCCGAGCATGCCGGCCTCGGCCTCGATACCGCCCACGCCCCAGGCCACGACACCCAGGCCGTTAATCATGGTGGTGTGCGAGTCGGTGCCCACCAGAGTGTCGGGATAATACACGCCCTCCTGCTCCATGACGCCGTGGGCGAGGTGCTCCAGGTTCACCTGGTGTACGATACCGGTGCTCGGCGGTACGACGGAGAAGGTCTTGAAAGCCTGCTGTCCCCATTTCAGGAATTCATAGCGCTCGGCATTGCGCTCGAACTCACGGGTGAGGTTTTTCTGGTACGCAGCGGGGAATCCGGCCCAGTCTACCTGTACCGAGTGGTCAACCACCAGGTCAACGGGAACAAGCGGCTCCATTTTCGCAGGGTCTGCCCCCAAATCCTGCACAGCGGCACGCATGGCGGCCAGGTCTACCAGCAGCGGTACGCCCGTGAGGTCCTGCAGGATGATGCGAGCCACAGTAAAGGGAATTTCGTAGCTGCCTGGCTCACCGGCATTCCAGCCGGCCAGATTTCTGACATCCTGCTCAGTGACTTTCAGCCCGTCGCAGTTGCGCAGCAGGCTTTCCAGTACAATACGGAGGGAAACAGGCATGCGGTTGATACCTGCAAAGCCCTGCTCAGCCAGAGCCGGCAGTGAGTAGTACTTGCCCTCGGTCCCCGAGCCTGTCGTGAATGTGCGTACCGTGTTCATTGTGCTTTGTATGTGAAAATGATAATACGCGCTCAAGTATACCCCTTTCCCTGCAGATTGCAAGCAGAAAAGACACCACCGCACATTTTTGGGCGGTAACATGTGTATTTATGGCGAATATTTTTCCGTCGGAGTGTGAAGGGAAGTCGGAGGCCAAGCG
>JAZNVF010000099.1:0-12355 GCA_045592685.1 Akkermansia sp. | reverse complement strand
AGATAATTGGTATTACGTGCGCGTGACAACCAATAACCGCGCATCGACTACCTCAAGTTATGGAATCAGGGTGGATATTGACCCCAGCTCAGTCTCCGGCGACCAGTACGAGAAACTCGGCGGCAAGGCGAACGACAATGCGCCCTCCCGCGCTACCTGGTTAACCCTCGGCAGCAGCCAGGTGCACAGTATACACACCCCCGGTGACACCGACTGGGTGGCGTATAAGGCCGCGAACAATTCCAGTGTCATATTCACTGCGCAGAATGATGAGTCCAAGCAAATGAGAATTTTCATCTATGAGCAGAATAATAATGGAACATTGACCTATTTGAAGGAATCGACAATCGGTTCGTACGGCATAACATCGGCCACATTGGATAGCGAAGCCGGCAAGACCTATTATGTCAGGGCTCAGGCCTTGTCTCCGACCCAGACCGTCAGCAGCTATTCTTTCAGTGCGACGTATGTAAAGGATCAGTATGAAGATGACGACACGTCGCTCAGAGCAACCACCCTTGCTCTCGGCAGTTCACAGACTCATAATATCCACAGACAGGGAGACGAGGACTGGTATAAGTTAGTCGTCACATCTGCCGGTACATACGAATTCGAAACCGACGGTAATGGAGATACGTACGGTATTCTGTATCGCAACAGCAATGGTAGCAATACGGTTGTCACTCGCTCCGGCTCCGGTGGCGAGGGTGCCAATATGAAGATTCGCCAGAACCTGTCTGCCGGTACGTACTATTTGCGTGTGACCGGCGAAAACAATACTCTGGTGGACTATTATACCATTGTAGCCCGTCGCCCGATAACGCAGTACGATGAGCCCAATGACTCGCAGTCTGCCGCGACATCGCTGAGCCTGAATACTACAAAAACAGGCAGTTTCCACACAACCTCTGATGTGGATTACTACAGAATATCTGCATCATCTGCCGGTACATATAAACTGACGGCAAATTCGTCTGATGTTGCTATCGAACTGACGGCCGGGTCGCAGAGGGTAAGCGGAGTGGGTAGTGTAAGCATCACCCTGTCTGCCGGTGCAACGGTCTATGCCAAGGTGCAGAATGCTAATGGCAGTCTGATGGACAACTACACCGTGAGGGCTGAGTATACGGCGCCTGTGGTGACAAACAGAGCTGAAAACTATGTGGTGCTGTTTGCCGGTGGCGGTGACATTAGTAACAACCACGTGCGTTACTATTACAATTTCTACGACACGTATATGTCGCTGGTGCAGAATTACGATATTCCCAGAGATCATATATACGTATTGTATGCCGATGGTACCAATCCGGCTCCGGACTCAATTTATCAGGGGCATGAAGCCAACTCCGACATGAGCTATGCAAATGGGTCGCATGTTCTCGCTGCGACAAAGGGTCAGATGAGGACAGTCTTCAATGAGCTGAGCCGCATAACCGACTCTAACGACCACCTGCTTGTTTATGTGTATGACCATGGTGCGGACTTGTACGATAGTCAGCCCTCTCGCTTTGGGGACGAGTACATTGTTCCCTATGATGCGAACTATCTCCAGGATTATATTTCCGGAGCCGAGTTCAATTCGATGGTGAGCAATATCGGGGCCGGGTATCAGACATACCTGTTTGCACAGTGCTATTCCGGCGGTATTCTGGATTCTCTGAACTTTAACCGTTCCGGAGTCCGAATGTATGGTGCGGCATCAGACACGCACTATTCGCCCTCCTCCTCTTGGGTGAACAGCAGGGGTGAGGCAGTGGGTGGATTCGCCTATGAAGTGTCGCGTTCCTTCGAGACTGGTGTGCAGAATACCAGCGAGTTCAGACGATACCTTATTACTGAGAACTATAGCAGAACGACCGGTCACGATTCCCCGTATGAAAAGGGGAGTAGTTTCAGCATATTCGCGCAGTCGTAAAAGCAAGCGCTAACACCGTCGTCGGCCCCCCGCTCCGTAACAAGAGCGGGGGGCGCTTTGTTAAACATGCCTGTGGTACCGGGCAGAGCAGATTATGCTTGACAGCGCGGAGGTGATGGTGCAAGATGTTGGCCGTATGTATATACCCACGCAAGAGGAGCGATACAGTAAGGTGGCGGGGTACACGCTGTTTCTGTGTGTGCTGGTGCCAAGCGGAGTGGTGCTCTGGCTCTATGGTCATGAGCAGGACTTGTTGGCTTGCGCTTTTGCTTTTCTTGAGCCCCCGGCAGTTTTGTTCCGAGCCGGTGGTATGAGCAGTACGGTGGCATTTCTCCTCTCGGCGGCAGTACAGGCGGTAGCTTTTTTCTGTTTGCGCCGCAGCGTCAGATTGACCCCGAAAGGTAAGCTGACGCTGGCGGTAACATGGGGAATGCTGTGGGCGCTTATATTGCGCTTGTTGATTGCCTGGCAGTATTGGCAGGCGGCTCAGCAGGTCGCCGGGTGAGTTCGCAGCGGTTCAGGTAGTAGTGCAGAGCCAGTTTGAGCACAGAGGTGCGATCAATATTGCGCGCGCGGGCGAAGCGCTCCAGTCTTTCAAACAGTTCGTCCCTGCAGCGGAAGGTTATCATCTGTAGCTTGTTCATACGAGAACAAGCATAGCGCAGCAGGGCTATGAGGGGCAAGACTTGTTGGGCGTGTCACCTGTAACAGTTTATCGGGAGCGCAGGTCGTGCAACCAAAGGGCTGCCGCTGCATAGCGGTTCTCTGCGGCGGGGGAGAGAGCTTTGTCTATGCTTGCCAGTAGTTGCGGGTGGTAATGAGCGCGCAGGTGGGGCATGTTGCTCAGAGGAGTCAGCGTGTCGTAGAGTTCGCGCTGTCTGCCTGGTGGTAGTGCCTGAGCGGTGAGAGCGTAGTAGAGGGTGGCGGCAAAGGCGTAGAGGTCACTGGCCGGGCAGAGTTTGCCGTTGGGGTGTCCTTGTTCCGGGGGGCTGTAGCCCGGTGTTTCCACGACTTGTGCGGTGGTATGCTCCTGCATGTTACGGGCGGCGCCGAAATCGATGAGTACCGGGGAGCCGTTGCGTGTTACCAGAATATTGTCGGGTTTGATGTCGAGGTGCAGGATATTGTTCGAGTGCAGGTAGTCAAGCGCGTCGAGCATGCGCACCATCAGGCCGTAAAGGGGCTGCTGGGGTATGTAGCCGAGGTGTTTCCGGTATTCGGCTGCCACGTCGGCCAGGCTGGGGCCGTCGATGTGCTCTGTGACGTAATATGCGGTGTTGTGAGCCTCGAAATAGGTGAATACGCGCCCGATATGTGGGTGGTCGAGAGTGGCAAGCAGGCGAACCTCTCGCAGGAAATTGCTGAGTGCCCAGTTGTACTCGGTGTCGTCGGTTCCGGGTATGGGTTCAATGTTGAGAGTGGCGGCGTTGCGTTGGCAGAGAGCATGGGGAAAGTGCTCTTTGATAACGACCGGGCGGTTGAGCAACTCATCCATCGCCAGGTAGCTGACCCCGAATCCCCCCTCGCCGATGTGGTGCAGCAGACGGTAACCGCCGATGACGTAGTTGTCCGGCAGCTCTTTGGGGGCGGGGCAAAGGTCGGGGAGCGGTGCGGTAGTCATGGTACGGCAGTGGCTCATTCGGTGGGTATACCCAGCTGTTGGCAGGTGCCGCGATAGCAACTGGGGTAATCGAGGCTGCCATTCGGCAGCACGGGTATGCTCTTGATGGGTAGAATGTAGGTGGGTGCCCAAGCCGCAGGGTAACGAGCGTTGAGCAGGGCGTAGCGCGCAGTGATGATATCCTGCGGTACTACATTCTTGTGTACGGTGGAAAGCAGTATCAGCACCTCACCCAGTCCCCGGGGATTGGGCACACCTACTATGACCAGACGGCGTACCCCGTCATCCGTCGGAAGTCCCAGCACGCGGCAGAGGGCTTCTTCCGCTGCCACATGCGGTACCAGCGTGTCGTTTATCTTGCTGAATCGAGCCTTGCGCCCGCTGATAATCAGCAGCCCGTCAGTGGTGAGCTTACCTACATCGCCAGTGCAGAGCCACTGGCCGCGTATGCAGGTGGTGGCATCGGGGCGGTTCTTCAGGTAGGCTGGGATAACGGTTGCACCTCTGATCCATATAAGCCCGGTATGGGTGGGGGGCAAGCTTTGCTCGGGGCGGTTGAGGTCACTTATACGCACGGCGATTCCCGGCATGGGGGCACCGACGGTGCCGTTCAGTCCGGCGGGGATAATGTGGGGTGTGCCGGGGGCAGCAGCCGGGGGAGCAGCGCTGACAGCGGTGGGCAGGGCTGATTCTATGGGAGCGTAGCACTCGTGCAGGGTGAGTTTGTGATCTGCTGCGGCTCGCTCGGCCAAATCGGTAGGTAATTTTTCGCCCACGGTCAGGAAGTAGCGCATGGCTGCGAAGTTACCCGGTTTAGCGGCTTTCAGCACGGTGGCGGTATGTGCCGGGGTAAAGGCGGTGAGGGCTGTGCTGTAGTTGTGCGCCAGCTCGCAGATGCGGCGCGGAGCCTGTATGTCGGGGTAGGTGACTATGTCGAGCCCTTGCAGCAGGGGGAGCAGAAGTCCGGTGAGCAGACCGATGGGGTGGTACAGCGGCATGACCGACAGAACACGCTGCCCCTCATTCAGTGGCAGACGACTACTCAGCTGCATGACTGCCGAGAGCAGCATGCTGTGGCTGTAGGGGCAACCCTTTGCTATGCCGCCGGTGCCAGAGGTGAAGAGCAGTGCCGCTTCATCATCGGGTCTGCCGGGGGTGTTCCTCAGTTTCCGGGTGAGCCAGTCTGTTTTACCCAGCTGTATGAGCAGCTCGCGTATTTTTACGCTTGATGTGCTTACGTCGGCCAGTTCCCGGTCTATGTGTATAAGGTCGCGCGGTGCCGGCCAGGCGAATTGTTGCTGTTTGTGAGTGAACCGAACTTCGGTGATAAATCGGTTGATGCCGGTTTGTTCGGTCCGATAACGGAAATTTTCGGCCGGTATGGTGTAGTCGATGTTAACTGGGGTAATACCTGCCAGCAGACAGGCCAGGTTGGCAATGGCTGCTGATTTTCCGGGGGGTAAGATGATGCCAAGCCGGCGATTGCTCACGCGCTTGTGCAGCTTCTCGGCCATGATGAGCGCGTATATGAGCAGTCGACGATAGCTCAGTTGGCTGTCGTCCACACCGTCAATGAGCATAGCGTCGGGGTGGCGGGTTATGCTCTCAATGATGGCCTGGGGCAGGGTGGTTTGCAGAGCTGGGTGGCGGGCGGCCTGCTCTGCTGCTGCCTCCATCCATGCGCCGCGTATTCGCGCACCCAGTTCGGGGCCGGCTTTGAGTTCCGGCATGAACACCACGACCGTGCGGTCGCAGGGGGGAGCTGCCACTATGCCATTTGTCAGGCTGTTGTTGTACATGCCCACATAAACAGGCAATGCTGATAGTTTGCTGCCATCGGCAAAGTGCAGCAGCTTGCCAGGTATATCTGTAAGGGCTGCCGGTTGATTGCCGGGGCGCCCACTGAGCAGTACGACGTGCCTGCCCTGTACCTGGCGGTCTCGTACGAGTTTCACCAGGTCTTCGGGGGAGCTGCGGTCTATTGCGCACAGGAACCCCGCAGCGCGTGTTTGTGAGAGGTACATCATCACCTCTGCGTCGGGGCGCAGAGTGTTTTCCACCATCCAGGCCACACGATCACGCCCGCCCAGTGCAGCCTCGATGGCGTGCACGGACGGCAGGTCTACCCTGTTCGGGACGACCAGCGTGGGGGATGTCGGTATGTTGCCGTTTCCCTCTGTTGTGGGGGGGATCATGTTCGGTGTGAAATCTCTGCGGTCTCAGTCTATCACATTTTATGTCGGCTTGCAACACCTGAGTGAGCATCATGTTTGTCAGGGGTCACATTTTCTGCAGCTCGTCGATGTAGCGCTGACGCGCTTCGGATGGGCTGAGGGGGGGCGGCGCTGCCTGGGGCGCCGCCGCAGGGGGAGGCTGTTCTGTGTAAGTAGGTGTTTTCTCTGGACTGACGGGGGAAATGGTGGCAAGCATATTTGGCATGGGCAGTCCGGGGAAGAAATAGTGTTTTATGCCCTGGCGTTTTTTGGCGGCCTGCTGCAGTCGCTGCTGTGTGCCGAGTGTATAAACCTCATCTGTGCCCCGGCAGAGGTAGGTATCGGTCGATTCATCGGCATGTATGGGGGTGGTGCCACCGAGCAGGTATGATATTCTGCGCACTTGCCTGGGGGCTGTCGGTAGTGAGGGGGGTATACCGATAAGCATGTGGGGTTTAAGAAGATGGGCGGCCTTTTTACCTATGCGGATTTCAACGTACCCGACCTGTTCGGCGCTCATGTCGAGAGTAATTTCGTAGAGCAGGGTACGATTGTCGTAATTGCGAAGGGAAATGCCGCTCTCGTGCCAGTAGTGCGGGGTGATGCTGGCGTTGTAGCTGTTGCGGACGTTGTGCAGGGCGGTGAGTCTGTTGCAGCCGGTGAGTGATTTTGTGCTGTCGGCATGCTCCCGGCTGATGTCTGGGTAGAGGATGAGTGCGGAGTGACCATCGGCCGAGCGGAGAACTTCTGCCGGTTTGTTGTGGGTGATGAGGGACTGCATGGTTTTGGTGAGTTCCTCTATGTTGTCCCGGCGTGTTTTGCTGTGCAGCAGTACAGCGCCTATTCTGCCCCGACTGTCTGCCAGCACAAGTCCCTTTGCTTCGGGGGTGTGAAAGCTCAGAGCATCTCCGCCCAGTTCCTTACAGGGGGTAATCTCTGTCCGGAACTCGCTCAGGGTGGTGAGTGCCTGCAGCTGCGCAGGGCAGGCCAGTAGTATGGCCTGCCCTATGAGAGCAACGGCTGTTCGCCACGGGGTGCTCATGCCGTGATTATCGTTTTTTGGTGTAGGATTTGATAAGGCGGCGAATGTAGCGCTCCATGCGCGGCAGGTTGCTCTCGATACTGCGGGCGAGTGCAAGCTGATTGCGAGCGCGTATGAGATTGTGCTCCGGTTTTTCTGTGCGGAAGTATTTGTCGCCGTCCAGATAGTCGGTGAGGAATCGAATGCCGATTTCGGTGGTTATAAGCCAGCCGGCGAAGGCCAGTTGATCGATTTCTGCCTGGGTCAGGAAGTCGTGAGCTGCATCCAGGTACCCCTCTGCCAGAGATTCGAAGAAGGGCATCTGCATGACAACGCGGCTGAGGTCCTCCTCATCTTCCTCGGCTGTGCAGGTGGCCGTGCGTACCATGTCGCCGAAGTCGTAGAGGGAAAGCCCGGGCATGACGGTGTCGAGGTCGATAACGCAGACTGCCTCGTCTGTGTCCTCATCGAGCATCACATTGTTGATTTTTGTGTCGTTGTGGGTGATGCGAGTGGGCAGGGTGCCTGCCGCTTGCAAGTCCACAAGTCTGCTGTACATGGGGGACCAGGCTCGCAGCATAGCCAGTTCGGCTTCGCAGCTGGCCGCGCGCCCTACAACGTCGGCCTCTGCGCTTTTCAGGAGTGCTTCGTAGCGTCGCGGGGTGTTGTGGAAGTCGGGTATGGACTCACGCAGGTCTTCGGGGTTCATGTCGGAGATAAGCTCCTGGAATGAGCCGAACGCGAAGCCGGCCTGGTAGGCCTGGCGGGTGTTCTCGACCACATCGTAGGTATGGGTACCTTCGATGTTGTTATAGCAGCGCCACATGCCGCCTTCTTCAGGCAGGTCGATGTAGTTGCGCCCGCCGCGTGCAGGGTAGAGGGTAAGGGGCTGACCTGCTGTGTTTTTGCGGCGACGGATGGTTTTCCATCGTATGTGGCGGGTTACTTTCTCTACGTTTTTCATGACCATGACCGGGTCTTTGAATACGTAGTCGTTGATACGCTGCAGGATATAGCGATCCTCCGTGCCGTCTTCTGTGCGGTAGCAGGCGCGGTAGGTGGTGTTGATGTGACCGTTGCAGAGCTCTTCACCGTACAGGAATTCGCCGCTGATGGCGAATTGGTCACCTATACGCGCGATGCGCTCGGCTATGGGGCCTTCTGTCAGCTTCTGGGGCATGGTGAGAGAGTGAGTAAGTGAGATTTTTTAGGGAATCAGTCTTTTGCTACCTGTATGCTCATGAGCTTCAGGTTGTCGCCTGCTTTCACGACGACGTTAATCTGAGACTGACGTTCGGACACCAGGAACTTGCCCATCTTCAGCGGGACCTCGCGCACTACCTCTTTACCCCCGTTTTTTTTCACCTGGCGGGAGGTGATGCGGAACGCAACCTGCTCGCCGTGTTTACTGCCGTTGAAGTGCCAGGAGTTCTTTTCGCTCACGCCTTCATCGCGGCGGAAGGGGCCTACCTTCTTTTCTTTGGCGTCGCTGAAGTCGCCTTTGGCAGATATGCTCACAGTCACGGGCGAGGGAGAGAGGTTGATGAGGTGAACCCCCTGGGCCGGGAAGGAGTCTTCGTTCAGGAAGAATGTCTGAGCCTTTGCCGGGGTTTCGCCGGGAATGACGATACACACGGACTTGCTGCCGGCAGAGGCAGGTACGTTGATGGTCATTATGGGCTTGATGTCGGGCTTGTCGGCGGGTTTGGCTCCTTTGCCCTTTTTGTTGTCATTTGCCGCAGGTGCAGGAGCGGGGTCCTGATCGTAGAAGTTTATCACACCGGCGATGGGCTTGATGCGCTGGGAGGGTATGCGACTGGAAATGCGTGCCTGCTTGTACTCTTTTTGTCCGGCCTGGTAGTAGAGCGGGCTGGGTAGTTTGCCGCCGGAGGGGGCACAGATGACGAAACGCACGCCTGTCTTGGGTGCGGCCGCCTCTTCTGTTGCGGCTGCGGCAGCGGAGCCACGGGCACCACGGCTGCTGCGAGATGACTGGGCAAAAACCGGGCTGAGCGCAATCAGCGCTCCCAGAGCAAGAGAAAAAGCCTGATATTTCATGTTGTTCTATGCAGTATTTTACTGACCGAATTTACCACCTTACGCACCCGAGCGCAAGCAAAAAATGAATATATGGGGCGGATTGTCGGGCGCGCGGCTGTGTGGGGCCGGGCGGTGGTGTTTATTTCGAGTAGCCTCGCCGCCCGAAGATAGCGGAGCCTACGCGCACGATGGTGGCGCCCTCTTCCACGGCTACGGCGTAGTCGTGGCTCATACCCATGGAGAGTTCGGGTAGTGGCAGGGGGCCGAGACTACGCAGGTTTTCGGCGAGTTTGCGCAGGGTGATAAATGCGGGGCGGGCGCCTTCGGGGTCGGCGGTGGGAGCCGGTATACACATGAGTCCGCGTATGTCGAGGTGGGGCAGAGCGGTCAGTTCGTGCCACTGCTGCAGCAGTTCATCGGGGGCGAAGCCATGCTTGCTGCTCTCGCCGTCCACGTTGACTTCGAGCAGTACACGGGCGGTAGTGCCCAGTTCGCCGGCTATACGTGATATTGTTTCGGCGAGTTTGCGGCTGTCTACGGCTTGTATGAGTGCTATGCCCTGTTCGAGAGCCTTGCGAACTTTGTTGCGCTGCAGCGGGCCGATGAGGTGCCAGGTACAATCTGCGGGCATGGCCGGTATTTTTTCCATGGCCTCCTGCAAGCGGTTTTCGCCGAACAGGCGCTGCCCGTCGGCGTAGGCGTGCATGATGTCACTGACGGGGAATGTTTTGCTGACCGCCAGCAGGGTGGTGCTGCCGGCAGGGCGTCCGGCGCGTTGTTCGGCAGCGGCTATGTTGGCTCTGATTTCCTGCAGTTGATTTTGTATGTACATGGAGGTGGCGGGTTAGTCCTGGTGGCTCTTTCGGCGCACGGTTTTTCGGTTTTTACCTGTTGGGGAATCGAGGGTTTTACCTGCGTGATTGCGCAATTGGGGAGATATGGTAGTTTTTTGTCGCAGTTTTACGCGGTGACGGTAACCGCCGGCGTTGGTGCGAACCCGCACGGTGCGATAGGTGACCTGAGCTGTCTGTGGTGTGCCTGTGGCCGGTTGGGTATTGGCCTCTTGCATGCGTGTGACTTTCGCTTCGAAGGTCTGGCGGGCAGAGGTTTCGGTATTGGCCGGAGCTGTCGGGGGATTGTCTGTCTGTTCGTTGGTGGTGGCAGGGGGGCTGCTGTTGGCGCCGTCGGCTGCAGCGGGGGGCTGCTTCGCAGGTTGCTCTGCTGTATCTTTGTTTGTCGAACTCAGTTGTCTGGCCTCGTTTTCCGGTTGAATTTCGGCGACCAGGTCAGCGCCCGGGTTCTTTTGATTATCCGGATGGTTGGCCAGGTAATTCTGGAATTCGGGGTCAGGTTCAGCGCCGCTCTGTATAGCTCGGTCGTATGCTCGTGCCGCGTCGGGTATGCTGCCCATTTCAGCGTAAAGGCGAGCCATGTTGTAGTGGGCATCATTCAGGGCGGGGTTGAGTTTGACGGCGGCGGCAAAGTGTTTGAGTGCCTCTTCGCTGCGCCCGCTTATACCCTCGATGTTGGCCAGGTAGAAGAAGGCTTCGGCGTTGCCGGGGTCCAGCTCGATGGTGCGCACGAACATGCGTTCGGCTTCTTCCATGCGATCCTGGCGGTAGTAGCATATACCGGCCAGATAGTAGGTGATGGGTAAATCGGGCGCCAGTCGGGTAGCGCGGTTGAGGTATTCGGTGGCCTCTTCGCACTTGTTGCGGTAGAGCAATATGGTGCCGAGGTTGACCAGGCCGGGTACGTGGTCGGGCTGGTAGTCGTAGAGAGTGCGGTAGAGTTGCTCGGCGGAGGTGTAGCGGGCTTTCGAGAATGCTTTGTCTGCCAGGCTGGCAAGTGTCTGGATTTCGAGACTTCTTCGCACGGCGTTGGTGCCGTCGGCATCCTGCATTTCGCCGCTTTCTCCATTTCGTATAGAATCCACCAGTCTGCGCTCCGCGTCAGTGAGGTCGAGTTTGCTTTCGTCGTCGAGCCGCTGCAGCTCAGCGGTCATTTCACTGTTACCTTGTTTGAGTTGTTTGTAGGTTTCGATGAGCAGTTTTCGCCCCTGTTCCTGCATTTCGATGGTTCGGCGCTGCTTGGCGATGACGTCTTTGAGCACGCGGTTTTCTTCTGCCAGGGCAGGGTCGATTTGCGGTTGGTTGGCGGCGGAATCTATTTCCGCTTCCAGGTTGTTAAGTCGCTCGGTGAGTTCTGAGATACGGCGACGGTAGCCACGATTTTCGTCGTAAACCAAGCCCATTTGCTCACGCAGCTGGTCCACCTCAGTACGGGCTTCGTTGAGTTGCTGAGCCAGCACGTCTTTTTCGTCCGTAGAGCCAGATATCTGGGCTTCGAGAGCCTCGACTCTGGCGCGGGCTGCTTTGAGCTGCTCTGCCAGGGTGAGGTTCTGGTCGAGCAGGGCCTTGGTTTTTTCGGGGCTGTTGAGTTCGACGATGGCGCGCAGTTGTTCGTTTTCGGCCTTGAGTTGGTCTCGCTCGCGGGTTACGCGTTCGAGTTCGGCCTGGGTCTGCGCGAGTTGGTTTGCCAGTTCGTTGGCGCGGTCTTCAGCTTCCTTTCGAGCGCGCTCGGAGCTGCGCAGTTTGTCTTCTGCTTCGGCGAGTCGGCGTGTGAGAGCGTCTACGACTTCGTTATTGATTTTGCGTTCATCGCTGACCTGCTTGAGAAGTTTTTCGTAACGGTCGCGGTACTCTTGCTGTTCCTGGCGGGCGAGTATGAGTTCCTGCTGGGTTTTCTTGTATTTTTCGCTCAGCGAGAGCAGGCTGCGAGCCATGTTGCTGCATTCGGTGCGCAGGCGGGCCAGTTCGCTGCGCAGCTCCTTTTCGGTTGCTGCATAGTCGGGCACTCCATCCGGCGACAATCCATCGGTGTATTCCTGGTTTTCACGGATACCGGGCAGGGGAATATCACTTTCCTGCGGCACGGGGCGCCCTGGCTGGCGACCGGTGGGTATGGGAGCCTTTGCGGCTTCTTCCTGGTATTTTGCTATATTCGTGGCGAGTTGATTTCGCAGATAGCTCATCATTTTGGGTTTCCACTGCGGGTGGTCACGTACGATGGTGGCCATCATTTTTTCTGCCTGTCGTGCTTTTTTGAGAGCCTGATTGTAGTTGCCGCGCTCGGCTGCTTTGGCTGCATCGTTTCGCAGTCCGTATGCCACCAGCAAATCTTCGGCCGGGTCGCGAGGTGTGCCGTTTCGCGGACCGGCTTCTACTATGCCGGCTCGTGTGCCGATGTTGCCCTGTGCCCATAGTGCATTGCTGCTCAGCAGCGAAATGCCGCCGAGAGCCAGAAGTGTGTATGTGGTTGCTGCTGACATGAAGAGATGTTGCAATATGGTAGTCTATTCCGGCGTTAAAGCAAGCCGGAAGTGTGTCACATGCGCTACAAAGTGTGGCTGTTTGCGAAGGGGGGGCACCGGGATGGTGATTGGTCAGGTTGGGAATGTATTCCGGCGTTTGCCCGGGCCAGACTCGGTTGCGTTGGGTTGCTCTACGGCGTGGGCGGTTCTGCGTCTGGGGGGCAGCAGTGGG
>JAZNVF010000098.1:0-16117 GCA_045592685.1 Akkermansia sp. | reverse complement strand
AACTCGGCGCTATAACGCCCTCTCTTATGTATCTGTTCGTTTTGCATGTGCGTGTGTTGGTTTGATTATACACACGCCCGATGAATTGCACAAGCCAAAGAGGGCTTAATGCTGTGTCTCAAATCCCGGCGCCATTATAGTCGCTTGCCGGCAAACACGATTTGCCCACCGTTTGCCCCTGCTCCGGGGCCGAGCTCGATGAGATAATCCGCCCGCGATAATATGCCCTGATGGTGCTCAATGCAAAGCACGGTATGCCCCGCAGCTCGCAGTCGGTAGAAGGAGCGCAGCAGCATATCCACCTCGCGGAAATGAAGACCGGTGGATGGTTCATCCAGCACGAACAACAGGCGCTCGCCATCGCGACGCCCCCGTTTCGGAGCAGCCTTTGCCAGATAGGTGGCAATCTTCACACGCTGAGCTTCACCGCCTGACAGTGTGGTAACGGAGCGATCCAGCGGCAAATACCCCAGGCCAATGTCGTGCATGGCCTGCAATATGCCGACGGCTCCGGGTATGGGTGCAAAGAACTCCAGCGCTTCATCCACCGTCTGAGCCAGAGCCTGTGCTATGGATTTACCGCGCCAGGTTACCTCAAGAGTCTCTCGATTGTAGCGGGAGCCATGGCAGGCATCGCAGGGAGTATAGAGGTCGGCAAGAAAGTTCATATCAACCTGCAGCTGACCGGTGCCGCCACAGCGCTCACAACGCCCGCCACGGGTGTTGAGCGAGAATCTGGCTGCCGTGTAGCCTCTCTGGCGAGAGAGGGGCAGTGCGGCATAAAGCGGGCGCAATACATCCAGCAATCCTGTAGCCGTTGCCGGGGTAGAGCGCGCGGTGGCTCCCAGAGGGCTCTGGTCGAGCAGAACTGCGCGGGCTATTCCCTCGGCGCCTTTGACTTTGCCGGCTTTCAAAGCAGGCAGCAGGCATTCATGCACCAGAGTGCTCTTTCCCGAACCGCCGGGGCCGCTCAAGCAGGTAAAGGTACCCAGAGGGAAGCGCAGGGTGACATCCTTCAGGTTGCGCGCCCGGGCATGGCGCAGCTCTGCCCATTTGCAGGCGGCCAGCTCGACAGGGTCGGGCTCCGCGAACTGCTGCCGCCCTGTCAGCCAGGCTGCGGTTGGGGAATCCTCATTGTTCAGAAAATCGGCATAGGTTCCAACGGCGAGAACTTCCCCCCCCGCCGGTCCGCTGCCGGGTCCCATCTCGACCAACCAGTCGGCAGCGGCGAGCAGCTGGGGGTCGTGCTCAACGACCAGGATTGTGTTCCCCTTGTCGCGCAAGCGCCTGAGAGCGGCTATGAGCCGCCCGGTTTCGGCGGGATGCAGCCCAATGGTCGGTTCATCGAGTATATAGAGCACCCCCGAAAGACCGCCGCCAATCTGGCCGGCCAATCGCGCACGCTGTAATTCACCACCAGAGAGAGAACCCGCAGAGCGGGACAGTGACAGGTAACCCAGCCCCAATTCATCCAGACACTCCAATCGGCGGCGCAGTTCTTGCACAGCTGTCTGCAGGGCGGTCTGATACACAGGCGGAATGCTCAGCTGGCCAAGCAGCTCCAGGTTCTGCTGCACCGTCAGGTTGCAGAAATCGCCAAGGTTGATATCCTGAGAACCGAAGCAGAGGGTAACAGCCAGGGCAACAGGATTGAGACGCATACCCCGGCAGGCGGGGCAAGTAAGCAGTTCCCCCTTGCTGCTCTCTTTCACCCCTGCACCATCACATTCGGCACATGCCCCCTGCGGGGAGTAGTGCGAAAACAGGCGCGGGGTAAGCTCCGGCAGAGTGAAACCGGTATCAGCATTGCGGTAGCGCGTGTGGTAGCACTGCAACTCAGGCTCACCGCCGCGCTCCTGCACGAGGGCGCGCAGTTCATCCTGCCACAGCCGCAGAGCCGCCTGCACGGAGTCCGCCACGCGGGACTCGCTGCCCGCACGCAGCACGATACGATCCACAACGAGCTCACACATATCACCCGGTGCAGGCGGAGCAGATTCCAGTTCTTCAAGCTCGCGGATTTCCCCTCCCACCCGTACACGCAGATACCCCAGTTTGCGCAGTTGCAGCACGTCGCTCTCCGGCTCAGAGCCGAATGTAGGAGGCAGCGGGGCCAGCAGGGTCAGGCGAGCCCCCTCGGGCAGGGAGCAGAGAGCTGTCGTAATCTCATCCGGGCTCAGGCGGGTGAGCCGCTGACCGGTGGCAGGGTCATGGGGCACACCGATAGCGGCATATATGATTCTGAGGTAATCGAGTGTTTCTGTTATGGAACCGAGCACTGCCCTGCGGTGAGCCTGGGGGATATGCTGTTCCAGGCAAAGAGCCGGTGGCAGTCCTTCAATGGCGTCCACCCTCGGTTTTTCAGGCCGGGCGAGAAGCCGACGGGCACCGGCAGAGAGACAGTCGAGAAAACGGCGACGGGATTCCGCGAAAAGAGTATCATACGCGAGGGTACTTTTACCGGAACCGCTGGGGCCCATGAGGGCGATGATTTTACCGGCAGGCAGGCACAGGTTGATATGTCGCAGGGTATTCTGTGCGGCGCCTGTTATCTGAATATCCATGGCAGAGTTTCGGGCAAAAGGCTCATTCTGACTGTGCGCGGTGCCACACCCCGCGATGGGCACCCCCCTGCTCAATCACCAGAGAGGGTGCAAAACAGTCGCCGTACAACTCGCCGCCCCGGCGCACGGTGATGGTTCCCCGAGCGACAATCCGGCCGCTCAGGCGCCCTGCCACTTCGAGCTCACCGACATTCGCCCCCTGTGTGAGAATGACGTCGGCTCCGCGCTCAACAAGCATACGCCCTGCCTGAACGGAGCCGTCTATACGATTGTTGCTGCTCACTTTCAACAGCCCACAGCAACGGTAAGACCCCGCCCCGCGACCGCTCAGCGTACAGTTCCCGCATGTGACAGAAAGTCCGGAAAGAACGGCGCCCGATTGCACGGTCACATCGCCCAGGGTTCGCACGGTCAGTCGCTGAGCCCCGGGCCTGAGCTCAACATCCGTCATCTTCAGGTGTGCCCGGCAGTGTGAGCAAATGGCTGACAATGCAGCAGAGGGCACCTGCGTGCGGCTACCGCACTCATAGCACTCCACCTCGCGTTGAGGCACCACCGGTCGCTCACTCAACGAGGAAAACGAAGTGAGCGCAACTCTGCGGTTGCGCTCACTCTCTGGTAATAACCCGGAAGCGACGGACACGACTATCGGCTCTGTGCTATACCGGGGCATGTAAGGTCAGAACTTTCCGGACTTAACCGAAATAGTTATTGTTTGCAGCGGCGGCTTTGGTCGCCTTGGTCTTCTTTGCAGGAGCCTCTGCCGGCACGGAAGAAGCTGTAGCTACGCCCACCATGCAGTGGCCGATGAATACAGCGCCCTCCTGAATGGAAATCTTGGAGGCGGTCACATCGCCAACGAGTTCGGCGGTAGAGCTGAGCTCCACGCGGTCAGTCACCACCACGTCGCCGGATACACGACCGTGGATAATGGCGCTGCGGGTACGCACAGCCACCTTGGTCTGGGCACCGGCCGTAATCGTGGCGTTGGCACCCACGGTCAGCTCGCCGTCAGAGGTTATTTCACCCTCCACAGAGCCGTCAACCAACAGGTCATCGGTGAAGCGGAGCACACCCACCACAGAAACATCGGAATTGAGCACGTTGCGGGTAGCCACGCCCATCGGAACGTCAGAACCAGTGCCATCAAAAGGAGAGGGGGCCGACGGGAACGGATTGTCCGGAACGATAGGCTCGACGGGAGCGACGGGAGCGGGCTTCCAGTCACTCAAATCGGGATTCTCGTTAAAAGTCTTCGTGGGAGCGGCGGGAGCGTCATGTTTCTTGCCGGAGGCATTGGGAAATTTAAAAGCCATAATAATATAGTGATGAATTATTTATAAAAAAATCAGACGATAATGGAGCGGATTTCGGCAATATGTTACCTTGAGCCGTGACTTTTGTCCACCTGAATTTACGTCAGACTTCATTTTTTTTTAGCCGGGAAAAAAAGAATCTTGCCAACTAACTGATTTTAGGGTAGATTATGTGCATGTCCGCAAAACGCTTTATTCTGAACGAGACAAGTTACCACGGGCACGGTGCCATCAAGGAAATCGTGACCGAGGTAAAAAGCCGCAGTTTCGCCAAGGCTCTGATTGTGACCGATGCTGATTTGGTGCGCTTCGGAGTGGTTGCCAAAGTGACAGATTTGCTTGACGCAGCCGGTTGTGCCTACGAGATTTACGCCAAAGTAAAGGCTAACCCGAGCGTCGCCGTTGTTGAAGGTGGTGTCGCAGCTTTCAAGGCAGCCGGTGCAGATTATATGATTGCCATTGGCGGTGGTTCCCCGCAGGATACGGCCAAGGCTATCGGTATCATCATCAACAACCCTGAGTTCGCCGATGTGGTATCTCTCGAAGGCCTGGCACCCACCAAGAACAAATGTGTGCCCGTTATCGCTGTGGCTACTACTGCCGGCACGGCCGCAGAGACCACCATCAACTACGTAATCACCGACGAGGCTAACCGCCGCAAGTTCGTGTGTGTCGACCCGCACGACATCCCCGTCGTGGCTGTTGTTGACCCCGACATGATGTCCTCCATGCCCGCCGGCCTCACCGCCGCTACCGGTATGGATGCCCTTACCCACGCCATCGAAGGTTACACCACTCTGGCCGCATGGGAACTGGCAGACACTCTCAACATCAAGGCTGTAGAGCTCATTGCCAAGAATCTGCGCAAGGCTGTTGTGAACGACCCCGACGGCCGCGAAGGCATGGCACTGGGGCAGTACATGACCGGCATGGCATTCTCGAACGTAGGTCTGGGTGTGGTGCACGGTATGGCTCACCCCCTGAGTGCTTTCTACAACACACCTCACGGTGTGGCCAACGCTGTGCTGCTGCCCTATGTGATGGAGTACAATGCTCCCTACACCGGCGAGAAGTTCCGCGAAATCGCCCGTGCCATGGGTGTGCAGGGTGTGGACACCATGAGCCAGGAGGAGTACCGCAAGGCCGCTATCGACGCAGTGAAGCAGCTTTCCATCGACGTTAAGATTCCCCAGACCCTCGCCGAAATCGGCGTGAAGGAAGAGGATCTCGAAGCTCTGACCGACGCTGCCATGGCCGACGTCTGCACCGGCGGCAACCCCCGCCCCTGCACCCGTGAGGAAGTGCTGCAGGTCTACAAGACCGCGTTCAACGGCTAACCCCCCTCAGGTATCATTTTTCCGGAATCGTTGCGTTACCTACGGCGCAACGATTCCGTTTTTTTCAGGCACAACTCCTGCCGGGCAAAAAAATCACTCCCCCTGCTGCTCCCTGAGCTTGGCTTGTATGCCGCGCAGGAATACACTTTCGAGGGAATTGCGGGCGGGCGCTACCGATACAAAAGAGTCGCCGGCAAGCTCGCGGAGCTGCCGGAGCAGCTCGGGTGAGGGATTGCGCAACGTGAGTTCTGTGCGGGAAAGGTCACGGGTGAGCTCCTCCATAGTACCCTCAGCAATCATGACACCTCGATACAAAATACCAACGCGGTCACAGATTTCCTGCACCTGCTCCAGCAGGTGCGAGCAGAGGAAAACGGTCATCCCCTGCTCTTTGAGATTAAGAATAATATCGCGTATAGCACGCGAGCCGATGGGATCCACACCGGCAGTCGGTTCATCGAGCACGAGCAGGCGCGGGCGCTGTACCAGCGCCTGTGCCAACCCTACACGCTGCAACATACCCTTGGAATATCCGCCCAGTCGGCGGTGCGCAGCCTCTGTCAGCCCGGCGAGTTCCAGCATCTCCTGCGTGCGGCTGCGAAGCTCAGCCCCGCGCAACCCACACAAGCGACCGTAAAATCGCACAGTTTCCTCGCCGGTCAGAAACTTATAAAAATAGGGATTTTCCGGCAGGAAACCGATTTCGCGCCTGTTGGCGGCGGAGGTAGCCGGTCGCCCGAACACACGGCACGAGCCGACATCCGGCGTCAAGAGACCGACCAGGGCTTTCATGATGGTACTCTTGCCCGAGCCGTTCGGGCCGATAAGCCCATAAACGCCGCCCTGCGGAATGCTCAGACTCACGCCTTTCACAGCGTACACTCCCCCTTTTCCCCAGTGACCGGGAAAGGATTTGTGAATATCGTGAATTTCGACGGCGTTCACGGGCATGATAGTAGATGTAAAGCTCTCACTTACTCAGCTGCGGCCATCAGGCGCAGCAGATTTTCAGCCATGGTGATACCTTTCTCGAATATCTCCACGCGCATGTTCTCATTGGGCGAGTGAATGCGCGCGTCGGGCAGGTCCATACCGAGGAAAATGGCATCCTTGCCCAGTACCTTGCTGACCTCGGCAATAATGGGGATAGAACCACCCTCGCGCACCAGCACAGGGGGATTGCCGAAAGTCATCTGCAGGGCTTGCTGCGCAGCCTTGCCCCAGGCGGAGTGGGGGTCGCTCAGGTAGGCCTCGCCACCGTGCTGACGAGTGAACTTCATGCGCACGGAAGGGGGACAAACTTTGCGGAAGTGAGCCTCGACCTTATCAAGGATATCCTCCGGGTCCTGGCCGGGAACCAGACGGCAGCTCATCTTGGCAACAGCCTTGGTGGGGATAACCGTCTTGGAACCTTCGCCCTCGTAACCGCCGGAGATACCGTTGAGCTCGAAAGTGGGGCGAGCATACACGCACTCTGCGCCGGTGTAACCGGTTTCCGTGCGCAACTCGGGCACGCCGGTGAGTTCAGCAAGTTCAGCATTGCTCATGCCGGGCACGCGTCGCCAGCTCTCGCGCTCCCACTCAGCGATATCGCTCACACCGTCGTAAAAACCGGCTACGGTCACGTGGTTATCGGCATCGTGAGTGGTGGCAACCATCTCGCACAGGGTGGTGATGGGGTTCGCCACGGCGCCTCCGAACACACCGGAGTGCAGATCCATAGCAGGGGCGCTCACTTCGAGCTCAAAACAGCACAGACCTTTCAGACCATAGGAAAGAGAGGGCACATCGGGGGCAGCCATGCCGGTATCGCTCACCACGATTACATCGCAGGCCAGCAACTCCTTTGCCTGCGGCTGCTGCATGAACTCGAACAGACTGGTGCTGCCGCGCTCCTCCTCGCCTTCGAGCAGGAAAATAACATTGAGCGGCAACGCTCCGTCTTTGCGGATGATTTCTTCCACGCCCAGGATATGAGCCATGATTTCGCCCTTGTCATCCGAAGCGCCACGGGCATACACCCGACCATCGCGCACCTCGGGCTTGAAGGGGTCGCTGTGCCACTCGTCAATCGGGTCAACAGGCATGACATCATAGTGTCCATATATCAGCACTGTGGGTTTGCCCTCAACTCTGGGACTATGTGCCACCACGATGGGATGTATGGCAGTCATGTGTTTCACGGCGTCAAAGCCCAGGGAACTGAGTTTCGACACCAGAAAATCAGCGCAACGCTCCACCTCGGGGGCGTATTCGGCCACGGCAGATACACTCGGTATGCTCAGAAAAGAGAAAAGGTCATCCAGTTTGCTCATACGGCACATTTTAACGCACAGCCCCCCATTTGGCAAGCGCTATTTCCGTCTTGCCGCCAGCATGGGGGCTGTTTCAAATCTACCGGCAGTACAATCGGCGTTGAACAAACCGATATTTGACGGACCAGTGCGCATTACACACTGTCGTCCACCGGCAGAGCCCCCACTCTGCGGGTAGTTTGCCCGCAGAGTGATTCGGACTACGGCCGTCACTTTACTTTCTGCGGCGGCGAGCAGCAAGGGCAGCCAGCGCTAGCAGAGAAAGGGTGGCAGAGGTCGGCTCGGGCACCGCCTGGTCGAGGTAGACGACACCGGCAGAAGCATCCCACACAAGGTAGGTGAACTCATCGATATAACAGCTGTCGAAATAATCCTTCGCCATGGTGTAGTAGACTCCGTTTTCGTCGACAAGCGTAATGGCGTGGCTATCGGGCTCACCAACACCGATGTAGTCGATGGAGTTCACCCCAGAGAAAAGCACAATCTGCCTGTGCTCGCCATTCTCATTCAGGTAACCATCGAACTCACCATCAAGAGAAAGGTCGAGATTGATGAGTCCTGCGCTTACATCAAGCGTAAGATTGCCGCCGCAAAGAGTGGTATTTGCCTGCGAGGGTCTGTAGGTAGAGCCTCCTTTTACCTGCAGAGAGGTCACGTTCACAGCGCCTGCGGCTGTCTGGTTGAGAGCACCGTTGCTATCGTAGTGATAGTTGTAACCCGTTGCGCCATCCATTGCAACCTGCGCCCCCCGCGCCAGGCCATAACCGGACAGGTTGTCGGGTTCGAGCCTGGTAATAGCCTCAAGCTCTGAGAGGTTATTGTATATCCCCTCTTCGAGGTCATAGGTTACATTAAGATCGGCACCGCTCTCGATGGTGACGGAGGAGGCAATGACTGTTGCAGCTGTCTGCTTGTCATAATTCCCCAGCCCCACAGTCGGCTCACCGTATTCTGTGAAGCCCGAGGAAGTCAGGTTCATGCTGCTGCCGCTCATGATGTCAATCTGAGCGCCGGGAGCAGAGAAGTGAGCGTACTGCCCGCTGATGGTTACGTGACCGGTTGTTTCGGTCTTACCGCTCTGAACATTGTATTCGTAATTCTGAGTCTCGGTAATGGAGAGGGAGGCACCGGCACCCTCGACCACGACGGAGCCATTAAAATTCTGCATAGAGGAGAAGGAGTCGTGCAGCTGACCGCTCTGAGCGGCATCGCTGACAGCCACTGTACCGTGACCGCTGAGCACGCCTGCGCCATTGCCCAGTACGTCCCCGCCACCTGTGTTCGAGGCACCGGCTCCGTTAAAGAGGAGTGTGGAGTTCCAGTTTTCCACGTATGTCTGCTCCGCCCAGTAGCCGTTACCGGTCATGGTAACCTGCGTATCCTGCGGGGAGTCTTTTTCTTCCTCACCGATATACACACTGCCCTCGATAGAGTTCGCCGTGGGTGCAGCAATGGTGGTGCGCACGCCGTCGGCAAAGTGCAGATGCGAGTTTTCCCAGGTCACCACGCGGGCGGAATCCTCGCCGGAGGCCGTAGCACCCAGAGCCGTATCGTCCTTCACATACACATGGCTGCGCGTTACGACCGTGCCGCCGCTGTAGGTGTTCGCCCCTGTGAGGGTCAGCGTACCGTTACCGGAGTGCAGCAGGTTACCCTCGCCGCTGAGCAGACCGGAAATGGTGAAGTCCACCCCTGCCCCTACATCGGAAATGAGAGCGGCAGTCTCACCATCGGTGAAATCCTCGCGAGCGGGGTCCTCCCATGAGGGAACCCAACCGGTCTCGGCATTCCAGCGCACGTCACCGCGACCGACAAGCTCCAGGTTTTCCGAGAGTTCCGTGTCTTCATTCACGGTGCCGGTCATGGTAATCTCGCCGGTCTGGGCGTATTTATCGACGTCCATACCGCCGTCTGTATAAGTGCCGTCGAAGGAGAGCATGAGCGAGCTGCCCTCGTCCATCGAGAACTTGTCGCCCTCGGTAATACGATTCGGGTCGACCCAGCCGTTCAGGCGCAGGGTACCGCCATTCAGCGAAGTAGAACCGGTGTACGAGGTCTGCTGGTCGAGCACCAGAGTACCGGCGCCCTCCTTCACCAGGTTGGCGGACACTTGCTGACCGTCGATGGTTTCATCGTGCAACAAGCCGCTCCAGGTAGCCTCATTGTAACCGGCTGTTCCCAGACCGGTCACAGTGGCGGCGATTTCACCGCTCTTCACCTTTTCCCAATCAGCGGCGGAGATGAGCAGCATCTTGTTGCGGTCGATGGTATCACCATCCGTATAGGCGGTGCCATCAAGGTAGATACCGCTCACGCCATTGAGTGCTGAGAGGTTGTGCGTGTCGATACGCACATAGTCCACGCCGCCGAGAGTGATGTAGCCGGAGTGCTCAGCCTTGCCATCCGTATTGGTCGAGGCAGCACCATCGGCCTGGTCCACCAGGAAGATATAGCCACCGGCATCGGTCGCGTTCAGAGCCGTGCCGTTGGGCGCGGCCTCGACACCGATAATCATATTCTTCTCCTCCGGGTGCATATCAGCCGGCAGCTGCGGGTTGAGGTAGTATGAGCCAGGGTTGGTAATACGCACACCGTCACTCAGGTACACCTTACCTTCATGCAGCTTGCCCTGGGCATCCTTATAGCTGGTCCAGTACATGTCGCCGGAGCCGAATACACCCACATCCACGCGGGTCATGCCATCGGTGAAGGAATCCGCCTCCGTCTTGCCGAACGAAGATGTGCCGATAGCGTACAGAATACCGCCGGAAACATAGGTACCACCCAGGCGCCCGGCTGTCATGAACGAACCGTATGTGCTCTCGGAGCCGGAGAAATACTGCACGCCATCACCGGATTTGGATACAGAGGAGTCAAGGTCGCCCAAGATGGCGCCGCTGTATACGGCATAGGCGTAGCCATTGCTGTTCCAGTAGGTCTGAGTTTCATCCAGATACTCCGTATAGTACTGGTCGCGGTTGACGATAAGTTCGATACCATTGAGGCCGTAGTCACCGAGATCAGTTGTACCCTGCCCGGAAAGCGAGGCAAACTTATAGGACTGCAGACCGCTGCCGAGCGGCTCGCTGAGGTGGTCTGAGCCGTTGTTGAGGTCGGTGTGCAACAGGCCGACATTGCTCAGCACGATATCTGTCGTCTTGGCAATGGAAACGTGGCGGGCATCATTCTCCGAAGACAGGCCGTACTTCTCCAAATCCTGCAAGCGGTGGTCGGGGGTGTTGATGGCGCGCAGCACACCCTCTTCCACATAAATCGTGCCACCCACATTATCCGGCACCGTGGTATTCACCATGGCAAATGTACCGCCGCCGGTGATGGTGAGCGTGTGGTCGTTGAGCTTCAGGGTTGACTGGTTGTAGTCGCCCAGGTAGTCACTCTCGATATAGTTCACACCATCGGACCCCAGTTTATTGTCGTACACATTATCTGCACCGTACATGTAGATGGGTGACGAACCGGCATCAATCCCGATAGAGGAGTTATCCATCAGGCTGATATAGGGGAACTGGAAGGAATAAGCCGTGTCGGCATCTGAATCAGACACGCCTTTGTAAATCGCACCCAGCCCATCCGTACCATGGCCGGCCATAAAGATATCCACCAGCGTGGAACCACCGCCATCATCGTTCAGACGGTCGGTAATATCCATCGTCGTTCCGGCATTGATGGTGATGTTGGAGCGATTGTTACCGGTATAACCGCTGCTCGTATCATCACCCTGCAAGTTCGGGTCATAATACTGACTCCAGTTTTTACTGATGGCAATCTTCTCAGCGTCTGACTTACCTTCGGTGAGAGCTTCCCAGCCGGAATTGGCATTCCAGGCGGTGATGGAATCCGTCGAGAGTTTCAAACGGGCTCCGTTCTCAAGAATAATCGCACGATTAGAGAACGGCACAGAGCGAATCTGCTCAGAGTCTTTCTCACAGAAGGGAGAAAGAGGAATGCCGTAGGCATTCAGCTGGAAGACTTCCGGGCGAATGAGCTCCACAATACCGGAACCGGATATCGTAATATCCTGATCCATATTAAAGCGGCTGGCCTGAATCTTGATATGCGCACCATCCGCAAGTTCCAGACGGTCGAAACCGCGAATCGCGATACTGGTGAACTTACCCATGAAGGGCTGATTGCCCCTGCATACATCGGCGCTCCACTGGTCGAGGTACCTGTAGCGCTCATCGGCAGCCTGAATCCAGGCGTAGACCGTTTCCTTGTTCAGGTTCTCGTAGAGCCCGGAATCCGTCAGGTGCAGCGTGCTGGTGCCGGTAACATTGTCACCGCCGCCATCAATCAGAGCAAAGTTTGTACTGAAATCGAATTGCTTACCCAGATAGATGTCAGCATTGCCCAGCACTTTGGTGGCATCGCCATAGGATGAAGCCCAGTCCGAACCGGTGGCATAAATGCCACCCCAGTGAGAAGCTGTGGAATCCAGGAAATAGTGGGTCGGTATAATTTCCTCATACCAACCATAATAGCCACCGAGTGCCTCAACGGCATCTGCATAAGAATCGAATATAAACTCTCCATTCTCCCCACCCGGAGCATCAAACACCTCGCCGTCATAGTAGGTGTTCAGCCGTCCGCCGGTGAGATTCATGACCACACTGCCTTCCAAATCCGCGTTGCGGGAACCTCCGTATATATTCTTGTACCCACCGGCTTCGATGCTGAGGTAGGCATTACCAATCTGGAGCATGCCCCAGCTGCCGCCGTACACCTGGACATCTGTACGGTCGCCGGCACCGGTAATCATAAGGTGGGAATCACCGGTTACGGAATCCGTACTGGGCACGCTGTTACTGGGGGTGGCATTCCAGTCGGTCGTGTACATCATACCACCGATTTTGTATGCGTAATCGGAGCCCTCATCATACACCCAGTGGTTATGGGTGCCGTTATAATCACCACCTCGCGTGGAACCGCCGGCCAGGTAATAGTTACCGTAGGTACTGCCGCCCCCCTGCACTACTACAACGGTATGACCATCGACTCCCTCTACAATATTGCCGTAATCATAAGCATAGCCACTTTCATAATCGGCTGAGAAACGCACCGCGTTCGAAGCACCGCCGGAGTATGTTTTGCCGAATGCCGGAGCGAAGCCCAGATTCCAGGTCTTGTCCCACTGAGTAGCGGCGATACCGCTGAGCGTCACGGTAATCTTACCGTTCCCCGTATTCGAGAACGAAGCACCGTTAATGTCCGAAACCTTCACCCCATTGTAGATGAAATTAGTATCACCAAGGTCGCGCCACCCCTCGATGGTACCGCCATCGATGAAGGTATAGGTGCTGCCATTGGCTGCCAGATTACCGAATTCGAATACAGCCCCCTGTTGAATGGTAACAGTACCGCGGTTGACAAGAGTCTGACTGAAACTCAGGTTGCCGCCCAGCGTATACTCTGCCCCTTGGGCGACGGAGGTAAGCCCGTTCGAGTCCGTGCTCAGGCCGGTATCGGCACCGATACCGCCATTGATGATAGAACCGCTCCCCTTCAACTCAATAGCCTCGACGTTGAATCCATTGATAGCAGCATTCGTAAGCGAGCTGATACCGGTACCAGCGGCAGAATTACCACCGAGAATGGCATTGTTGGTAATCTTCACACCGGCAACGGAAGCAGTACCGCCATTATACCCGCTCAAGGTAGCACCGGTAGAGGAAATCAACTCAGAGCTCGAATCCACACTCAGCAGAGCATCCCCCACAGCGCCCACCTGCACCATGGTATCGCCATCGAAGTAAACTTTCGTTCCTTCCGTGAGCTTCAGTTCGCCGGTGGAAACCGTTATCCAGCCCATGGGGTTGGCGCCATCACCGGCCTGCACATTCCGAAGCTCTACAACCGAGCCGTTGCCCAGATTACCGGCGCCATCACTCAACGCCGTATCACGCATGTGCAGCTCGGTACCGCCGGCGATATCCACACCTTCCACACCGCCTACAAAGGTGTATTTGGTGCTGGCCTGTTTTTCTGTGCCGACATTCTGAATATAAATACCTTTGGCCGACACCGTTTCACCCAGCGTTACCGTGGCCTCACTGATACCTTTCTGGTTAAAGAAGAGAGCGTAGTCATATTCCGAGCCATCATATTTCTGCCCGTTATTCCACACGGCTGACTCGGTAGTCCAGGTACCATTACCACCACCGTTCCAGATATTACCGAAGCGAGTTTCTACATAGTATACATGCTTACCATCAACATACGAAGAACCGGCGATGTAATGAGTGTTATCAAACTTGACCCGATCGCCCAGAGCATTATTCATGTAGAAATTGATGTCACTCTGACCGTCAATAGCCACAGCATTATCTGCCGCAAACACATTGTACACCTGCATGGTTCGCAGAACATCATTGAACATGATATCAATGGAACCGGCCGAGGCAAAAGTGATTTCTTCGGCAGAGAGAGCAGCCTGATTGGCATTTACCGTAAGTGAAGCAGGCAGACTCTCAATGGCGAGAGCAGCACCGTCACCCAGATGAAGCTTTTGCAGCTCTACCGGGAACCGGCCATCCGTATTGAGGTAAAGGTGGGAATCTTTGGAAATCGTTACCCCGGAGGCCTGGGACAAGGCGTGCACATTATTAAGCGAGAGCGAACTGCCCTCACCCACAGTGACAGAACCGGTGAAAGCATCATTTGCGGCGGAAATCACCACCATACCCGAACCGGACATCGTAATATCGCCGCCACCGCTCAGGTAACCGGAGAGGGTGAGCATATCCCTGACTTCATTGCCGGGCGTGGTGCTCATGGTACTGAACAGCACCTGACTCTCCACATTGATATCGGCACCTATGCGGTTGGTCATGCCGGTGTATGTCAGTTCCACCGTATTATCGCCATCTGTTGAGGCTTTCAACTGCAAACCGTCTGTCGTATCATCGCTCGTATTGACACCGCCGATGTGGCCGCCTTCCAAATGGATGGAGTTACTGCCGGTAAGAGTCTGGGTGGAATTTTTGATATCAAGGCTTCCCGCAACATCAATTTTTCCGGACCCCTCAGCCATGATATTATTTCCCTCCACAAAAACGGAGGCAGCATGACCGATGGTGAAATTTCCATGCACAGAGTACTCCACATTCCTGATGTTGAACTGAGTTCCCGTGCCGGCCATGGTGAACTGACCGCCCTGCAGCGTCAGATCCTTAATACCTGTTATTTTGGTGATATTGAACTCGCGGGCCTGCCCACCCACGGTCAGGGAATGATACTCGCCATTGACCTCACCATTGATCAGGGCCCACTTGGTGCGCATGTTGGAGCCAATCTGGATATAGGCCTTGTCATGAGTCACGTTCAATGTATAGCCCTCATTTCCGGAAACAGCATCTCCGACCTGATCGGTATCTGTTTTGGCGGGATCCCAATAGCCGTTATCGAACAGGAAACCGTCGCCATTGTTCAGAATCAACGAACCATAGCCCAGATTAATCTCACCGATACGCACACCGGCGCTCTTTTCCCTACCTTCCTTACCGGCCAGGTCGTGATCCATGTCGCCGTTCATGAACATGCCCGGCGAGAGAGTCACCACGGCATTGCCATTAATATTCAGCTGGCTGGCATGCAGAAATGACTCTATTTTCAGCGATGTGTCAGAAATCTCGGGTACGCTGCCATCTGCCCGCGTACCATCAACCGTAATAACAGTGGAACCATTTCCCAGCACACCATAGCCATGCTCAGTATCACCATTCAGGTCCTCGCCATCAATAACCACTGTGTAGTTACTGCCCGGCGCTACAGTTACGCTGTCAGTACCGGCAACGTCAGCCGTATTCTTGGTGACCTGCACTCGCCCCGGCCTCTCCAACACCACATCACGCCCCCAGGGGGTAGCTGACTCATCGACCGCAGCGGCAACCTCTACCCCGGCAGCAGCCGCAGCGCCATGGCTGTTCTCAAATACTGCCGGAACAGTACCATTCGAACCGTCGGTGACAGAAGCAATTTCTGCAACAAAAGGCACGGCTGCAAGGGGACGAGCCAGAGAATACGAGTCACCCGAACTTGCTGAGATTGCGTCCATCATCCTCGGCGTGGCAGCAGAGCCCTGCAGAGCGTCCCCCAACTGCGACGAAACCGGCGACGTCACGTCTGTTAACGCCGATTGTGGCTTATCCTCCACCTCCACAGACGCCGTGAGAGCATTCACCACGAAATAGAATGTTCCCGTTTCAGCTTTAGCAACAGCCGGACAGAAAGCCACATCAGCAACATCCTCACCGCTTGCGGCGGCGACGCCGGGTTCCGCATTATAGGCGGTCCCGATAGTGAACCCTATGGCCGGGCCCATTATGAACAAAGACCTTCTCAGTTTCACCGGTAAATGTAATTTCATATTCTTTCTGACTGTTTGACTTTCTTTACCTCGGGTACTCGCCTTCTACTACTCTCGCGCAAGTTCTATCATTTTTTCACTATCAGGTCAAGCCTTTTTCTTATCAACAATACACAAAAATACACAAATAACATAAAAATATACCAACGCGGATTTTATCCATTTTTAATCCATAGTATTTCGAAGTCGGAGGCCAAGC
>JAZNVF010000097.1:0-3910 GCA_045592685.1 Akkermansia sp. | reverse complement strand
GTGGGCTCGGGGGCGCTTTCCTCAGGGTCGGCAGGAGCGGGTGTGTCTGCCGAGGGGGTGGCAGAGTCCTCCGCCGGCGTGGCCGTTTCGGGCTGCGTGGCAGCGGGTTGCTCACCGGCGGCCGGAGTGTCGGTGCTTTCTTCCTGCCCGCAGGAGGCGAACAGTAAAGCCAGCGTGGCCAGGGTATAACGAGTTATGGGTTTCATGTTATATCTCAGTTTGTTAAGACGTGTAGATCAGTTCGGAGAAAGGAAGAGAGAGCACGCGCGTGTTCTGTATCGGCAAGAAAAGTTTATCTGTGAGAGAAGATATTATGTAAAACAGCCGGAAAAAGCCACGCACAGGGAGCTGCTCCCCGACCCCCACCCTATATTAACTCTTTTTACTGATTTGTCAATATATTTCTACTCAAGTTGCAGAACTGGGTTACGGGGGGCAAATCAGGAACAGACAACGGCTTGTCACAGACAGGTCTGGGCGTTGTTATTTTTACCCTCCCAGAAAGAAACAATTATCGGATCAAACCTCGCTATGCGCGGATTGTGAACAACTTGCAAAAGCATTTCACAAAATTGCTATAAAATATCACATTTTTGGCTTGACGAAACAGCTAGAGGTGGCTATAATACGCCCGTCCTTGGAACCAGACGTAAAATAGGTTCTTGGGTCCAAAAGGGTCCATTTCATAGGGTAGTTGGGCTCCCCCTGGTCTTCGGATCAGGGGGAGACTTCCTTCAAGGGCAAGGCCACAACCTAGGGTACTGTTATTTTGTGACACGAAACCAGATGACCTGGCGCATGAGTTGCTGTGAGCCATCGGGGGAAGTATACAGACCGAGGAATCGCACAGGTGTGATGTAAGTGGGACCATCAGGCAAGGCCATGCAGGTGACATAGGTAGTGCAGGTGCACGGATAAACAGTGCTGAGGTAAGCGCGGATGAGTTCCACCTCCACCTGCTCGTTCTTGGCTGCCTCTTCCTCGAGGTGCAGCAGGATAGCGGCACCCGCACCGGAACCATCCCCACCGGAATAACGATTGGCATGCGCGCGCAGAAAATCAGCGTGCCGCTCCGCCGCCTTGGCAAACCGGTCGAGTACAACCTGCGGTTGCTGCTGCTCGGGGTCGGAGTGAGCCGTCATAGCAAGGTGCATAGTGAGCAACTCCCGGCACTCCCCGGAGAGCGGCAACTCCAGGTAGGGAGACTGCAGCAAGAGGTGGTAGCACAACAGCTCATTACCATAGAGCAGCGATATGAAGTCAACATCCAGCAAGCGCGAAAGCTCAGCCTGCTGCTCCCGGCTGCGCCGGAACAGCGCACGATTGCGCTCACGAAAAACCAGACTCTCATCTGCCACCGGTGGAAATTCAGCAATCGCCCTCTCCATTACCGGGGCTATTTGTTCGTGATAACGCTCTACAGCGGCTGCGAGGGCAGATAAAGAAGGCGCAATCTGGCCGGTGGCACGGATTTGGCGCAAAGCAGAAATGAGGTCACCCATAGCATCAAGCGCTGCGCTCCTTCGCTGCAACAACTCCACCGGTGAAATTTCGCCAGGTACAGCCTGAGCATACAGACAGGGTACAGGCAGCATAATACAAGCAATGGCTGCACATTGAGTATACGTCATGGTGTCATTGTAGCACAGCGCTCTACCCCCTCGCAATCCAAATTAAACCAAAGTATCAGTCTCCAAGCACCTTCCTCCTCAAGCAATAAGCAGAGGTTGAAATAACAAATTTACCGAGCGAGTTGGTATGATTTTTATGATTGACAGAGAGTGTCGGGTTTGCTAACATCCCCCCATGGCGATAAAGAAATACCCATTAGCACTGTTAGTTGCGTGGTTCGGGCTGACCCTGCCCCCGCTGCATGCACAAGAGGTGGAGGATTTCGGTCTAGAACCGATAACCGAGAGCGCCGAAGAGGACGCTAATACAACCAAAAAGAAAAAAAAGAAGAAAAAGAGCAAAAAAGGCTCTAAGAAAAAAGACAAAGCGGCCAAAAAGCAGGCAGACGAGAACGAAACTGCCGACGCAGATGGCGCAGCCGACGAACTCAGCAAGGTCGCGCAGGCACTCAAGAAGTTCAAGTTTGTCACCGGCAAGCCCAATCTGAAAGCAGACTACTATATTTACATGTATTCTGCGAGCTGGTGCGGCTACTGTAAGCAGTGCATGCCCGATGCCGTGGCAGAATACAAAAAAATAAGCCGCAGCAAAAAAGTAGAGTTCATCATCATAGGAGGAGATAAGACCCGCGAGGCGGCAGAAGACTACCTGAAAGGATACAAGGCAAAGATGCCCAGCCTCTTTTTCGATGATGTGAAGGCCACACAGTTCCGCGGCCTGCCTGGTTGCGGTATGCCGACGTTCCCAGCCCTGAGCATAGCTGACAAAGAGGGCAAAGTTATCAAAACCGCTGTCGGTGCCGCCGAAGTAAAGGCAGCTATCGCTGACTGGAAAAACTATACCATTAAGCGCAAAAGCGAAAATTAACCCCATAGCAGCATATCATGATTCAGAATCCCGTGTTCCGAGAGAGGAACACGGGATATTTAAGATAGAGCGAACAAACAGGCTCCTGAACTTTTATCTTTAAACCTAAAAATACCTGCACTATCATTGTGGCATGAAAAAGCCCCCATCTCTGCTACCGTCCCGTACCCGCATGGAGCAACGCGCAGCCACATGCCGTAAGCTCCCGGCTGAACAACAGGCTGCCCACTATTACTGCAATGGCGCCGAAAAGGCCGACTTCTGTACCGCAGTCGCAGACGGACAAACGGAAGCCCTCAACCTTGCCCTCGATTTACTGGCCGCAGAACATTGGCTGCTGCCCCGAGACGGCGCCCGCTACGCCCGCAGCATACGCGCCGCACTACGCACCGCCTGTGCCGCTCAGCGCCTCTCTTCAGCGCAGCAGAAACTCCACTTTGCCATCGAATGGCGTTACCTCGAGCGCCTCACCCTGCGAGCCCGTCATAGCGTACCGGGGCAACTCCAGCAACGCGCCCTGCGGCGACTGCCCGGCCAACAGGCCCTCATGCGGCAACTCTTCGACTGCACAGAACAACCACCCCTCACCCCCGCCGACTGGCCCGAAGTTCCACCGCCCGTCGCGCTGCTGCAGAACGCCGCGCGCCATAGTCTTCTTACCCCCACCCTTGCGGAACAACTCGTTACCTGCGCTTGCGAACTGCTCATGGTACTTTTCCACTACCCGGAATCCGTGTTACCACCGGGCTACAGTTCAAACACCCCTGCTCTTCCCGCAGACACCCTTTGCTACATGCTCAGTGAATGGGACAACAACAACATCTGCTGGCGCATAGCCCCCTGGAATGAGCTCCGTATGCTCCTGGGCTTTGCTATAGCCGCAGACGGCAGTTTCTGCCACATAGCAGATGAATGGGGAAACAATTGGGAAAAACAGCGCTGCATTTCCGGGCAATGAGATATCCGGCACCCTAAGCACAACCAATCATCTGCGACAACGCCCCCTGCCCCCGGCAGGGGGGAGGGCCCGTGGGGCGGGCCCGAAGCAACCGCAATGGTAGGAGGACGCGGTGGACACAAATCGCCCCGTGTGCTTGAAACGGAGAAGCCCGCCAAGCGTTAGCTCTGCGGGGCTCGTGGATCCTGGCAGCTATCTACTCCCGGAGCCTGCGCAGCAGGCGGAGGCCTCGGCGAAGCAAGCCTCGGCGAAGCCGGGAGACGCGAAGACGGGTCGCGGGTAATGCCGTGGCCGCAAATCGCCGCGCGTCTTGAATCGTGTAGGGGGCTTTCGCCCCCTCACACACCACCGTACGTGCCATTTATGGCATACGGCGGTTTCTCGGCGTGTGATTGGTCCCGGAACTAATGTTCCTGCCGCAACTCTTTTATCTCTCCTCGCCGGATACCCTGT
>JAZNVF010000096.1:0-23438 GCA_045592685.1 Akkermansia sp. | reverse complement strand
TCGGGAAAATAAGTTCCCCTTGTTTCTGAATCGGGTGTACCCCCAGTCGGTCGATGTTAGTTGCGATCTCTCATCGACTTCTCCGCTGACTCGGATTTTACTCCGAACAGCCGCATATTACCACAAAAAATTAACCGAGTTCTGAATAGCGTGAACATGAAAAACTCTGTGTTGATTTTGTGATGTAAGGATGTAGAGAATTGCCAGTCAATTTCCTCTGCCTATCATAGCAGCCTTTCCTGAATATACAAGTGTTTTGTAAGAATACACCTAGCACATGGTAGCAGTTTTTATATACTAGCTCAAGTGAAAACGCAAAGTGAATACTAAAAAGGCTGACTTCGTAAGAAGTCAGCCTTGATACACGAGAAGAGATTCGAACTCCTGACCAACTGTGTGTAAGACAGCCGCTCTACCACTGAGCTACTCGTGCGTCGTGTGTGTAAGCACATTATACACGAATGGCGGAGGAATGCAAGCCTAAAATGGCAAATTTTGCTATTTTTTTGTCATTTTTGTATTGTGGTGATTGGGGTGGGTCCAGACAGAGGAGGGGTGGCGGTGGATGATGTGTGTGCCGGGGCCGGTGAATTGGCCTTGCCAGACGGAGGCGGGGCCGAGGGTGAACTCTACCTTGCAGTGGGGGCCGACGTAGATGTCGCCCGTGAGTTTGCAGTTGTCGGCCCGGATTTGCACGGTGGCTGCATTGAAGCCGGGTTTGCCCCAGGTGGCGTCGCTGGCGCGTAGCAACTGGGTTCCCGGGGCGCCGGCGTGGCAATTGGTGAGTTTGATTTCAGCGTGCGCGTTGGTGACAAAGAATATGCTCTTACCGGTGGTGCTGAGCTGGCAGTCGTGCAGTCGTATGTGTATGGGGGCTGAGAAAGTGCCTACGCTGTCGGTGCTGCGAGCGAGCACGGCGCAGGTTTCGGGGCTGCTGAGGTGGGTGTGGCTCAGTTCGGTATTGGTGCCGGGTGTGGCGGTGATGATGGCTGGCAGGGGGGGCAGGTCGGTGGGCAGAATGAAGAGCATGCGGCATGGGACACTGCAAGTTGTGCCGCTGTTGAGTAATTGTTAGGGCGGTGGCTTATTGTGTCTGGAGACGAAAACACCGCAGGCCGGTCTGGGCTGCGGTGTTTGTGAGAGGGGGGGAGTGTTGAGAAATCAGGCGAGCGGCACGGAGATGGTCTGCTCGCGGTCGGGGCCTACGCCTACGGAGCTGACGGGGCAGCCGACGATTTCGCCGAAGCGCTTGACGTATGCTTTGCAGTTTTCGGGGAGCTGCTCCCAGGTTGTGCAGGCGGAGATGTCTTGTTTCCAGCCGGGGAGAGTCTCGTAGATGGGCTCGCACTTGTACCAGTCCTCCATGAGTGCAGGGGGGTATTCGAGCACTTCTTCACCCATGCGGTAACCGGTGCAGATTTTGATGCTTTCCAGTTCGTCGAGCCCGTCGAGGTTGGTCATGGCCATTTCGTCGAAGCCGTTGAACATGGCAGAGAATCGCAACACGACACCATCTGTCCAGCCGCAGCGGCGGGGACGCCCGGTGGTGGCACCAAATTCACGGCCCAGGCCGTGCAGGTAGTCACCGATTTCGTCGTCTTCGGTCACGAAGGGGCCTTCGCCCACGCGGGTGGTGTAGGCCTTGCACACGCCGATAATTTTGTCGATGCGGGTGGGGGCTACGCCGGAGCCGGTGCAGCAGCCGCCGGCACTGGTGTTTGAGCTGGTGACGAAGGGATAGGTGCCGAAGTCGATATCGAGCATGGCGCCCTGTGCGCCTTCAAAGAGGACGGTTTTGCCTGCCTTTATGGCGTTGTTGAGCACGGGGATGGTGTTGGTGATGTGGGGACGCAGCACGTCGGCAGCGGCCATCACGGCATCGAGCGTTACTTTGGGGTCAGCTGCGGGCCAGCCCAGGCGCACGAGTTCTTCGTTTGCGGTTTTGATTCGGGCTTTGAGCACGTTTTCCAGGCGGGCAGGGTCGGCCAGGTCAATCATGCGGATGCCGATGCGACGTGCTTTGTCGGCATAGGTCGGGCCGATGCCCTGGCGGGTGGTGCCGATTTTCTGGTCACCGAGTGCTTCTTCCTGGGCGCCGTCGATTTCCTTGTGGATGGGGAGTACGACGTGGGCGCGGTCGGAGATGAGGAGGTTCTGCGGGGTGATGGTTACACCTTTTTCTTGCAGGTAGCGAATTTCGTCCACCAGCGAGGTGGGGTTGATGACGACGCCGTTGCCGATGATGTTCACCTTGCCCTCCCACAAGATGCCGGAGGGGATGAGGTGCAGTACGTATTTCTGCCCTTTGGCGATAACGGTGTGCCCGGCGTTGCTGCCGCCCTGGCTGCGGGCTACGACATCGGCGGTTTCGGTCAGGAAGTCGATAACCTTGCCTTTGCCTTCATCTCCCCACTGGGAGCCTATGACTAGTGTATTCATGAACTGTTGTCTGACGTTTATGCGTTGTACTGACCGGCTTTGGCTGCTTTGATGGTCTGCACGAGGCGGTTGAAGAAGTTTGTGCTGTCATCGGTCGCGGCGGGAGCCGAGGGCAGGAACTGCACGCCGAATACGGGCAGTTTGCTGTGGGTGAATGCGGCGATGGTGTCGTCGTTGAGGTTTACGGCATCAATTTGCAGCTCTTCGGGCAGACTGTCGGTGTTGATGGTGAAGAGGGCGTTTTGGGTGGTGATTTCCACCTTGCCGGTGTTGCAGCATTTTACGGGCTGATTGCAGCCCTGGTGACCTACGCGGAGTTTGCGTGTGGTGGCACCTTGTCCGGTGGCGATGACCATGGAACCCAGGCCGATGCCGGCTACGGGCAGTTTATCGGTGAGTTTGGCTACTTCGGCGGCTATGTCTGCAAGGGGGGTGGGGTCGCCGGGGCCGTCGGAGATGACGACTGCGTCGGGGCGCAGGGCGAGTGTTTCCTCTGCTGTAGTGGTTGCCGGTACGACGGTGACATCGCAACCTGCCTGTCGCAGACTGCGCAGGGTGCTGTAGCGCACACCCAGGTCATACACCACAACCTTGTAGCTGACGGGGGGAAGGTCGGTGTAGTTGCCGAGGTCGCCCTGTGTTTTGTTGGGGAGTTTCCATGCGCGGGATTCGCCTTCCCAGTGGTAGGGGGCGGCGGTGGTGACGTTGCAGACGAGGTAGGCGCCATCCATACCGGGAGCGGTTTTGGCAGCGGCTACAGCCTCTTCAGCGGTCAGTTCTGTGGAGATGCAGCAGCGCATGGCCCCGCAGTTACGCTGCAGGGTGGCAATCTTGCGGGTGTCGATACCGGCGATACCGACTATGCCGCGACGCTCGAGCCAGGTTTCCATGGGTTCCTGTGCTCGCCAGCTGCTGTGCAGGCGAGCCAGTTCGGTGACGACCAGACCGGCGGCACCGGCTGTGGCGCTCTCATCATCTTCCGCGCACACGCCGTAGTTGCCTACAAGCGGGTAGGTCATGGCGATGATGCGTCCGCAACAAGCAGGGTCAGAGAGGATTTCCTGATAGCCCATGACGGATGTGTCGCAGCACATCTCGCCGGTTACGGTGCCGACAGCGCCAATGGAGCTGCCCTCGAATGTTGTTCCGTCTTCTAGTGCAAGAATCGCTTTCATGCTTTTTCTCTTTAAGCCGTGCGATATTACCAGTTCTGAGCACAAAATGCAAGGCTATATTTAACTATGGCGGAAAAATTACGTAAATGTGAAGAAAATTCGTCATTTTGCTTGAGTTGGCTTGCATTTTGCGGGTAAGTGTGGTTATAATAGTGTAATGGAACATGCAAACGCATGGTGCGCTTGCTGTGGTTCTGCTATCAATCTTCTAATACTCAGAGTTTATGGAAAAATCAGAAACCTCCGAAAACAAAATGGTTCAGCCTGCCGAGGCTGCCGCTACCGATACCCAGGATCGCCTGAAGGCTGCGCGTGATTATGCCTGCACTCAGTACGAGAAGCTGCGCCGTGTCACGGCTGAGCAGATGGACAATGTGCGTAAGTACACAGCTGAGCGCATGGAGGATGTGCGCAAGTACACGGATGAGGCTCGTGAGCAGATTAATGTCGGCTGGGATGCCACCTGTGCCAAGGCCAAGGATTTGCACCAGGCCGGTGAGGAATATGTGAAAACTAACCCGACCGGTTCCGTGCTGGGTGCTCTGGGGGTTGGTTTTGTATTGGGTTTGCTCATTGGTGTGACCCGTCGCTGATGGGCGGGTTTGCAAGCCCGGCAGTGAATTCGCGTTTTTTATGTCGCTTTTTTCTTTCATGAAACCGCGTGCTCTTGCCTCCCTGCAACAGCAGGGGGGTGAGCTGCTTGGCGGTGTGAAGGGAGCAGCCACGCATGCATTCGCGCATGTTGTGGCTTTGTTGCAGTTGTTACGTGTCGAACTGCAACAATATGTGGGTAAGCAGGTTCGGCGTGTGGTGCTGATAGCAGTCGGTGCGCTGATGCTCTTTTTTGGTTATCTGGTGTTCTGTGCTTTCGCCTGTGTGGGGGTGCACGAGCTGTCAGATAGCTGGCTGCTGGCTACGGGGGTGGTGAGTCTTGCTCATCTGGTGGTTGGTTTTATTGTGGTGCTGGTCGGGGCAAAGAGCTCGCCCGGTGCCGTTGCTCCGGCTACTGGTCAGGAACTTAAAAATGATTGGCAATGCGTGAAATTACTCATCAGCAAAGAAAGCACGAAATCCTGAACCTCGTGGCTCAGACTCGGGTGGGGGTGCTTGACTCTGCTTCCAAAGCTCAGTCCGGCGCCTGTGTGTGTATGGAGGTGCTGCATATCTCCCGCAAGACCTTGCGCTATGCAGGATTGGCTGCGCTTGGTTACGCCGGGTTGAAAATAGCCGGGCGTATCGTTCGCGGTGTTTCTCGTTCAGCTTCGGCCACCCCGAAAGTCTTGCCTGCTCCGCCGCCGCCGCCGTCGGAGACTGCTCCCGAGCCCTCCCGTGGGTTGTTGCGATATCTTGTGGCGCAGTTGTTCACCCTGGTGCTGCTGCCCTGGGTGAAAGATTGGCTTACGGGGACCAGGGTGACTCGCAAGCTGGATTATTGGCGCCCTTCGCGTATATTTTTCCGCTGGATTGGTCTGGAGCGGTAGAGTTTTTTGATTTCAGTAAGTAATTTGTACAGAACATGAAGAAGGTTTTTGTATCCGGTTCTTTCAATGTCTTGCATGCCGGACATTTGCAGTTTTTCCGCGAGTCGCGTGCGCTGGGTGATTGGCTAGTGGTGTCTTTCCCGCCTGCTGATTTGTTGTGGCGGGTGTATGGTAAGAAATCGGTGCTGGAAGATGTCGATAAGATGGCCTTGCTGTCATCTCTGGAAATGGTGGATGAGGTGGTGCTTTCGACGGATGAATGCGCAGAGTTATCATTTCTGAGTGCATTCCGCCGTGTGAAACCCGCAGTGCTCGCCGTCACGACGGATGACCTTTACATGGATGCCAAGCGCCGCCTGTGTGAGCAGGAGGGAGTGGAGTTCGTGGTTCTTGATAAGACTCGCCCGGATGGCAGCTCTGCCAGTAGTTCACTGTTGGTCAGTCGTATCAAGGCGCCTTCTCATGTGCCCTTGCGAGTTGATTTTGCCGGTGGGTGGCTCGATGTGCCGGACTATGCCATTCCCGGAGAGTACGTGGTGAACTGTTCTATATCGCCAACGGTTTCTCTGAAAGAATGGAACTATCGCCAGGGTGCCGGTCTGGGGGGCAGTGGTGGTTGGAGTGTACTCAATGGCTGGGACCCGGTAACCTCGGAGCTTGGGCTTGGTGTGGGGTGGCAAGACCCTGCCGTGATTGCTGAAACCGGAGCCTGTGTGTGGCAGTCCGGACCACGCCCCGTGCTTGATTTTAAGAATACGGGCGAGTTCCTTCAGGGCCGCATGGCTGTGTATGATACCCGGATAAAGCACGATACGCCCGGGCTTGCTGGTCTGCAGCGTGATTTTCGTAAAATTGCCAAGGCTGCCCGGGTGGCACGTCTCGGGGTGCAGGAAAAGGATATCAACGTGTTGGCTGTTGCTGTGCGTCTGAGTTATGAGCTTCAATTGGCTGAAGGTATGGAACCACTGCCGACCGTGGGTGAATCTCTTGCCTGCAAGTATTGTGGCGGGGGGCATGGTGGCTATGCGCTTTATATGTATGAAACTCCGGAAGCCCGCGCAGCGGCTCTCGCTCAGTGTGAGTATTTGTACCCCATTGAGCCGTATTGCCGCACTTTTGGTAAAGACGAACAGGTACCCTGGGCTCCCGAGTATCAGGAGCGCATCCTGAAACAGAATGTAAAGAAAGATCATTTTTAATAAGCTAAATCTGTATTGAAATTATGCCGAAGGTGTTTGTGTCTGGCTGCTTTGATGTGTTACACAGCGGCCATATAGCATTTCTGGAAGAAGCGGCGAGCTATGGAGATGTTTACGTCTCCATCGGCTCCGATGAAACTGTGCGTCTGCTGAAGAATCGCAAGACAATGTACAACGAGCAGGAGCGTATGTACATGTTGCAGGCTATCCGTTTCGTCAAAAAGGTTTATATCGGACCCGATACCGGCAAAATCCTCGATTTTGCTCCGCTGCTAGATGAAGTTAAGCCTGATATCTTTTTTGTGAATGGTGATGGTACCAGCGACGAAAAGAAAGCATTTGTGGAGTCTAAGGGGATTCGCTACGTTACCAGTTCGCGGATTCCCCATGGTAATCTCCCGCAACGTTCGACAACAAGTATTCGTGAAAATTTGGGAAAATGAACCCGTCTCATACAACATATCACGTAGGCGAAACGGGCGAATGTCCGTGGGGAAACTGGCAAGTCCTTGATTTGCAGTCACATGTTGTGGTGAAAACTCTCAATGTGCTACCCGGTGGCAGAATATCATTGCAGCGCCATGCATACCGCTCTGAGCGATGGATTGTGACAGAAGGTGTGGCAACTGTTCGTAATGACGATGTTGTTACCCAGCTGCGTGTAGGGCAGTCTGTTTTCATACCCTGCGGTAGTCTGCATCGTTTGAGTAACGAGGGAGAAAAACCTCTCAGCGTGATTGAAATACAGATAGGTGACTATCTCTCAGAGGATGACATAGAGCGCTTCTGTGACGATTATGGCCGTGCTGAGTAACATTTTGTTTTGTTGGTAAATATGAATGGCGCGTGGAATGCATTAGACGGGATTCTGTATATCAACCTTGATGCCAGCGAGGAACGCCGGTCTGTATTCCTCGAACGCAATACAGGGGTGATGCCTGCGGAAAAGATTCACAGGATTAGCGCCGTATATGGGCGAACTCTGCCTACATACGGAAAAGCACCCTGGTTTGGAGAGCACACCGGTGAGCGAGCTCCTTATTGGGGCGGGGTTGCCGGGTGTATTCTATCGCATCGCAGGGCTATACAGAAGGCTCGCGACGAAGGGTGGCGCCATGTTCTGATACTCGAAGATGATGTAGCAGCCGTTGGCTCTGTTTCGGCGTGTGCCATGCTGACAAAGGCGCTGGAGACCCTGACCGGCCCGTACTTGTTATATCTCGGCTATTCCCGCCCCACCACCTATGGGCGGATGGTGGCAGAGCAGGGTGAGCATGAACTCTGGCAGATTGAAGGTGTGGTAGGTGCCTTCGCTTATGTTGTCTCTCAGGATTTGTATGACTCTTTGCTGGAGAGTTTGCCGACAGAAGATGAGGTGTGGGACTGGATTTCCCGCTACCGCGCTATAGATACATTTTACCAGGACTATGTGCCCCACATGCCGGGGGTGAAGATATATGCCATTCAACCTGATATCGTGGTGCATATCGATGGCTCGTCGGATGTCGGGGCCGATACACACACGGATTCGTCATTGCTCTCAGTGCGCCCCCATCGCTATAGCACTTTCGGGGGGCTGTTGCATAGGCTTGGCTCTCCGTTTCGCCGCCTGAAAATTCACCTCAATTCCCTTCGTACGGCACACCGGGCCAGGAAGGGTGGGTTCCCCGGCTACCGTAAAAAGCGGAAAAAGTAGGCATACTGCATGACTTTGCGGCATAAATGCTCATTTTTTTGCAGTCTAAACGAGGATTGTGCTTGCAATCTTGCCGTTTTGGGGGCATAGTAAGGGCTCACTGAAATACTTATGTCTGAACAGAAAGAACGAAAGACTCTGGAACAACGCAATCAGGCAAGTGACCTGGAGCGTCTGCGCCATTCATGCGCACACGTCCTGGCAGCTGCCATCTGCCGTATCTGGCCGCAGGCTCAGCTCGCAGCTGGCCCTGCCATTGAGAACGGCTTTTACTACGATATTGAACTTGACCACAACATTTCTACAGCCGAGTTTGAACTGATAGAGGCTGAGATGAAGAAGATTGTCAAGGAAAACCAGACATTTGAGCGAACTACCGTTACCCGCGCAGAGGCTATGGCTATGGCTCAGAGTGGAGAGCTCGGCTCCGTCGGGCCGCGTTCGGCGCCCTCGAAGTTCAAGGTAGACCTGCTCAATCGCATTCCTGACGACGAAGAGATTTCCATTTACCGCAATGGTGATTTTACTGACCTGTGCGCCGGCCCGCACGTCGGGCGTACCGGCAACTGCAAGGCTTTTAAAGTGATGAGCGTGGCCTCCGCCTACTATCAGGGAGATGCCAACGGTCCCCGTCTGCAGCGAGTGTATGGTACATGTTTCCCGAACCGCACTCAGCTCGATGAGCACCTCGCACGTCTGGAAGAAGCACGCAAGCGTGACCACCGCAAACTCGGCCGCGAGATGGGGCTCTTCACCATCGATGAAATGGTGGGGCAGGGGCTTATTCTCTGGAAACCCAAGGGTGCCATTATCCGCCGCGAGCTGCAGGACTTCATTACCGAAGAACTCGACCGCATTGGCTACTCTCAGGTATTTACCCCGAACATCGGCAAGCTTGACCTCTACATGACCTCCGGTCACTGGGAGCACTACAAGGAAAGCCAGTTCCCCCCGATTCCTGATCCGGATGATTTTAAGAAACTGCGCGATGAGAATGCCAGTTGTGCCGACCTCTTCAATGCGATGGATACCCGCACCATCATGGGCTTTATGCTCAAGCCCATGAACTGCCCGCATCACATCCGCATTTACTCCAGCGACCCTCACTCATACCGTGATTTGCCGGTGCGCCTGGCTGAGTTCGGTACCGTATACCGCTGGGAACAGAGCGGCGAACTGGGCGGCATGACCCGCGTGCGCGGATTTACGCAGGATGACGCCCACATCTTCTGCCGTCCTGACCAGATTAAAGAGGAGGTTCAGCAGTGCATCGGCATTGTTAAGCATATTCTCGGTACCCTGCAGATGACCGACTACCGCGTGCGCCTCTCCCTGCGCGACAAGGACTACAGCGACCCCAAATATGTTGGTTCCATCGAGAACTGGCAGCTTGCCGAGCAGGCGTTGCGCGAAGTGCTGGCCGAGAATGGTTTCGATTATATCGAAGCGGAGAACGAAGCCGCTTTCTACGGGCCTAAGATTGATTTCATTGTCCGCGACGTCATCGGGCGAGACTGGCAGCTTGGAACTGTGCAGGTGGACTACAATCTGCCTGAGCGATTTGAGCTTACATACACCGGTGCAGACAACAAGCCGCACCGTCCGGTTATGATTCACCGAGCTCCCTTCGGCTCTATGGAGCGCTTTACCGGTCTGCTTATCGAGCACTTTGCCGGCAAGTTCCCCACTTGGCTTGCACCCGAGCAGGTGCGTGTGCTGCCCATTTCTGATAAGGTTGCTGATTTCGCAGAACAGGTGCGCAAGACTCTTGCCGCTCGCAGTGTGCGCGTGAAACTTGATGATGCTCCCGACAAAATTGGTGCCAAAATCCGCAATGCCCGTTTGGATCGCGTGCCCTACATGCTCGTTGTTGGGCAGCGTGAAGCCGAAGAGGGTATGGTATCGGTACGCCACCGCGAACTTGATGTCGTGGGTACCATGAAACTTGAAGATTTTGTAAGTGCGCTGACAGCTGAGATAGATAGCCGACTCATCGCACCTGCGTTCACCCCCCAACAGAAGGAGTCTCCCCAACAGTAACAAACGCTGCTAATCCACTTTCCGGTTGCGCCACGGCGCAGTTTACATTGCGCCGTGGCTCCCGGTACCACCACACCACATCGACCACAACCAAGTACACAACACAAGTGCCAGCCCCACAGAAAAACAATAACACTGCCAATCGCAATAATCGCCGCGAGCAGAACAGTAAAACCCCGCAGATACGCGTCAACGACCGCATCCGCGCTCCCCGTGTGCGAGTAGTTACCGCTAATGGTGACCAGCTCGGAGTAATGGCTACGCGAGATGCTCTTGCGCGCGCCAAGGAAATCGGGCTTGACCTCGTAGAGGTTGCCCCGAATGCAGACCCGCCTGTGTGCCGACTTATCGACTACGGTAAGTTCAAGTACATGCAGGCCAAGATGCAGAAGAACAACAAGGCCAAAACCGTGCGTATGAAAGAAATCAAGCTGCGCATCGGTACTGACGTGAACGACTACAATGTCAAGATGGCTCGCACGGAACAGTTCCTCGACCATGGGCATAAGGTGCGTTTTCAGTTGCGTTTCCGTGGGCGTGAAAATGCTCACCAGCAGCTTGGGCTCGAAGTGATGGCCAAGGTTGTGGAGGATATGAAGACAATGGGTAAGGTGGACCAGCCCGCCAAACTGGCCGGTAACACTGTGACCATGGTGCTCACCCCCTTGCCGGCCGCTCAGCGTGTCAAGAAGTTCAAGAAATACGAAGAAGCTGACTTCGATGCTGAATCTTCGGAGTTCGACGCAGAGGACGACGAATAAAGCAGTCGCCGATTTTATTTGATTTCTGCCGTGGGTTGCACTTGCGCACCCACGGTGTTTTTTTCTGACTTTTTGCTTGCAAGCCTTGTAGACATCAGTATAATGGGCAGGCAATCATGAACAAAGCCGAACAGTATTTCTTGTTGCGCAATGGTGAGAGCTACGGTCCGTATACGGTGGCTCAGTTGCGTGATATGCTGGCTTCGGAAGAAATAACTCTGGATGATGCGATATGGCGCGAGGGGATGGAGACCCGTATAACTGTGGGTGCATTGCCGGGACTGGAGCAGGGAAGGGTAGGTAACTTACCGGGGCTGAAGCGCTTCCCTGTCTTTGCATTTTTTTCAGAGGTGTTCAAGCGCCATAAATCTCGAGATATCGAGGAATGTTTTGCAGCCGGTACACGTAAAACTACTCCTGAGCTTGGGGAGGTCTGTACCACCTGGCCATCGCCGTGGATATATTCGCGCATGTTTTTTGTAACATTGCTGCTCTACTTTGGTTTTAACTGGGCGTCCATGCAGTTTCAGAACCCCATGCTTGTGCCGGCTGTGTTGTTTATCGGCAATTTCGGTATACCTTTCTGCCTGTTTGTAATGTTCTATGAACTGAATGTGAGGCGCGATGTGAGCATATACTCTGCCGGGGTCATGATGATGACCGGTAGCATGCTTTCGCTGGTGTTCTCTCTGGTTCTTTTCGCCTTCTGGTCGGGGAGGGGGGATATATGGGCCGGCCCCATAGAAGAGAGTGCCAAGCTGCTTGCTGTTCTACTTGTCGCTCACAGCAAGTGCAATGGCCGTATTCTGACAGGTTTACTGTTGGGGGCAGCTGTTGGTGCCGGTTTTGCGGCTTTTGAAAGTGCCGGCTTTACTTTCATGCACCTCCGCCACCTTATGGTTTACCATACAGCGGCCGATGTGCTCAGCCAGACCGATCCTCGCATGGCTCTGGCTGTGCAGCAGGTCGCAGAGTTAAGCCTGAGCCCTGATATAGTCATGCGCTATCGTGCGCTGTTGACTGCCATAGCCGGTCATACGCAGTGGACGGCTATCACTGCCGGTGCTTATTGGCTTGTATGGAGCCGACTGCGCGATGAGGGAATACTTGGCCACCATACGGCTATGGTCAATTTCAACGTGTTGCAGGATTGGCGCTTCCTCAAAATTGCCATGGTGCCGGTTTGTGTGCACATGTTCTGGAACAGCTCTTTGCTCGACGATTACAGACTTGTAAAGTTGTTGCTCTGCGGTTTGGTGAGCTGGGTGCTCGTGCTTCGACTGCTTGCTGCCGGGCTTGCACAAGTGCGGGAGAACAGGGAACGTCTCGACTCCCTGCCATCTGCCGATGGTCTTTGATTTTGGTTGACAAAAGCAGTGAGCCGTAACTGTAAAACGCAGCTGAGCGGGGCTTATTGTTTGTTCCTGCCGAAGATGCGCAGCAGCCCTTTGCTTTTGCACTCGGTGGGGGTGTTGCGCAGGGCTGCCATGATATTGCGCAGGCGCACTATCAGCAGGCCATAGCGCGTGCGCAGGGTGGTGGGGTTAACCTTCCACATTTCGGCAATCTCACGAAACGTGATTTCTTTCATGCGCAGCGCAATCAGCTCCCGATCCCTCTGTTTAAGGCGTTTCAGAGCAGTTTGCAGCAGCTGCAAATCTTCTTTTTGGCTGAGGTTATCTGTGTGGCTTTTGCCGTCGCTCGCCGGATCTGCAATGTCTATCCCCTCTTCAGGAGCCAAAATGGTAGTGTTGCGCTCATTGATTTTTTTGCTGCGAACACTGTCAATCCACACGTTGCGTGCTATACGGTACATCCAGGATGAAAACTGACAGTCACCCTTAAAGGAGGATATAGATCGCACTGCTTTGGCGAATGCATCCTGCACAACCATTTCGGCGTCTGCCTGATTGTGAGTCTCCTGCATGAATATACTCACGAGCTTGCGGGCGTTTCTCTTAACAAGTATGTCCCAGGCCTTGTTCCAGAGCTTGTTGTTGCCCGAGGTGTTTACTATCAATTTAACAAGTTCGTTGTCACTTAATGCAAGTAAGTCTGATGTATTCATATTATAAATGATATTTTTTGTTTATATGCAAGACTGAACATGAATCCTGCGGTCGATAATAATCATCGACTGACAGCCCTATACATTCATGAAACAACCTAACGAGCGTATTTTAGGGTATTGCAAGCGGGTTGTAAAGTAAAAAAATGGGCAATATGTCAAAATATGTCAAAAACACGCGACTTGGTGTCCCTTGTTTTTTTTGGAATAGTCGGAATCCATGCTCCCTATAAGGCTGCCTATCTGCAACATAAGCCCCCGGCACAGACGATGACATCGGATTTTCTCTGTTATCATCTGTAGTGTGGCGTGCCCACTTATTCCAGCTGCGGATGCGCGCTCAAAAAACGGCAGTTATTTTAGTTTGCCGCTTTGAGAATCCAGGTCACGACACCAAAAAACTCGCCGGCCTCGTCTTGTGTGAGGGTGCGTGTTGGAAAAGCCGGGTTTTCGGGCACCAGCATGACCCGCTGCCCCTGTATACGCAGTCTTTTCACCGTAAACTCGCCGTCAATGGCCGCGATTACTATTTGCCCGCTTCTCGGCTGTTGGCTCCTATCTACTACCAGTATGTCGCCGTCGTCTATGCCGGCTCCTGTCATGCTGTCACCCCGTGCTCGCACAAAATATGTGGTTGCCGGGTGCTGAACACACAGGGTATTGAGATTTAATGTGCTGCTGAGTTCGCCCATTACCGGCGAGGGGAAACCTGCGGCTACACCTTCCTCAAAATAAGGTTGAGCCCCCTCTTGGGCAGAGTCGGAGAGTGGGAGGTCAGATTTCATTTTTCAGCAGTCCTTGCAGTTGCCGGTGTGCATAGTGCAGGCGAGAGCGCAGGGTGCCCATCGGAACTTTCAGGATGGTGGCAATCTCGTTGTAGTTCATGCCCTCGATATCGCAGAGGGTCACGACTTCGCGGTGTTCTGGCGAGAGCTGACTGAGGGCGTTTCTGAGTCGTTGTTTGAGGTCGGTGACATTGGCTCCGCGCAGGGGGTCTGCCTCTCGGCTGGTGTCGGCAAGTTCTGCGCTTTTTTCTTTCGGGTCTCCGTTTTCGTCGTTATCGATGCTTGTGCTGTTTTTGCGGCGTTTACCCTCGCGGCGTATGAAGTTGCGACCTTCATTGAGCGCTATGGTGTAGAGCCAGGTGTAGAATGCACTGTTGCCGTTGAAATAGCGCAGTGAGCGGTAGGCTTTCAGGAAGGCTTCTTGCGCAATGTCGTAGGCGTCCGCCTCCGAATTCACCATTTGCATGAGCATGACGTGCAGGCGCCGGCTGTGGCGCTTAATCAGTTTATCGAATGCACGGGTGGTTCCTTGGAGAGTCAGCTGTATCAGGCTCTCATCCGGCAGTTCTTCGAGTTCGGCTGGTTTCAGTTTGTTGCTCATGGGGGGCAGTGGGGTGTTGGGGGAGCTTTTGCACCTGGTCCCCGCCCTTGCGTTTTGATGAGGGGCGGGGACTTAAAGTGCAGAGGGGAAAATCAGAGCTGATAGTCGCGCTTGTCGCGGCTCTCAAACCAGTCGATGAAGGCGTTGTTGACAACGGTGAAACCGCCCGGTGTCGGGTAGTCGCCGCTGAAGTACCAGTCACCGCAGGGCCCTTCTATGGCGTCGTGCAGACCGTCCATTGTCTGGTAGATAACCTGAATGGTGCAGGGACAATTGTCCGGTGTAACCATGCGGGATACCTCGGCTGTGATTTCATCGTCCGTGAATGGCTCGTAAATCTTCTTGACCGGATTGGTGCGCTCAGACGCCGGCAGTGTCAGCTGGCGCTTGCATTCCTCGTACACGTCGATAATGTGCGTGTACATGCCCCGCTTCTTCAGCAGGGTGATAGCCGCCTGGAAAGCGATGAATTTGCCCATCTCGCTCATGTCGATGCCGTAGCAGTCGGGGTAGCGAACCTGCGGGGCAGAGGAGACGATGACGATTTTGCGTGCACTGGTGCGGGCGAGCAGTCGCAGCAAGCTCATTTTCAGGGTTGTGCCGCGCACGATGGAGTCATCGATAGCGACCAGCACTTCATCACTGTTCACGGCGCCGTAGGTCAGATCGTACACCATAGCTGCAAGCTGCTTGCGGCTGCTTTCCTCTGAGATGAAGGTGCGCAGTTTGATATCCTTGTGCGCTATCTTTTCGGCGCGGGGCCAGCGGCGCAGTATCAGCTCATTGATGAGTTCTTCGCTCATGGTGCCGTCGCGGTAGGCCTTTATCATCGCCTCGGTTACTTTGTTGCGGCGGTAGGCGCGCAAGCCTTCGAGCAGACCGTAGTACGATACCTCTGCCGTGTTCGGTATGAAGGTAATGGCTGCCTTCGAGAAGTTACCGTCCAGACTGGCTACTACTTGCTCTGTCAGGTTGGCACCCAGTGCTTTGCGTTCACGATAGATGACCGGGTCATTCCCGCGTGAGGTGTAGACGTCTTCGAAGCAGCAAGGGGTGGGCTCTTCCGGCTGGGTGTATTCTTTTATGGTTACACTGCCGTCGGATTTTACCACAATCATGTTAGCCGGAGCAAGTTCCTTCACTTCGTGCTCCTCTACTTCCATGACGCTCATGAGCGGCACCCGCTCACTGGCTACGGCCAGATATTCATCGGTCAGCACGTAGTAGCAGTAGCGTATGCCGTGCGGGTCGCGCAGACAGAAGAAATCGCCGTTGCCCACACCACCCATGATGGTGTAGCCGCCATCCCAGTCCTTACTGGCTTTGCTGATAATGTCGTAGAGATCCAGTTCGGCTGAGATGATATTGGGGATTTCCTGCCCGTCGACGTTGCGGTCACGCAGCTGGCGGTAGATGTCGGTGTGAGCCTCGTCGAGGTAATAACCGACTTCTTCGAGGAGGGTCTGAATATCAGTGCCGAACACAGGGTGCTGCCCACGTGAAATGAGTTTCTGGTGCAGTTCCGATATGTTGGTGATTCCCATATTACCCTGCATCATCAGGGTGCGGGTGGGCCAGTTTGTGCGGCGAGTGTAGGGGTGACATATTCCTTCTTCGGCCACAGTGCCGCTGGTGCCGTATAGAAGGTGCCCCATCAGTACTTCGCCACCGAAATTGAAATGGTGCTTGTAGCTCTCGGCATCTGCCCCGCGGATGAGCCCTTCATCTTTCATGCGGCGCAGGTTGCGCTGCTGGTTTGAGAAGATGTTGGTTACGGCTGAGGCTGAGGCGTCTCGCGAGCGGAAGATGTACGGCTCGCCCAGCGGCATGTTGAGCTTGATGCAGCCAATACCCGCGCCGTCCTGGCCGCGGTTATGCTGCTTCTCCATGAGTAGGAATAGCTTGTTGAAGGCCCACTCAGGCGTACCATACTTCTCCGCAAAGTAGGAGAGCGGCTTAAGCAGGCGAATTGCTGCTGACATAATCCTGTTGGGGTAAATGGTTTACTGGCGAACCTTCACGTGAATTCCCTTGCCGTCGCGCATGGTGCCGATGACGGTGCCGCCCGGACCAGCGGTGCAGGCCTGCTCGACCTGGTCGGGTTTCACGATGGCTACCCAGCCAATACCCATATTGAACGTGTGGAATCGGTCTTCGGCGTCTACGAAGCTGAGCACTTTCTGCACGGCGTCGTTGTTCCAGTAGGGAATTTCGAGGTCGGCACCCTTCTCGCCGAGGAATCGCTCCAGGTTCTCAGGCAGACCACCGCCGGTGATGTGAGCATAGGCCTTGGGGGTGATGCCGAGCTTACGCATATCGTACACTACATCGTGGTACAGGCGCGTGGGTGCCAGCAGGCTACGCAGTTCTTCCTCGGTAAGCAGGTCGGGGTTTTGCTTGAGAATGCGCCGCACTAAGCTCCAGCCATTGGCGTGGAAGCCATCGCTCGGGTAGCCGATGAGCACATCGCCCACTTCGACCTTGGAGGGGTCAATCATCTGGCTTTTTTCTACGCAGCCGATGCTGAAACCGGCCATCTCGACAAGGTTCTCAGGCACGACACCGGGCATCTCAGCGGTTTCGCCGCCGGCCAGAATACAGTTGCAGCTTTCCAGGTAATCGCACATACCGGCCACCAGGCGGGTAATGCGGGGTTTTTCCACCTCCAGGTTGGAGATACCCAGGTAATCCAGGAATACGAGCGGGTCACCACCCGTGGTCAGAATGTCGTTTACATTCATGGCCACCAGGTCTTTGCCCGCAGTCTCGAGCATATCCAGATCAAAAAGGATTTCTGTCTTGGTACCCACGCCGTCGGTGCCGGTCACGATGACGGGCTCCTTGTAGGCCGAGAGGTCATACGCCGCAGCAAACAGCCCGAAAGCGTTGCAGAGCTGGCGGTTTTTCTGAGTGCGCTTAACGTGCGCACTGATGTCGTTCACGAATGACTGTGCCTCGATAGTATCGACGCCGGATTGCTTATAAGTGAGGTTGCCGGACATAAATTGAGTGATATCGCGTGGATTCGCGCGTATTATACCCTTTTTTCCGGCTTTTGGCAAGCCGTATTTTCGGGGCATAGTCTATTTGTTCGCTTCGGCTGCGCAATTCCTGCGGTTGAATAGGGGGGGCTTTGGTGCAGTCTGGAGGGCGGAGCGGGGAAAGGCGGATGTCGTATCTGCCGGTATGAATTGCCGCCGGGAACATGGCTGAGAGCGCAATTTTGCTTGCAATGAAGGGCGTTTTGTTGTAATCTGCCCGCGTTATGTGGACAGGACGTTTTTCTCAGGCTACGGCCGATCTGGTGTTACAGTATGGTGAATCCGTGTCGTATGATTGGAAACTTTATCGCCATGATATTGCGGGGTCTATTGCTCATGCCCGGGCTCAGTTGCGGGCCGGTATGCTCACGCAGGCCGAGTTTAATGCTATTGAGCAGGGGCTCAAGGGAATTCAGGCCGATATTGAGGCCGGTAAGTTCGACTGGTCCATCAAGCTTGAAGACGTGCACATGAACATCGAGAGCGAGCTGACCCGCCGCATTGGGGCTCCCGGAGCCAAGCTGCACACAGCCCGCTCGCGCAATGACCAGGTGGCTACTGATACCCGCTTGTACTGCCGCGCAGAGATAGACACGACAGTCGAGTTGTTGCGCAATCTGCAGCACGCCCTTGTTACCAAGGCTGAGGAGTATGCTGAAATCCGCATCCCCGGTTATACTCACCTGCAGCGTGCTCAACCTGTGACTATAGGCCATCATTTGCTGGCATATGTTGAAATGCTGGGGCGCGATGTGGAACGTCTGACAGATTGCCGCCGCCGCGTGAATGTGAGCCCGCTGGGCTCCGGTGCCATTGCCGGTTCCACCATCAATCTCGACCGCGCCGGTATTGCTGCCGAGCTTGGTTTTGACAGCGTGACGGAGAACTCGATGGATGCTATCGCCGACCGCGACTACATCATGGAGACGCTTTTCTGCCTGTCGGTCATCGGTACCCACCTGAGTCGTCTGAGCGAGGATCTGGTGCTGTGGAGCAGCGCTGAATTCGGCTACTGCACGCTGTCCGATGCTCACACCACCGGCTCCAGCCTGATGCCGCAGAAGAAGAACCCTGATGTTTGCGAGCTGACCCGCGGCAAGTCCGGCCGTCTGTATGGTAACCTCGTGAGCGTGATGGTTGCGGTGAAGGGCCTGCCGCTCACCTACAACCGCGATTTGCAGGAAGACAAGGAGCCGCTCTTCGATTCCTTTGCCACCGTCAGCCTGGCTCTGCGCGTGAACACCGAGATGATTGCTGCCATGCGCATCAACCCCGACCGCTGCGAGTCCGCCGTGAGCGACCCGCTGCTGCTGGCTACAGATTTGGCTGATTACCTGGTGCGCCGTGGTGTTCCCTTCCGTCAAGCCCACGAGCTGGTGGGTCGCGCCGTGGCTGTGGCCGTGAGCAGCGGTACCCCGCTCAATCACCTCACCCTCGACCAGTTCCGCGAAATCTCCCCGGAATACGGTGATGATGTGCACAGCGTCTTCAACCTTGACCGTGCGTTCTCCCTGCGCACTAACCCCGGCGCGCCGAATCCCGCCAACACCGGGCGCCGCCTGGAGTTCTGGAAAAAGCAGCTCGCCGACTAACGACTCTCGGGCAGATTTTCCCATGAGGGCTTACGGTTTGTTCTATTCGCAAATCGTAAGCCCTCAAGCGCCTGTCGAAAGAAATCATTTTTCATCTCTCGCTGCTTGTTCCTGCTTGACTTGAGCTGTTGTGGCTGATAACATGGACTATCATGAGAGTGGTAGAAGCTAGAATCGAAATCCCTATGGGGAGCCGCAATAAGTATGAAGTGGATGAAAAAACAGGGCGCATTAAGCTCGACCGAGTGCTGTATTCCTCCGTTTATTATCCGGCAGAGTATGGGTTTGTGGAGAATACGGTGTATCTGGATGGCGACCCGCTTGATATTCTCGTGTTTACCTCGGCACCTACCTTCCCGGGGTGCTATGTGGATTGCCGTATTATCGGCGGTATGGATATGATTGATTGTGGGGAACCTGATGTCAAGATTCTGGCCGTGAATGTGGGTGACCCCCGCTATGACCATATCAATAAGCTGGAGGATTTGCCGCCGCACTACCTGCAGGAGATTCAGAACTTCTTCCGCACTTACAAGACCCTGCAGAACAAGGTGACGGAGGTGGGTGAGTTTTTCGGCGTGGAGAAGGCCTGCACCATTCTCGATGAATCCTTTATCCGCTTTGCGGAGGCGCTGCGGCCTTAAAGGCTGCTTTTGTTCAGGTAGACACGCGGCACGCGGGCGGAGATGGAGCAGATGATATTGCTCGGTATGGTGCCGGCGCGGGTGGTGAGTTCCTCCCACGGCACGTTGGGACCGAGTATTTCGGCGACATCTCCGGGCTGCACGTTTTCAACGTGGGTGACGTCGACCATAATCTGATCCATGGTGATGCGGCCGAGCACCGGGCAGTAATGGCCGTTGAGGTATACGCGAGCGCCGGTGTTGGAGAGGTAGTGCAGGTAGCCGTCGCCGAACCCGATGCCGATGGTCGCCACTTTGGTGGCGCCGTTGGTGATGTAGGTGTGGTCGTATGATACGCCGTGGTTGCCGGGCAGGGTGCGCAGTAGGGTGACACGGCTCTTGAGTGTAAGCGTGTTGCGCAGCTCCTTGTTGTAGGGTGAGGGCATGGGGGAGTACCCGTAGAGTATACGCCCCAGGCGCACCATGTTGGTGCTGGGAGCCTTGTAGTTGAATACGGCGGCGCTGCTGCACAGGTGGCGGTAGGGTAGTGCCAGGCTATGCGAGAGGTCTTTCACCGCTGCTTCGTAGGTGCGAATCTGGCGGTGGGTGAAGGTGATGTCCTGCGAGGCGGCTGAGAGGTGGGAGTACACGCCCTCGATGTTAAGGTATTCGAACTGCTTCAGTTTGTCGCCCAGGCCGGGGATTTCGTGGGGCAGCACGCCGGCGCGCCCCATGCCGGTATCCACATTGATGTGCAGGTGTACTTTTTTGTTGTACAGGCGGCCGAGGGAGTTGAAGTGCTCTGCCTCTTCCACGCTGGAGAGGGCGGCTCGCCAGCTGTGCTGTACGATAGCCTCGCGCTCTGTCGGGAAACAGGGGCCCAATATGAACGGGCGCACTTTGCAGCCGGCTGCCTGTACTCGCGCAGCCTCAGATGGTGTGGCTACACCGAAGAAGGTGATGTCTTCGTCATCCAGTGCGCGCACCACACCCTCGATGCCGTGGCCATAGGCCTCCGCCTTCACGATAGGCATACGGCTATGCTCGGGCATGACCCGCTGCACAACGCGCAGGTTGTGCTTCATTGCGTCGGTGTCTATCTCTGCCCAGGCGCGGTAAGTGGTGGTGGCGTCCATGGCGGCTATTGTATACCTGTAGAGGTTCAATTGCAAGCCTAAATCCATCATGAATCCGGGGCAGTGGTGTGGCTGCGAAGGAGATATGTTTACATGTTGCCGTGCAACAGAAAGACTATGCCTACTTGCTCTCGCTATGGAAATTGTATTTCCGTTGAGCTTTGGACTTGCAATGTCAGGTGACAGATGGTACTATGCCACCATGAATAAGTTTTTCTTTTCTCTTTTTCTGTTGTCTGCTCTCTGTCAGCACCTGGTGAGGGCAGATGAGCGCACGGACAGGCTTATTGATGGTTTGCTTCAGGTGGGGGTGCATGCGCTGAAGGCTGAGCAGGAGCGTCGGTCGGAAGCCTCGACGTACGACGATGGTAATGCTGAGCAGGCCGGGGAGGTGCCGGCGGTTGAGTCTCAACCGAAAAAGCGCACCTGGCGTGACCGCGGTCGAGAGGCCGTCAGTACTCTTATTACCGGAACTGCTGACGGACTTGGCGATAAACCGCTTTCAGAAGTGCTGGCCGGAGCTGTAAAAGGGGCCGTGGACCAGCTTATCAACGAGTACAAGGAGCAGTATAAACAGGAGGGGCGCGAGTATGCTCAGGAGGTAGGGGATAAAATCGTGACCCGTGTTATAAACGATCCCAAGATTTCCAACTCCATCTATTCTCTGCAGGCTCTCTGTTGGGGGGTGATTCTCTATCTCACCCTGGTTACGGTTATTGTGGTAATCAGCCTGTTGCACCTTAAGCGCACGAACAACAAGCTGCTTGCTGCAGTGGATGAACTGAAGGCTGCGTTGAAACGCGACTGATGCCACCCTCTGTCAGGTGGTCAGATGTGGGGTCAGTCCTGTGACTTAAGCAGATAGGCATTCAGCTCGGCTAGCGCCTGTCGCTGAGCCGGGCAGGACCTGCGGCGGTCTCCAAGTGCAAAACTGCAGCGGGTCTTGCCGCTGAAGTGGTAGTTTGTCAGCCCTTTGTCGCGCAGGTTGTCCATACGGCGGCGCAGCTCTGTATAGAAAAACAAGGGTAAGGGAGACTCTTCCGCCAGAGTATCGAGCTCGATATCGATGGGGGGCGTTTGTTTGCGCAGGTGTGTGGCGATGAGTGGCAGCCCTATGCGGTTGAGCAGGTTACGCATGCGGTCGAAAAGGTAGTCGAGCGGTACGGCATGCAGCGGGCAGTTATTCTCCAGGTATTGCAGCACGCCGGCTGCAATGTCCTCTTTGAAGGGCAGGGTTGTTCCGGCAGCCTCTGCTGCTTCTTGCAGCACGTTGACGAGCCAGGCCAGGTCGTAATCTGAGAACACGCAGTAGCCGTTCTGCAGCAGCGGGCGATTGTTCTTGAATGAAATCATCAGAAAGAAAGTTTGCGTTGCAGGGGGTCGTTGAGACTCTTGCGCTCCATCCGCTTGATGAGTTCGATAAACTCATCCACATTAGCAAACTGGCGGTATACGGATACATAGCGTATATAAGCCACGGGATCAATCGATTGTAATTTCTCAATCACCTTCATGCCGATAATGGTCGAGGGTACCTCCCGCTGGTGATCCCGGTGCAGTTCTGCCACTATTTCATCTGCCGCAATATCGAGCTGATCCATGCTCACCGGGCGCTTTTCGCAGGCTTTTATCATGCCGCGCAGTATCTTTTCGCGGTTCAGGGCTTCGTGTACATTGTCTCGCTTCACGACCCGTAGCTCTGTGCGCTCTATCTGCTCATAGGTCGTATAGCGGTACTGGCAGCGTATGCACTCGCGACGCCGCCTGATACACGTGCCGTCTTTCGACGTGCGCGAGTCGATTACCTTGTCTTCCTTGTAGCCGCATTGAACGCATCTCATGCCGCTCATATTACCACAATCTGTGGGGGCGTCAAGTGGGATTCAGTGCCATATATTATGCTACAGTGGGTTGCATTTGTCATGATTCTCTCGCTTTTCTTAAACATCCTGCCCCGAGCGGCTGGATTCGCGCTTTTCTTCCTTTTTGTCAATTTTTTTTAAAAAAAGTCTTGCAAAACTATAGGAAATATGGTAATTAAAAGTCATGAACACACAGTTTATCGAGTATCCGAAGTGCAGCACGTGCCGGAAGGCGCGGGTTTGGCTGCAGGAGCAGGGGGTTGAGTACACGGGGCGTGACATAGTTGAGCAAGCCCCAGGCGAGGATGAGCTGCGGAGGTGGTGGCAATCGAGTGGTTTGCCGTTGAAAAAGTTTTTCAATACCTGCGGCACGAAGTACCGGGAATTGAACCTATCTGCCCGCCTGAAGGAGATGAGCGAAGAGGAAATGCTTGCCCTGCTGGCAACGGACGGCATGTTAGTGAAGCGTCCATTGCTTGTGACGGCAGAAGGGCGGGTGATACCGGGGTTTAAGGCCGAAACCTGGAGTGCGGCATTGGGGAAATAGTTTTTTGTAAGTGATAATAACGGAGAGAGTCAGAGCCGCAACCTTGCGAAAGGTTGCGGCTCTTTTGGGTACGACCGACGCGATATGCGCACTGCGGTGAAAGTCCGCGCGGAGCCGCGATGATGCGGAATCCCAGACCTGAAGAACAACTGCGGGGAGGTAACGAACCGTGGGAAAGGAAGTTCGAGGGGAAATCCCGACTGTACGAACAGAAATTGCATATAAGGCCGGATGGATGGACGAGGTTGCAGCGAGTGCCGAAATCCGATACATCATCAAGAATCCATAAGGTAGATGCAGACGGCGCGGGAGGAAAGTAGCATAGTCATATTCGGTGAGACCCTACTAAAGCGTGAAAACGCTGCGGAGCAATCCGTCTGTAGGGAGTCAGC
>JAZNVF010000095.1:0-25328 GCA_045592685.1 Akkermansia sp. | reverse complement strand
ACAGGGTATCCGGCGAGGAGAGATAAAAGAGTTGCGGCAGGAACATTAGCTCCGGGACCAATCACACGCCGAGAAACCGCCGTATGCCATAAATGGCACGTACGGTGGTGTGAGAGGGGGCGAAAGCCCCCTACTCAATTGTGAAAATAGCTTTTGTCTCTCATGTTGAAACGATAAGAGAGTTTTTATATAATTATATATTTTGTAAAAGTGTGTCATAATGTTCTTTTAGGGGTTGACGCGTTTCTATAATGGGATATACTTACCACGCATTTTGTTAAATACTTGACAAAATGCGTAATGGGTGGAGTATCGCTCAAATTTTACGGATATCTATCATGTCTACACCAAAGAAGAAATCGGAACCAGCCAAAGCGAAAAGTCCTGAAAGCAAGACCGGCAAGGTAACTGCCGCAGCACCTGCTGAGAAGAAGGCGAAAACTGTAGCCAAGGCCTCGTCGAAAACTGCCGCGAAACCTTCTGGCGCTGCTGCAAAGGCGACGACCGGGGGCTCTGCCAAAACCGCAACGAAGTCTGCTGCGAAACAAGCGACCAAGCCCGCCGCGAAGCCGACAGCAAAATCCGCAACAAAACCTGCTGCCAAGACCACCCCGCAAACCGCCGGGAAGGACAAGAAGGCTCCCGCCAAGGAGTCGGATGTGCAGAAATCTATCATTGATGATGAAAGGCGAGCCGTGGAATTGGAGGTGGCAGCAGCGCTCGCAGAAGAGGCTGAGTCGAATTCCCGCAAGAAGGGGGGATCCGGTTCACGTCGCAAGAATACGTATACCCCCCCGCGAGTTTCATCGAAGGAGCTGCAGGATTTCTTCCCTGACGATATTACGCTGAAAACGGCTTTTAAGAATCTCCTCAACATTGCCAAGAAAAATAATGGCTATGTGACAGACGATGATATTTTCTCATCTCTGCCGATGGATGGTTATGAAGAGCAGGATACAGAGCGACTCTTCGAGCGTTTACACTCCATCGGTATCGAGGTGCGCGATGAATCTGCCGTTATTGCCCCAATCTCTCTTGCTGACATTAAGAACCATAAGGGAAAGAGCGGTCGTCTGGTCGATACTCCCGTCGTGCAGGAAAAGGTACGTGAACTTATCGTTCTGGCTACGGAGCAGGGGTATCTTACCTACGACGATATCAATGACGTGTTGCCCAACGACATGATTAACCCCGCTGACCACGAGGAAATCATGGAGCGTCTGCGTGATATGAACTTCGCCATCATCGATGCCTCCGACGTCGACAACTACAGCGAGCGTAAGCGACTGGAGGAATCCGGCGCGGAGGACGAAACTGAAAAGATGGAGGCCAAGCTCGATATTCTGGATGACCCCGTTCGCATGTACCTCAAGCAGATGGGGCAGAAGGACCTCCTCAAGCGCGAGCAGGAAGTCAGTCTCTCGATTCGTATTGACCACGCAGAGAATGATCTGCAGAACCGTCTGCATAAATTCGGCATCGTTTCGATGCTGTATCTTGAGACCGCTCAGCGAGTGCTGCAGAATAAGGAGCGCTTTGATCGAGTGGTCGCAGATAAGAATATCGACCATCGTGAACAGTACTTCAAGGAGATTCAACCCCTTATCAATAAAATATATGAACTGCACGACGACGCCCAGATTGCATATAACAACCTGCGGAGGGCTCGCCGCCGTAACAAGGGGGTGGAGGCCGCCCAGAAGGAGTTTAATACTCTGCTGGAATCGCTCGATGCTCTGTACCGTAAGTTCTGCTTCAAAGGTAAAGTTTATGAGGACTTTGTGGCACGCATGCGCGAGGTTCGTCAGCGCGTGATGAAGTTGCGCCGTCAGTACGAAGGTGATTACGATAATAAGGATTATAAGGATGTAATAACCGAGTTGGAGGTTCAGCTCTGGATGCCTATCAGTGACTTCCTGGAAAATTATCAGGCCATGAAGGAATCTATGAAAGAGGCCAAGGCTGCCAAGAAGGAGATGATTGAGGCGAACCTTCGTCTGGTGATTTCCATTGCCAAGAAGTACACCAACCGAGGACTTGCGTTCCTCGACCTCATTCAGGAGGGTAACATGGGGCTGATGAAAGCCGTGGAGAAGTTTGAGTATCGCCGTGGTTACAAATTCTCGACCTACGCGACGTGGTGGATTCGCCAGGCAATCACCCGCTCTATTGCAGACCAGGCTCGCACTATCCGTATTCCTGTGCACATGATAGAGACAATCAACAAGCTCATGCGTGTGCAGAAGAAACTCGTGCAGGATCTGGGGCGCGAACCCACGCCCGATGAAATTGCTGCCGAGAGCGGTATGCAGGTGGAGCGCGTGCGCAGTGTGCTCAAGATGGCTCAGCAGCCCATTTCCATGCAGCAACCGGTTGGTGATTCGGATGATACTTCCTTCGGCGATTTCCTGGAGGACAAGAGCGCCGAAAATCCCATGGATGGTGCAGCATTCAACTCTCTGCGCGAGAAACTTTCCGGTGTGCTCAACACTCTCAACGAACGTGAGCGTGCTGTGATTGAACAGCGTTTCGGTCTGAAAGACGGTAACCCCCGCACTCTGGAGGAAGTCGGTCGTCAGTTCAATGTGACCCGCGAGCGTATACGTCAGATTGAGGCTAAGGCTCTGCGCAAGTTGCGCCACCCCACGCGTATAGGTTGCATCAAGGGTTTCCTTGATACCACGGTTTCCTGATTGTGACCGCAGTATCATATTCGCAGCGCTTCTGCCCGAATGCCGGGCAAAAAGCGCTGCTTTTTTTGGCTTTTTTTGACTGTGCCTCACTTTGTGAGTGACTTTGCGTTCTTAATCTGGTATGATAAACGCACTTACCATGATGAGACCGTTTTCTCGTACTGCCATTTTCTCGCTGTTAGCCATGGGGACTCTCTCCCTGGCGCCCTGTATGTATGCCCAACAGCCGGAAACTGTTGAGGTAGCCAAACGCCGAATGGCTGCGCGCGATGCCCGTCAGCTTGTTCAGGAGGCTCGTCTGGCCTATCAGGCTAAGCGTTACAGCCAGGCTGTTGAGCATTATCGCGATGCTCTTAATACCCTGCCGGATTCGGCAGATAATGCCAGATTTGCCGACTTTATCCGTCTGAGTCTTTCGGATGCTCTCATCGCCAAGGCTATGGATTACCGCACTGTTGGGCGCTATGACGAGGCTATATCCTTCCTGCAGGAGGCTATTAAGCTTGCACCCAATAACAAGCGCGCCGAGCAGGAGCTTATCTATACCTCGGACCCTGTGCGCCACAATCCTGCGCTGACTCCGCAGCATGGTGCTGATGTTGAAGAGGTTACCCGCTTGCTTTCCCTTGGGTACGGCCAGATTGACCTTGGTAAGTTCGATGATGCCGAGAATACCTTCCGCAGCATTCTGAAAATTGACCCTTACAATACGGCGGCTCAGCAGGGTATGGCAGCTGCACGTCGTCAGAAAATTCAATACTACAAGAGTGCTCGCAACTCCAATCGCGCCAAGATGCTTTCGGATGTTGACGCTATGTGGGAAGAAAGCGTAACGGAGGGAGCACCGGAGGACCGGGCTACAGAGGAAAGCTTCTCCCCGGGTATCGATGCGGAACTGCAGACGGAATATGCCAATCGTCTGTCAGAAATGGTGCTGCCTACCATTATTTTCGATGATGCTCCCATCACGGATGTTGTGGAAGCTCTGCAGAACCAGATTACCCGATTTGAGAGCAACGGCGTACGTGCCGAGCGTCACATCAACCTGACCACCAATTTCGGCTCTCCTGAATCTCCCGCATACAAGGAGTTGATGAATCAGACCGTGCGGCTGAATCTTTCCGAGGTTTCAGTGAAGGAAATTCTTGATTTGCTGGTGAGTCAGTTGGGCGTCAGCTACTATTATACCCCCACAGGTGTGGAGCTGACCTACTCCGGCAAGGATTTCGGTCCCATGATAGAGCGCACTTTCAACGTGCCGCCGCACTTCTTTGATCCGCGTGAGGATGAAGGCAGCGACGATGAGGACGAAGAGGCGTTTGATGATGCCGGCAGCAGTATGGCTGTGCGTCGTGTGAACCCGGTGCAGGTGCTCAAGAGTCTCGGGGTTTCATTCCCTGATGGCGCGACCGCCCGCTATTCGGCCTCCACCCGCCGCCTGGTTGTGCGCAATACAGCACACAATCTTGAGGATATACAGGAGATTCTCAGCGTACCCATTGAGGAGGAACGACAGATTGTGCTCAATGTGATTGTTATGGAGGTGGCTGAAGATGATTTGCAGCAACTGGGCTTTGACTGGCTGCTCAATGTGAGCCTGGGTGACAATGTGTATGCGAGTGGCGGCGATGAACTCGCCTCGACCGCAACCGGTATGCCTGTTTTCGAAGGGTTCATCGGTGAGCAGGGCAAGCAGCAAACCCCCTCGCTGACCAGCGGTCTGCGCAGCGGAAAACAGGTGTTTTCTACCGGCAGCACCGCCATGGAGAACCTGATCAGCAGTGGTTCTGTAAATAACTTCAGAGGTGTCCACAGCCAGTACTCCCCGGGAATTTTCGGTATACGCGGTGTGTGGAAATCCGTCGATGTCACGATGATGATGCGAGGTCTCTCCCAGCGCAAGGGGGTAGATGTTCTGCACAACCCCCGTCTCATATTCAGCCCGGGTGCTGAGGAGCAGGTCGTCTTTGCCAATGTGAACGAGCTTTTCTTCCCGGAAACCTGGGAGGCGCCCGAGGTCATGTCCGTCTCCAGCGGTGGTGGTTATAATAACAACAATAACGGCAATAATCGGAACTCCAGCAGTATGGCCATGACTGCCAGCGGTGCCACGCCGTCAGACTTTGTTCGCTTCGGTATGACGGAGGATACCATAGGCGGTATTGGCACCATTCTCCAGGTTCACAGCGCAGAAATATCGGAGAACGGCCGTTTCGTTACCCTGGCTCTGACGACAACAACAAATGAGTTCGAGGGCTTCATTAACTGGGGTACACCTATCAACAGTGCTATGTGGGCCGGTAACGGGGGCGAGATTACCTTCTTCCAGCTCAACCCGAACTACATTCTTCAGCCCATGATTAAGCGCTATGTAGAAAATACCAAGATTACCGTGGTTCCCGGCAGTGTGATTGTTATGGGTGGTTTGAAAGAGGCAAGCGTGGTAAGATTTGAGGACAAGGTGCCCGTGCTGGGAGACCTTCCTTTTGTGGGGCGTCTTTTCCGTTCTGAGGGCGAGCAGAAGAAGCGCAAGGCTCTGCTTTACTTTGCCAAAGTGGATGTGGTCGACCCGACAGGCCGTGATGTGGTGACCGGCGAGCGCCCCTATATGAGTACAGATAATTAAATATAAAATACATGGGAAAAACGGAAGACGAGAAGTACACCAGCGAGACCGATCGCGATTCACAGGTTAGGAATATCATCAACCAGCTTAATGCCGAGCATCCCTCCCGGGAAAAGAAGCGCGAGGTGGTGGTTCGCGCGGATGGCACCAAAGCGATTCGCGTGGTAAAAAAGCGAAAGGTGATGGTAACTCGCGAAGAGAAGCAAAGGCGGGGGCGCCGTCAGTTTGTCTATGGGCTTTTGGTTGTGCTTCTTCTGTTGGGGGGGCTGACTGGGGTGCTGGCGTTCCGCTTCTCCCAGTTCTCATCCCGCGAGTACTACGACAAACTCTCCGAAAACATCTGTCATGCTCTTGGCGCTCAGCGTGTGCAATTAGTCGGGGCTGAGCTGCAGGGTCTGGAACTGAAGGTGGCCAATGTTATTGCCGAATTCCCCGAGGGGATGATGGTGGAACGCCTTGAGATGAGCGAGCTCAGCTGTGAGCTTGCAGCGTCATCATTTTTCACCGGCAGGTTGAAGACAGAGGAGCTCAAGATTGGGCGGACCATGCTGACCATACCGACGACCGCCAGGAAAGTATCCGTTCCCTCTTGGCAGGGGGAGGAAATCTGGCACATTAAGCGCATGCAGTGTGCGGATTTCTCATGTGTGTATGGTGCTGCCAATGCAGCCGCTGTAGCCATACAGCATAGCAGGGCTTACTTGTATTTCCCCGGTCGCTCAGAGGATTCTCGAGTCCTGACACTTGAAGGTGGTACATTCCGCATGAATGGCTGGCGCCCCACGGAGATTCTTTCCGGCAGGGCTTATATTTCGCCTCTCGCTATTGAGAATATCCGCTTGCGCCTCACCCCGGATGTCGCCCGTCAACAGGATAAACACTCTGCTTCATATCTTGAGATTGCCGGCCACCTCATGGATAACGCTGCTCTGGATTCACCCCTGGAGCTCAAGTCCGACGGAATTGAGTTTTCTGATTTTTCGATGGGGCGTTTTGACAGGGTAATCTCTGCTCGAACCCAGGACAATGAGGAAGAAAAGGCCGTGGCTACCGGGACGATAGTTCTGCCGTTCTGCGCGGAGAGACCCGAGTTCAGTGGTCGTTTCTGGCTTCGGGATGTGAAAGTTGCCACATTACCTGCGTTGATGGCGATGATGGAGCATATCGAGCCGGTCAAACGCAAGGCGTATCTGCCGCTCAAACTTTCACGCGCCCGTGTGGATTTCACCCACAATGGCGGGGATTTGCGCCTGACTTTCGAAGAGGGGGATTTCACGGAGATGGATTTGATTTCCATGAGTGGTGATATCACAGTGAATTCTGCGAATGAAATCAGTGGTTCACTCAATTACGGTATACCGTCGTTGCTTACCTATGTAGAATATCCTGATGGTAATTCCGACCCGCTTTTCCGAGATGACGGCTCCACGGCCTGGGTCAGCACTCGCTTGAGTGGGGCGGCAAATGCCCCCACAGATAACATAAATGAGCTTGAGGCCGCTGCCGATGTGGCGCGCCGCGACAGACCCGCCCGCACTCCCTTCGAGAATATCGACGTGGATGCCTTTGCTGAAAAGGTTGCTGCGGATATGCCGGCCGGTGAAACTCCTATGCCCGAACCGGCTGCGGAAGACACCCCTCAGCAGGAAGCTCCCACTCCCTCTGCTAAGCCGAACAATAGCGGAAATCCCTTCGAGCAGAAACAGGATGACCCGTTCGCGCCCTCTCCCAATCCCTTCGGCGGTGCTGCTATGCCGCAGGATGGCGGTTTGCTCGGGCCGGTGGATAGCTCAATTTTCCCCATTGCTAAATAATAACACAATCATCATCGTTTATTGCGTATGTCAAAGGCCACAGAAGTGAGAAAGAAATGGTGGACGGTGCCCGTAGGACATCTGGTCTGGGCTCTCATAGCCGGGGTGTGCAGTACCATGCGCAAGAAAATCGTTAACCTGAACGGACCGGATGACCCGTGGGGGGATTACCAGTGTATCATCGCGCTCTGGCACAACCGCGTATTTTCCCCCTGCCATGTGTACCGGTATGTGGTCAAGGGGAAATTGCCCATGAGCATGCTCACCAGCGCCAGTAAAGATGGCGCCATGCTTGCTACCGTGGCGAAGGATTACGGCATGCGTGCAGTAAGAGGTTCGAGCCACCGACGTGGGGCGGCAGGGTTCCGGGATATGGTGCGCGAGTTGCAGGACGGCTGCTGCATGTGTATCACGCCGGATGGTCCCAAGGGCCCCATTTACAAATGTCGCCCCGGTGTGGTACGTCTGGCTTCCATGAGTGGATATCCCATCATTCCGGCTTGTATCAGTTACTCATCGTACTGGAGAATCGGGAAAGCCTGGGATGGTTTTGTCATTCCCAAGCCCTTTTCAAAAGTAACCATCACCTGGGGCAAGAAGATTTATGTTCCGGCGGATATTACCGACGAGCAGCAGGAGGAGTACTGCCGCATGGTAGAGCAGGCCCTCGCTCACGGTAGCCCGGACTTCGGACCGCTTGAAATCGACGAATAGAAATAAAGTTTATGCCAACAACCATTATTGACGGTAAAGAAGTAGCCCGCCAAATACGCGAAGGGCTCGCAGCTGAGATTGCGGAACTGAAAGCTCAGGGCAAGACTCCCGGTCTGGCTGTTGTTCTGGTGGGTGAAGACCCCGCCTCTCAGGTTTACGTCGGCTCCAAGGTGCGCGCCTGCGAAGAACTGGGGCTTTACTCCCAGAAGTGGGAGCTGCCCGCCGATACCACGCAGGAGCAGCTCGTGGAGCTCATTCACCAGCTGAATGCCGATGAGCGTATACACGGTATTCTGGTGCAGAGCCCGCCCCCGCCGCATATTGATGAGGAGGCCGTCATCCTCAACATCGACCCGCGCAAGGATGTGGATGGATTCCACCCCGCCAACGTGGCAAAGCTCGTGCTGGAGGATGAAGAAGGTTTCGTACCCTGCACGCCGCTCGGCTGCATGGAGCTGCTGAAGGCCTACGGCATACCCACCGCCGGCAAACATGCCGTCGTGATAGGCCGCAGCCTGATTGTCGGCAAGCCCATGGCCAACCTGCTGGTGAGCAAGAAGGCGAATGCCACCGTGACCATTGCCCACTCTCGCACGGCTGATTTGCCGGGGCTTTGCCGCACGGCGGATATTATCGTGGCGGCAGTCGGTCGACCCGAGATGGTGAAGGCTGACTATGTGAAAGAGGGCGCCGTGGTGCTCGATGTAGGCATCAACCGCATACCCGATTCTACTCGCCCGCGTGGCTACCGCATTGTTGGCGATGTGGATTACGAGGCTGTGAAGGACAAGTGCTCCGCCATCACCCCCGTTCCCGGTGGCGTGGGTCCCATGACCATCGCCATGCTCATGGCAAATACGGTCAAGGCCTGTCACCAGCTGACCCGCTGATTTTTCACTCATGCCACCTGTTCTCCTGGCGGAGCAGGTGGCTTTCTTCCTCTTACCATGCCAAAGCTACCCACTCTGGATAAATGGGAAAAATCAGAGCTTGAGCGTCATGAGAAGTATATAGCCGGTTTTATCCGCGAGTCTCGCGAGTTGCTGGCTGAACACCCCATTCGTGAACTCACTCCCCGCTGGCAGGAGCTGCTGAATCGGCTGGAGTCTGCCTTCCGCACGCGCACCTGTCCTCCCCGGGTTGACCTGCTGCTCGGCGGTTTTGCGGAAGATGACTATCGCCCCCAAAAGGTGAAAGAGCACATCAATGCGAACGACCCCACGCCGCGCCAGTACTGGCAAGCCATTTCCCCGGAGCTACTGCGTGCCTGTGAAGATTGCCTCTCTTACCTGGAGCCGCTCGCGTTCTGCTACCTGATTCCCGCTTACCTTCGCTTGATTATCCAGCGACCCTACTACCTTTGCAATGATTCCATCTTCTTCCATCTCTGCTATAAACCTGATGATGGAGGTCGGGAACGCCTCGCGCCGCTTTCTCAGGCGGAGCGGGAGGTCGTGTCCGATATCCTGAACGAACGCCGCTGTGAGGCCCTTTTCGATGATATTGATATCTTTGACTCCGGCCTGCTCCCCTGGGAATACGAGCAGATGGTTGCGGAATGTACTGAACCTCAGCCTGTACGCTACTACGATAAATACCATTTCGCAGAAAAATTGGCCCTCCGATACGCCGAGCGAACAGGCTACCTCGATTAAAAAATAATGTTAAAAACAGATAAAATTTACAAAAATAAAACTTTCTTTGAACAAAATTGAATGGACCTGTGTCTACACAAACAGAGGGCCACACCGAGGCCCGCAACAACAAACAGATAGAAAGACACAGAAAAATGAAAAAACAATTCGTGAAGATGGCCGCTCTGGCCGTGATGGTACTGGGTATGGTCAGCGCACAGGCAAGCGCCGCAAACGTATCCGTGAATCTCAACCTCTCAAATGGCAAGGTACATGTCGTAAAGAAAGATGACTGCTGCCACCATGCATCCCATAAGAAGGTTGTTAAGAAGAAGGTAGTGAAGAAGCGTGACCTGCACAAGCACGATTGCTGCCACCACGATAATCGCCGCCACGTTGTCGCCCGTAAGTATAACCGCCATGGTCGCCGCTGATAATTAACAGATTCGCCTTTATGGAAGAATCCCCACCATCAACGGCTGACACATCAGCCATAACCAATTGCCGCTGAGCTGCGCACCGATTTTCCGGTCTGCTCAGCGGCTTTTTTATTGTTCGGGCTGGAGCGGCGCCCGTGCTGCCACATGGCTGCTGAATAGTCGCTACCGATTGGCATATCGGTAGAAAATGAAATAATGAGAGAGAGTATCGAGAGGCACTCACTTTGCTGAGATTGGCCGGGCAGGGAGCTATTTCTGCGAATCCGCCAGATCGCGCAGGATGGCAAGAGCCTGCTCGTGCCCGAGTTCGGCAGCGTTGGCCAGCCAGCCCAGGGCAATCCCCTGGTGAGCTGGTACACCAATTCCTTGCGCAAATACCATCGACATGAGGAAGGCTGCTTCTGCTGAGCCCTGCAAGGCAGCGTAGCGTATGTAGGTGACAGCCTGTGCCGGATCTTGCGGAGTAACTTTCATGTAGTGCTCAGCAAGTTCGAGTTGGGCGTAAGGGTGCCCGGCTTCTGCTGCGACCTTGTACCATTGTCGTGCCAGTTTGGTGTTTGGTTTGGTTCCGAGGGCATGTGTGTAGCAGGCTCCGAGAGCAGCTGCTGCGCGAATGTTGCCTTTTTCGGCCGCTCGGTGAAGCCAGTTGAGCGCTTGTTTTCTGTCCTGCTGTACTTTTTTACCGGTAAGCAGTCGGTGGCCGTACTCGTAGCATGCTGCGGGGTCTCCCTCTGCTGCGCGGGCAGCAAGTTTCGGAGTATCGTTCACACTGCATGCACAGAGCAGCAGCGCCGTAGAAAAGGGGAGGAGAAGGTGACTTTTCACTTGAAGTAGTTGAGCTGTTTTGGTGAAATAGGCATGTCGAGTTTGTGCATGACGGCCAGCATATCTTCCCACACGGCCCGGCGTGCGGTGAGTGTGTCATTGCGCAGCAGATAGCTGGGGTGGTATGTTACACGGGTCGGTATGCCCTGGCAATCGAACCAGTTGCCGCGCTGACTGGCCACACTGGCCGCGTGCCCCAGCAGACCCCGCGCTGCAGTTCCGCCTAGGCATACGATGCAGGTGGGCTGTATGGCGCGTATTTCAGCCTGGATAATGGGCAGGCATGCAGCTATTTCTTCATCGCTCGGAGCTCGGTTTGCCGTGCGCTGCTGCGGCCCCATGGATGGGCGGAATTTGCAGATGTTGGAGATGTAAACCTGTGAGCGGCCCAGCCCCATGGCTGAGAGAATTTGAGTGAGTTTCTGCCCGGCGGGGCCGACAAAGGGTTCCTGCTGCTGTTCTTCCTCATAGCCCGGGGCTTCGCCCACCAGCATGAGCCGGGCGTGCGGATCGCCGGTTGCGAATACCATGGTATCCCGCAAGGTTCCCAGTGCGCGGGCTGCTCGCCAGTTCGCTGCCTTTTCCCGCAGCCAGTCGAGTTTTTGCTCGACCGTTTGCAGATTGGCAGTGGGGCGAGTATGGTGTTCTGTCGATTGATGCTCTGCAGTGGGGGGCTCAGGGGTGGTGGTAGCGCCGCCACGGCGGGCGGCAAGCATCCACTCGCGCAATATGGCACGCGCTCCGGCATCTATGGCCATGGTCGTCTGCCCCTGTACGGGCAGATTGCTGAGGGCCTGCACGGCCAGCTGACGCAGAGTAAGCATGCGGGGGAGGGGGCGCGTCAGTTGCAGAGCTTGCGGAGCATGGACTCCAATCCCAGTACGACCTCAGCGAACTCGCGGTAGTCGAGTTTGTCCGCCGTGTCACTGGTTTCGTGGTAATCGTCACAGCGCATATAGGCCGTGTCGGTGATGGCAAAGGAGGGTATACCTTCTTTCATATAGGACCAGTCATCTGACCAGGCTATACCGCGCGTGAGGTAGCTGAATACCAGGGAACGCACCGGAAAACGGCTGACAGAGGCGAAGAGCTCCGCACACTTGCGGGAGTAGTCCCGACCGTCATTGTTGCGCATAAAACGGTTCGTGCTCATAAATGCTACATAATCACAGCGGTCATGCAGACCCACCAATGCTCCCGCTACGGCGCTGCGGCGTTTTTTGTTCACACGGGGTGAGTAGATTCCCAGTGTTTCCAGCGACATCATACCGGCTATGTTATCAGCGCCGCCCGCTTCCTTCACCAGCGAGCGGGCGTGCACGAGCGAGCCCATTTGCTCGGTTTGAAAGAAAGGAGCTTCCTCATTTGCGTACGCCACGAAGATGATGCCGTTTTTCGTGGGAACATCTTTGAGCCTGCGAGCCAGGCAAAGCAGGGCAGCTACGCCCGAGGCATTGTCATTTGCCCCAGGTGTGCCGGTCTTCCCCTCGATGACCGGCCCGTGAACATTCCACTTCTCCATGCCTACGCGAGTGTCGTAGTGAGCGCCGATTACAACTTGCGGGGCTGCCGGATCTGTGCCGGGCTTGCGAACCTCTATGTTCACGGCTGTTTTTCCGGCCGCGCTTTTGTATTTCTCTTTTGCCGGGATGGTGTAGGTCTGGCGATTGACTTTGTAACCCATACGGGCAAACTCAGCAGCGATATAGTCAGCTGCCCGGTTATAGGCTGCCTGGTGGTAGTGGTTACGCTCACCGATATCGCTTGCCAGTGTGGTCACGTAGCGGCGCAGTTCCTGCTCTGTTGGGGCGGTTTCCGGGATTGCACCGTTACCGGTAGGTTGGTACAGCCGGGTGCAGGCCGCACTCAGGGTCAGTATGGCAAGAGCCAGTATGGGGAGTATACGTCTCATGTCTTTCGTGATATTCTACTCTCTGCGTATGGGCATTGCAAGCGGTGAGTGTGACAGTGCCGGGGCGAAAAAAAACAGCGAACTGATTGGGTTCGCTGTTGAAAATGGAGACCTGCAATACTCAGCTCCGGTTTTTCTTTTTCCTGCTGTATTCCAGCATGGAAAGCTGCCTGGCAAGCTGAGCGGCCAGGTAGGTTTGTTCCTGTCGAGAGAGCACGGTGCCACTGTTGCGCAGAGCCTGCTGAGCCCGCTCGATGGCCGTTTCTACGGCTGAGGGGTCAATCTCGCTTGCCTCCAGCGCGGTATCCGTCACGAGCAGCACATCCTGCTTTTCAATCTGCAGAAAGCCGCCACCCACGAAAAGACTCTGCGCTTCGGCGCCGACCGGCTTGTAGATGAGCTCACCGTTGTCGACTGCTGCTATCAAATCTGCGTGTCCGGGCAGAATCTCCATCTCGCCCGTCACAGCAGGCAGGCGAATGGAGCTCACCTCTGCCTGTAGAGCCGTGCGTATGGGGGTGATAATTCTGAAATTCAGAGCCATGGTTATTACTCTTTCTCTACGGTGTCGATACCGCCCTTCATGTAGAAGTTACCCTCGGGTACGTTGTCCCACTTGCCATCCAGAATCTCGCCGAAACCGCGAACAGTCTCGGCTACGGGTACATATTGACCCTTGATGCCGGTGAACACCTCTGCCACACTGAAGGGCTGGGAGAGGAAACGCTGAATCTTGCGGGCGCGACTTACCGTCAGTTTGTCCTCGTCAGAAAGTTCATCCATACCCAGAATAGCAATCATATCCTGCAGGTCCTTGTAGCGCTGCAGAGTCTGCTGCACGCCACGGGCTACGCGATAGTGTTCCTCGCCCACCAATTCCGGAGCCAGAGCCTTGGAGGTCGAAGCGAGCGGGTCCACTGCGGGGTAAATACCCTGGGCGGCCAGTGCGCGTTCGAGCACCACGGTAGAGTCGAGGTGCGAGAATGTAGTGGCCGGGGCAGGGTCAGTCAGGTCGTCTGCGGGCACATACACAGCCTGCATCGAGGTGATGGACCCCTTCTTGGTGGAGGTGATTCGTTCCTGCAGACCGGCCATTTCTTCTGCCAGGTTGGGCTGGTAACCCACGGCGGAGGGGGTACGCCCGAGCAGAGCGGACACCTCGGAACCGGCCTGCGAGAAACGGAAGATGTTGTCGACGAACAGCAGCACGTCGCGGTTCTCTTCGTCGCGGAAGTATTCGGACATCGACAGCGCGGAGAGCGCCACACGCAGACGTGCACCGGGGGGCTCATTCATCTGACCATATACGAGCGCCACCTTGGAGTTCTCCGGGTTGGCCTGGTCGATAACGCCCGACTCACTCATTTCCATGTAGAAGTCATTGCCTTCGCGGGTGCGTTCGCCCACGCCTGCAAAGACGGAGAGCCCTGAGTGAGCCTTGGCGATGTTGTTGATGAGCTCCATGATAAGCACGGTCTTGCCTACGCCGGCACCACCGAACGAACCGGCCTTGCCACCTTTCAGGAAGGGGCAGATGAGGTCAATGACCTTAATGCCGGACTCCAGCACCTCCGAAGAGGTAGCCTGTTCTTCGAGAGTAGGAGCCTCGCGGTGAATCGGGTAACGCTTTACACCGTCGAGCTGCCCTTTTTCGTCTACAGTTTCACCGAGTACGTTGAAGATACGGCCGAGTACTTTCGGGCCAACCGGTACAGAGATGGGAGCCCCGGTGTCGACCACTTCCATGCCGCGCTTCAGACCGTCCGTTGCGCTCATGGCGACGGTGCGTGCCCAGCCGTCGGTAAGGTGCTGTTCTACCTCGAGCACCAGCTGTTTGGGCTCGCCTTCCACCACGTAGTCAACGGTCAGGGCGTTGTAGATGGCGGGCATTTCGGACTGGGAGAAGTCGACGTCTACCACGGCGCCGATAATCTGCACGATTTTACCTGTGTTCATGATTGAGAAGTGAGAGTGTTAAGAAGTTGTATTGTGTAATTGAAAATGGTTGTCGGCACGGGATTACTCCATAGCCTTCATGGCGGTGGTGATTTCGAGTAGTTCGTTGGTAATCTGGGTCTGGCGGGCCTTGTTGTATTCCAGTGTCAGTTCGCCGATGAGGGTCTTGGCGTTCTCTGTGGCAGCCTTCATTGCCACCATACGGGCGGACTGTTCGCTTGCTTTGCCCTCCAGTATCATCTGCACCAGCAGGTGTCCGAAATAGAGCGGCAGTATGGAGCGGAGCAGGGCTGCCGGCGAGGGTTCGAGCAAGAAGTCTGCCGCCGCGCCGGCAGTCGGCTCCTGTTCTGCTACATTGATGAGGTCTTGGCGCCTGATGGGGAGCAGGTTAGCACTCTGAGGGCGCTGTACCATGATGTTGATGAACTTCTGGTAAATCACACGCACGCTCTTGTAGTTCCCCTCGGTGTAGCCCTTGCGGATAAAGTCGAAGATGGGTTTGAGTTCGGCTTCCTCCACCGTATCGCCCAGCGAGAAGGTGGCCACCAGACTGCGCCCGCAGCGGGTGAGCTGTGAGTTGAGCTTGCTGCCGATAGTCATGTAATCAGCGTCCGCCGGGCAGGTGGTCAGTACCTCTTTGAGCAGGTTGGAGTTCAACCCGCCGCAGAGCCCACGGTCGGTACTCACCACGATGATGAGCTCGCGCCCGCTCTCGCGCTCCTCCATGAGCGGTGAGCTGGCGTTGCTGATGCTTTCCTGCAGGTGGCTGAGCACCCGGGCGAGCGAGCTCATGTACTCGCGTCCCTTGAGTGCCAGATCCTGCGCACGACGCATCTTGGCAGACGCAACCATCTGCATCGCTTTTGTAATCTGCGATGTGTTGCGTACCGACTTAATGCGGCGCTTGATGTCTCTGAGGTTAGCCATGGGGGGTTACTTCGTCAGGCGGGATTTGAAGGAAGTCATGAACTTCTTGAGCTGCTCGTCGATTTCGGGAGTGAGCTCCTTCTTGCTCTCGATGGCTGCCAGCAGTTCGGGGTTGTTGGTGGTTGCCTCTTCTTCCATGTCGCGGCATACTTTCTGCACTTTGTCAACAGCTACGTCGTCGAGGTAGCCTTTCTGGATGGCGTAGAGGTCAATGACTTCGATACCGAGACTCTTGGGGTCATACTGTCCCTGCTTGAAGAGTTCGACGATGCGGCGTCCGCGCTCGAGTTTGGCTTTGGTGTTGGCATCGAGGTCTGAGCCGAACTGGGCGAAGGCCTGCAGCTCTTCGAACTGGGCAAGGTCGAGCTTCACGGAGCCGGCCAGCTTCTTCACAATCTTGGTCTGGGCAGAGGAACCCACGCGGCTCACCGAGATACCTACGTTGATAGCGGGGCGCACACCCTGGTAGAAGAGGTCAGTGTCGAGGAATATCTGACCGTCGGTGATGGAAATCACATTCGTGGGAATGTAGGCAGATACGTCACCGGCCTGAGTCTCGATGATGGGAAGCGCCGTCAACGAACCACCCTTACGGCCACCCTCGGAGTTAATGCGGGCTGCGCGCTCCAGCAGGCGGCTGTGCAGGTAGAACACGTCGCCGGGGTAGGCCTCGCGGCCGGAAGGGCGGCGCAGAATCAGCGATACCTGGCGATAGGCCACGGCGTGCTTGGAAAGGTCGTCGTAGACGATGAGGGCATCCTCACCCTGATCCATGAAGTACTCACCCATGGCGCAACCGGCATAGGGAGCGAGGTACTGCATGGCGGCGCTGTCGGAGGCACTGGCAACCACGATGATGCTGTAGGGCATGGCGCCGCTTTCCTCGAGCTTGGCAACCAGTCGGGAGATGGTGGCGCGCTTCTGGCCGATAGCCACGTAGATGCTGTAGAGCGGCCGGTGGCCGGGCAGCTTGCCTTCCTCTGCCAGTTTATTCTGGCGGGCCTGAGAAATCATGGTATCGGTGGCAATGGCGGTTTTGCCGGTGGAGCGGTCACCGATGATGAGCTCGCGCTGTCCGCGCCCGATGGGAATCATGGCGTCGATGGGCAGAATACCGGTCTGAACGGGCTGGTTCACACCCTGGCGGGAGATGATGCCAGAGGCAATCTTTTCTACCGGGTAATAGGCTTCGGCGCTGATAGGCCCCTTGCCGTCAAGCGGGTTACCCAGGGTATCCACCACGCGCCCCAGCAGCCCTCGGCCCACGGGTACCTGCAACAGTCGACCGGTGGTCTTGCAGGTGTCGCCCTCTTTCAGCCCGTTGCCATTGCCGATAAGCACGGCACCTACCTCGTTTTCTTCGAGGTTCATGGCCAGGCCCATAACGCCGCCGGGGAACTCAATCATTTCATTGAGCATGGCGTTGCTCAGGCCTTCAATGTGAGCCACGCCGTCACCTATGGCTTTGATTGTGCCTATATTTTCACTTACCGTGGCGGCGGTGGCATTGCGAATCTGTGCTTCGAGTTCTTGTACGATGTTGCTCATACTCTGTGGTGGATTTTATTGAAAATTGTTGAGGAGAGAGAGGGGGGGGATATCAGGAAATCAGTTTGGTCAGGCGCTCGATACGCGAGCGGACGGAGGCATCTGTCACATTGTCGCCTACGCGCACGGTCATGCCGGCAATCAGGCTCGGGTCGGTCAGCCACTCGTAGCGCAGACCGGGGTGGCGGGGGTCTAGCTTGGCGCGTATGGCAGCTTTTTCCGCTTTTTCAACAGGGCGGGCAGTCGTGACAGTGGCCGTGTGGCGGGCTACCTCCAGGCGCACCATGTCGGTGAAAGATTTGAGGATGGCGAGGTAGTTGCGTGGTTTTTCCGTGCAGAGGGTGGTTGCCACACGCCGTACGTGCTCCTCCTGCAGGCGCCCGTCAGCCCCCATGCAGAGCCGCATGAGCCGTCGCGCCTGAGCCTGAGCTTCCTTGGTAATCTTCATGATGGGCAGAAAAGGGGTTACAGATGGCGAATGGCTTCTTCGTTGATGGTGCGGTGGTCTTTCTCCGTCAGCACCTTGCCGGTTACCTGGGCAGTGGCTGCAGCTACTAGGCGGGCGAACTCACCTTTCAGGGCATCTTTCTCGCGCTGGGTATCGAGAGCTGCCTGCGTGCGTGCGTTTTCGATGATGGTGCGTGCCTCTGCCGTGGCTTTTTCGGTCAGCTCAGCCTGCAGCTTGGCAGCGGTGGTGCGTGCATGTTCAATCTGCTGCTTGCCTTCGGCATGAGCATCTGCCAGTATCTGCTCGCCGGTGGCTTTCACTTCTGCCAGTTCTTTCTGACTGCGCTCGTGCATGGCCTCGCCTTCTTCAATCCGGGCGCGGCGTTCTTCGAGCTGCTTCATGATCGGCTTTACGCCGAATATCACGACAAACACCACCAATATCGCAAACGCGATGAAGTGGGCAATGAAAATATCTGTATGCAGGCCGAACTTGTCGACCATTTCCTGTAAGCTGGCAGCGACTACCGGAGTGAACATGGTATAGAGAGGTTATTGTGGTATGTGTGCTCGGAGAAAAGGGAGAGAAGCAGCGGCGCCGTTCTCCCCGGCGCCGCTGGGTGGGCGGGCTTTAGCCCATGAAGATGGCTACGAATGCCACACCTTCCACAAGTGCGGCAAGAATGATGGAGATGATGAGCACCTGAGAGAAGGCTCCCGGGTTGCGACCGGCAGATTCAGCGGCCTTCATACCGATGAGACCGATGCCGAGACCGGCACCCAGAACGGCGATGGCGGACTTCAGCGGGGTCAGGTCGGTGCTTGCAACAGCGTTGGCGATTGTTTCGAGCATAGTGTGTAATGTGTGTTTGTGTTATTTCAGTTGTTCTTCTGCCGTCCGTCACGTCTTTGCTGCATGATCCGGCGCGGCGGGAAGGGGGTTAGTGCGCGGCTTCTTCCTCATCTCCCACCTGGGTCTTGAGGAAAAGTGCCGTGAGCATCAGGAATACCAGAGCCTGCACGAAGCCGACCAGCAGCTCCATGCACATGAATGGCAGCATGGCATACCAGCCGATGGCTCCCATTTGCTCCAGAATAGCCTCGCCGGCGTAGATGTTACCGAAAAGTCGGGCGGCGAGAGCCACGGGGCGCACGCAGATGGAGAGCAGCTCAATCAGGCCTACGAAGAAGAAAATGGGCATGAGTGCATATTTCAGAAAACCGATCAGGCCTCCCTTTACCCCGAAAATGTGGCTCAGGAAGTGCTTGATTCCCTGCTCGCGAATGCACCAGATAAACCACAGAATGGCGTAGAGAAAGCCCAGGAACAGCGTGACGTTCAGGTCGGCATTCGCACCTCGGAAGATGGCTTTGCCGTCGTAGGTGATTTCACCTACGCCCGGGATAAGCCCCATGTAGTTGCTAGTCAGAATGAGCAGGAACACCGTTGCAAAGTACCAGAAGTATCGCTTCGTCAGTTTCTTACCGGCCAGCCCCTCAATGAAGTTGTAGAGTGTCTCGAACACCCACTCCACAAAGTTCTGCAGACCGTAGGGTATGCGCTGTATGCGGCGCGTGGCCAGGCGCAACAGCACCACCAGCACCACCACGGCCAGGGCAAACATAACCAGTGAGTTGTTGATGGGGATGGAGTGCCCCTGCCAGAAAGGAATATCGATATTCCACAGCACGGGGGCGTCCATACTCAGCCCCTCATGGTGCCCCTCCGCCAGTACAGACCCGCCCGCAAGCAGGGTTAACGCAGTCAATTTCTGTGCAATACTCTTCATCGTCGCTTCTCTTACTCTACCACTGCCATCGCCTGTCGTCAAGCAGGAAATTGTGTTAAAAGCACAGTCAATCGCACAGAAATCGGGAAAATACCGATATGGTACCCGGAAAATCGGGTAGAATCGCTATTTATGCCCGTCTGTGGCACGAATCAGCCGCGCGCACTCGGGGTGTTCCTGTCTTTCCTCTCGGTAATGTGTGAGGGGCTCCGTTGTCGGCCTTGTTGATTTGGGTGCTCGGTGCTGCCGGCAGAGAGCTGTTATTTATCTATTGTTCCGGCGTTGATGTCCGCTCTCACCATCTTTACCAATCACCTCTTGCTGGATCTCTGGCAAGACGGCACCCCCTACAGCCGGATTCTCACGGCGCTCTCCTTCGGCGCTCTCACCCTCATGGGCAGCATTTGCGGCTCACTCATTCGCGCGCGCCAAGGCCCCCGCACGGTCGCCCTGCTCAGTCTGCCAGTGGGGCTTCCTTTACTTCCTGCACCGCCACAGGGGCTTTCTGCGCGTCTGATGATGGGCCGGACTTTTGCGACCAAAAGCCGCTGTCCCAAGGTAGGAACAGCGGTTTTTGACTATACAGGGTAGCCATGTGACAAAGCAGGGGCAAATCTGACACCTCGCGCTCTTCTGTCGGCCCGCCATTCGGCGGGGATTCTTTACGTTTTTCGTCTGCTACCGGAGACTTCGCTGCTGACGCAGCTTCGGCTCCGGCTATTGTCTGTCGTCCTGCGGACTTCATGCTTGCGGGCGGGGACGCCCGCCGAACCCGAAAGCCCCGTTCCGGGGCGGCAGAGTGTAGCGCGGGGTAAGCGAGCCGTCAGGCTCGCGCAGCCCCGGGTTGTGAGAGAAAAAAGTACATGAGAGCCCCGACGCGGAACGCGGAGGGCCGACAGATGGCCGAGGCTCAATCCCATGCGGCGGCCTTCTGTCGGCCCGCCATTCGGCGGGACTTCTTTACGTTTTTCATCTGTTACCGGAGACTTCGCTGCTGACGCAGCTTCGGCTCCGGCTATTGTCTGTCGTCCTCCGGACTTAAAAAGCGGCGCCCCGCGCTTCGGTGAGAAGGCGGGGCGGTGGTGTGATAGGGTAGTCGGGCTTAAGTGGTGCCGTGTGAGGGGGGGCTTACATCATGCCGCCCATGCCACCCATGCCGCCCATGGCGTCTGCACCGCCGTGGGAGCCGCAGGAGCAGCCCTTCTTCTCAGGCAGGTCCGCGATGAGACACTCGGTGGTGAGCATCAGGCCGGCGATGGAGGCGGCATTCTGCAGGGCCGAGCGGGTCACCTTGGTGGGGTCAACCACACCGGAGGTAAGCAGGTCTTCGTAGGCATCTGTCACGACGTTGTAACCCATGGTGGGGGATTCCAGACCCTTGACCTTCTCCACGATGAGGGCAGCCTCGCGGCCGGCGTTCTCGACAAGCTGGCGCAGGGGAGCCTCCACAGCGCGGTAGACGATGGCGGCGCCGGTCTTCTCGTCCCCCGTGAGGTCGAGGGAGCAGATGGCCTTCTGGGCGCGGATGAGGGCCACGCCGCCGCCGGGTACGATACCTTCCTCCACCGCAGCGCGGGTGGCGTGCAGGGCGTCGTCCACGCGGTCCTTCTTCTCCTTCATCTCGGTTTCGGTGGCAGCACCGACTTTGATGACGGCCACACCGCCGGCGAGCTTGGCGAGGCGCTCCTGGAGCTTCTCGCGGTCGTAGTCGGAGGTGGTGTCTTCAATCTGCTTGCGAATCTGGGAGACGCGGGCGGAGATGTCGTGGGAGTTGCCGGCGCCTTCGATGATGACGGTGGTGTCCTTGGTGATGACGACACGCTTGGCCATGCCGAGCTGATCGATTTCCACGTTTTCGAGCTTGAGGCCGAGGTCCTCAGAGATGCACTGACCACCGGTGAGGATGGCGATATCCTGCAGCATGGCCTTGCGGCGGTCGCCGAAGCCGGGAGCCTTCACAGCGGCGACATTCAGGGTGCCGCGCAGGCGGTTCACCACAAGGGCGGCGAGGGCCTCGCCCTCGATGTCCTCAGCGATGATGAGGAAGGGCTTGCCGCTCTTGGCCACCTTCTCGAGCACGGGAAGGAAATCCTTGAGGTTGGAAATCTTCTTCTCGAAGATGAGGATGTAGGGGCTTTCGAGCACGGCCTCCATGGTGTCGGCATTCGTCACGAAGTAGGGGGACAGGTAGCCCTTGTCGAACTGCATACCCTCCACCACGTCGAGGGAGGTGTCGATGCCCTTGGCCTCTTCCACGGTGATGGTGCCGTCTTTGCCCACTTTGTCCATAGCCTCGGCGATGATGTCACCGATTTCGGAGTCCCAGTTGGCGGAGACGGTGGCGACCTGAGCGATTTCCTTGCCGGAGTCGACGGGCTTGGAGATGTTCTTGAGCTCCTCGACGATAGCGGCGGCGGCCTTGTTGATACCGCGCTGCAGGGAAATGGGGTTAGCACCGGCGGTCACGTTGCGCAGGCCCTCGCGGTAGATGCTCTCGGCGAGCACGGTAGCGGTGGTGGTGCCGTCACCGGCGATGTCGTTGGTCTTGCTGGAGACCTCGCGCACGAGCTGGGCGCCCATGTTCTCGTAGGGGTCTTCCAGCTCGATTTCCTTGGCAACGGTCACGCCGTCCTTGGTGATGTTGGGGGAGCCGAATTTCTTGTCGATAACGACGTTGCGGCCGGCAGGCCCGAGGGTGCTCTTGACAGCCTTGGCGATTTTGGTCACACCGGCCAGCAGGCTCTGGCGTGCGGATTCGTCGAATGCGAGTTGTTTAGCCATAATAAAAGTTCAGATGGTGAAGTTGAATGGATTAAAGTCAGTCGATGATGGCGAGGATGTCGCTCTCGTTGAGAATGGTGTAGGTGGTACCGTTCACGGTGACTTCGGTGCCACCGTATTTGGTGATGAGCACTTTGTCGTTCACGGCTACGTTGAAGGGGATTTCCTTGCCGTCTTTGTCGCGGCCGCCGGTACCGAGGGCACGCACGATAGCCTCCTGCGGTTTTTCCTTGGCGCTGTCGGGCAGGAAAAGCCCGCCTGCGGTTTTGCTCTCAGCCTCCACTCGCTCTACGAGTACGCGTTGTCCGATGGGTTTGATCATGATTGTATGGTGTTTTTGGTTGAAAATGTTGGTTACCTGCGCCCCGCTGATATCGGGGCGCAGGTGATGGAGAGTTTTAGTCGTTGTCCACAACCTCGGCGTCTACGACCTTGCCTTTGCCCTTGGTGGTGCGGGGTTCGGCGCAGTCGTCCGCACCACAGCCGCCGGCGTTGCAACCACCCTGCTGGGCAGCAGCCTGCTGAGCGGCTTGCTGCAGGTTGGCAAGCATGGTTTCGAGCTCCTGCGTGAGCGACTTGCACTTGTCGACGTCCTTGGCCTCGGCGGCTTTCTTCAGGGCGTCCACCTTGTCCTGGATGGGCTTGGTGACCTCAGCCGGTACCTGCTCACCCATGTCCTTAATCTGGCGCTCGACGCTGTGGGCGAGGGAGTCGGCCTTGTTGATGGCCTCGATTTCCTCGGCCTTCTTGCGGTCCTCCTCGGCGTGCATTTCGGCGTCGCGCTTGGCGCGCTCGATTTCCTCCTTGCTCAGACCGGAGGAACCCTGAATGGAGATGTTCTGCTCCTTGCCGGTGTCCTTGTCCTTGGCCGTAACCTTGAGGATGCCGTTGGCGTCGATGTCGAAGGTCACCTCAATCTGGGGTACACCACGGGGAGCGGGCTTGATGCCGTCGAGCTTGAAGTTGCCCAGCAGCTTGTTGTCGTTGAACATCTTGCGCTCGCCCTGGCAGATGCGGATGTCTACAGCCGGCTGGTTGTCAGCAGCGGTGGAGAACACCTGGCTCTTGCGCACGGGGATGGTGGTGTTGCGGTCAATCATGGGCGTGGCGATGCTGCCCATCGTCTCGATGGAGAGGGTCAGCGGGGTCACGTCGAGCAGCAGCACGTCTGTCACGGAACCGGAGAGCACGCCGCCCTGAATAGCGGCACCCACGGCCACCACCTCATCGGGGTTCACGCCCTTGTGGGGCTCCTTGCCGGCCAGGCGCTTGGCCATTTCCTGCACGGCGGGCATGCGGGTCATACCGCCCACAAGCACGAGCTCGTTGATGTCGCTGGTGCTCAGCCCGGCGGCAGTGATGCAGTTGCGCACGGGGGAGGAGGTGCGATCAAGCAGGTTCTCGGTGAGCTGCTCGAGCTTGCTGCGGGTCAGGTTGAGCATGATGTGCTTGGGCCCGGTGGCATCCATGGTGATGAAGGGCAGGGAGATATCGTAGCTCTGGGTGGAGGAAAGGGCAATCTTGGCCTTCTCCGCCTCCTCCTTAATGCGCTGCAGGGCATCCGTCTGGCGGGAGATATCCATACCCTCGGCGGCTTTGAACTCGGCGAGAATCCAGTTGATGATGGCGTTGTCCCAGTCATCACCACCCAGGTGGGTGTCACCGTCGGAGGCCTTCACCTCGAACACGCCGTCACCGATTTCGAGCACGGAGATATCGAAGGTACCGCCACCGAGGTCATACACGGCAATCTGCTCGTTGCTGCCCTTGTCGAGCCCGTAGGCCAGAGCGGCTGCGGTGGGCTCGTTGATGATACGGCGCACTTTCAGACCGGCAATCTCACCGGCGGCCTTGGTGGCGTTGCGCTGAGCGTCGTTGAAGTAGGCGGGCACGGTGATGACGGCTTCGGTGATGGTTTCACCGAGCTTGCTTTCGGCGTCGGCCTTGAGCTTGCTGAGAATCATGGCGCTGATTTCCTGCGGGGAGTACACCTTGGTCTCGCCGCCGACTTCCACCTGAATGTGGGCGTCGCCGTTAGCGGCCTCCACGATGGTGTATGGTACCTTCTTGTCATCTGCGGTCAGCTCGGCGTATTTGCGGCCGATGAGACGCTTGGCGGAGAAGATGGTGTTGCGCGGGTTGGTTACCGCCTGGCGCTTGGCAGCCTGACCCACGATGCGCTCACCGTTCTTGGTGAAGGCAACGATGGAGGGAGTGGTGCGAGCACCCTCGCTGTTTTCAAGCACGGTTGCCTGACCGCCTTCCATGACAGCCATGCAGGAGTTCGTGGTACCGAGGTCAATTCCGAGAATCTTACCCATTGTTCTGTGTCTTTCTATGTTTGTATTTGTTTAAGTGGTTTTGGGCTCAGGCGCTGAGCCCTCTGCTTGCCCTTAGTGTTGCAAATGGCATGCCAATTTGCGATGTTGTATGCCACAAGTTGAAATGACTATATATCAATGCTTTATAATGTGGCGCTCCCGTTTGCTTGTTTAAATTACTTGCGGCAATATGCCGCATGCGTCAGGATGTCGCAGTTTGGTGTGCGGCGATTTGCCGCACGTGGTTCATTTATCTGCATAAAAAAGCCCGCGCACGTTGACACATGCGCGGGTGACATAGAAAGGAGATTTTGCTGTGGTTTTAGCCGTTCACACGGCCCAGGTAGGTGCCGTCTTCGGTCTTCACGGAGATGCGCTGACCGGCAGAGATGAACAGGGGAACCTGAACCACAAGACCGGTGGTCATGGTGGCGCTCTTGTAGACGTTGTTGGCGGAGTTGCCCTTTACACCCTCGGGAGCCTCGGCCACCTCCATGGTGATGGCGGCGGGCAGCTCGATGGAGCACACGACCTCGTCGGTGAAGAGCAGCATGTAGTTCTCACCCTCGATGAGGTAATCCTTCACGGGTTCCACGATATCCTCGGGCACGCAGATGTCCTCGAACGTCTCGTTGTTGAGGAAGTGGTAGCCCATGCCGTCCACGTAGGAGAACTCCATCTCCTCGCGGCTGAGCATCACACCCTCAAGGAAGTCGTTGGAGGTAAGGCGCAGGTTGTAGTCCTTCTTGGTGGCGATGCTGCGGATGGTCATCTGCACATAAGATGCCATGCGGGGCGGGGTCTTGAGCTGGCTTTCGCGCACAACACAGATGTCGCCGTTGTAATTCACGGCGTGACCCTTGCGGAGTTGAATAACGGGAACTTTTGCCATAACGCGCG
>JAZNVF010000094.1:0-41537 GCA_045592685.1 Akkermansia sp. | reverse complement strand
GAATATTTCCCGAAAGGTGATGTGTCGCTGGGCGTTTGTCCTATCCATGGTGACGGAAGCCCGTCTCTAGTGGATTTTCTTGAAACAACGGCCAATCAGATGTCGTCCTCGCGCGTACTGCCAATCGTTCCTATTCTTCCTAAAACCCCGGCTATCATCGGCAGTGACCCCTATGAGAGTGAGGTCACGCTGTCTCCCCGCTACAAAGATGCTGCTGCACTGGTGACGGCGGCGGATGATGCGGAGGAAGTTGGTGGTGTTGATGATGATACACCGGAGGAAGTTGATGCTCCGACCATTGATTCGACGATTGAAATAAAGGCACCTCGCCCCATGCGACACCTGCCCCTTGTGCCGCTGGAACTCAGATAAGTTATACCAACTAACAAGATATGTCAACATCTGCTCAAACCATTGCGGCAACACAGGAAAAGGCGTTTATCATCAATATGGATAAATCCCTGTACGGCTCATTTGCCGAGATTGGAGCCGGACAGGAAACGGCCAATTGGTTTTTCCGTTCATCCGGAGCGGCGGGTACCGTTGCCAAGACAATATCGGCCTACGATATGACCGTGAGCGATACGCTATACGGCCCCGTGCGCCGCTATGTATCGCAGGAACGCCTCCTGCAGATGATGGATTATGAGTACACCCAGCTCATTAACCGTCTTGGGGAAAAACGCGGAGCGGAAAGTTGCTTCTTTTCCTTCTGCAATACTGTGAAGTGCAAGGGGTACCGTGACAACGGCCCCTGGAGTGCGTGGATTGGAGTGCGTTTTCAGTTGCGCCCCCAGGCCGAGCCGAGTGATTTTGTGATGCACGTACGCCTGCTGGTGCCGGATCATGATGTTCAGATGCGAATACTTGGTGTGCTGGGGGTGAACCTGTTATACTCGCTCTTCTACAAGCGCGAGCACATGGATGAGTTTGTAGCCGGCGTGGGGGATAACCTTGACCGCAGTATGTTTGAGATTGACTTCATGCGTTTTTCCGGTGCGGGATTCGGCATGTTTGACAACCGCATACTCGCCCTGCAACTTGTGCGCAGCGGGTTGAGCCAGGCCACGCTCTTCTGTCCGGACGGCACGGTGACCCAACCGGCGGATTTCCTTTACAAGCGCCCCATTGTGCTGATGCGTGGCAGTTTCCTGCCGCTTTGCAATATACACCTCGAAATGATGGATGCCGTGCGCGCCAAATTCAACGAAAGTCTGCCCGAGGCACAGCACGAACGCGTGGTAGATATCTGCGAAATATCTCTGTCTAATCTGCTGCGTGGCGATGGTGAGGGGGTTGACTTGCTCGATTTCATTGACCGGGCAGATGCTCTGGCGGCCTGCGGCAAGACGGTGATGGTGACCAACATCACACACTTCCACCGTCTTTCCTCGCTGCTCAGCCAGTTCACGCATGAGCCCATAGCCATTGCTCTTTCCATTGGTCTGCTCAATGAGCTTTTCAAGGATAAATGGGCCACAGACAGCCCCGGCGGCATTCTTTCTGACATGGGTAGCCTCTTCCTCAATCGTACCAAACTTTACGTCACACCATGGATTAACCGCCGCACGGGCGAGTTCGTGACCGCAGGTACTTACGAGGCTCCTGCCAAGTACACCCACCTATACAAGTATCTGCTCGAAAACGCCAACATCATCTCCGTGCCGTACTTCAATCAGAAACTCCTTTTCCGCACTCCTCGCGACATCATCCGAATGATTAATGATTGCGACAACACTTGGCAGGAATATGTACCCGAGCAGGCTCACCGCATGGTGGACCATATTCGCGGTTTGCACTGAGCGCCTATTGCAATATACACACAGAAAATCATGACGTCTGACTTCCCCATTCTTGCCACCCGCATCGGCAAGCATCCCCTTGTATATCTAGACAATGCTGCCACCACGCAGAAACCCGCGCAGGTGCTCCGGGCTGAGCTGGATTATTATGAAAAAGTCAACTCAAATATTCACCGTGGCGCTCACTATCTGAGCCGCCTGGCCACAGAGCAGCATGAGCAGGCTCGCAGCACTGTGGCTCGTTTCCTGCATGCCGCCTCGGAGCGGGAAATCGTTTTTACCTCCGGCTGCACTGCCGGCATCAACCTGGTGGCGCAGGTGCTGGCTCTTTCCGGGCTTGTGAGTGCGGGCGATGAGATTCTTGTCACAACAGATGCTCACCACTCCAACATCGTTCCCTGGCAGATGCTCTGTGAGCGCACCGGGGCCGTGCTGCGCCCTATACCGCTCACGGCTGAGCTGACCTTCGATATGGCCGCCTATCTCGGCATGCTCGGACCGCGCACCCGAATTGTGGCAGCTCCTTATATTTCGAATGCACTGGGGGTTATCAACCCCATACCGCAAATGATAGCTGCTGCTAAGAGCAATCGCCCGGATTGTCTTTTTCTGGTCGACGGTGCACAGAGCACTGCTCATATTGCCGTGGATGTACAGGCGCTCGGCTGCGATTTTTACACTTTTTCGGGGCACAAGGTCTATGGCCCTACCGGCACCGGCGTGTTGTGGGGCAGGGAGGAACTGCTTTCGCAGCTCCCACCCTGGCTTGGCGGCGGCGAGATGATTAAGGAGGTTTCGTTCACCGGCACCACATACAATGACCTGCCTTTCAAGTTCGAGGCTGGTACCCCCAATATCGCCGGCAATATAGTTCTGGCTGCCGCTCTCGACTACGTGCAGAGCATAGGTCTGCATGAGATAGACGCCCACGAACAGAGACTCACTCGCAGCCTTTACGATGGCTTGACCTCCCTGGGGGGGATTGACATCCTCGGCCCTCGCGAAGGGAGAGGAGCTCTTATCTCCATACTTGTGCCCGGCGTCCACCATTACGACCTGGGCACCCTGCTGGACCACATGGGCGTCGCTGTGCGCACCGGCCACCACTGCTGTCAGCCACTTATGCAGTATCTCGGCACAACTGGTACCACTCGTTATTCGTTTGCCGTTTACAATACGGAAGACGATGTGGCGGCTGCTCTCAATGCCACTGAGCGCGCCCTTGGCATGCTGAGGTAAACCGGGGGCACAGGAGGTGCCGGAGAGGTGAATCATCCGTATTTTACCGCTGCTCAGTCTGCTTCGGCTGGTCACAGCGTCGGTTCGTTTCGGAATATGGCGGGGATTTTTCTTGCCTGGTGAGGAGCTTGGGGGTAGAATGCAGGAGTTATGAGTACGATATACGATTCCATTACCGCCGGTATGAAAGCGGCAATGCTGGGGAAGGACACAGTGGCACTTGGTGCTCTGCGCAGTCTGAAAGCCGCGCTTCAGAATGCCCAGGTTGCCAAGGGGAATGCCCATGAGCTGCTGCCGGAGACGGAAGCTCAGAACGTGGTGCGCAAGCAGATGAAGCAGCGCGAGGATGCTATTGCCATGTATGAAAAAGCAGGGCGCCCTGAGCTGGTCGAAAAAGAACAGGCCGAGATGAAAGTGCTGGCTGCATTCCTGCCCGCTGAAATGAGTGAGAGCGAAATCCTGCCCATATTGGAGGCCGTGATTGCCGAGCTGGGCGCGACGTCCAAAAAGGACATGGGGCGTGTAATGAAAGAGATGCAGGCCCGCACTGCCGGTGCAGCCCCGGGTAAGTTGCTCTCCAAACTCGTGGGTGCCCGCCTGGCATAAAAGCTTATGTTCTGCGCTGTCATCGTAGCTGCGGGCAGTTCCCGTCGGGCCGGATTCGATAAATTAGCCGCTCCGCTGGCTGGTGAGCCGGTGCTTTGCCGCAGTGTGCAGGCATTCGTCGATGCCGGTTGTGCTGCTGTGGTGGTGGTGTGTCCGCCTGAGCGCTGGCAAGGGGTGGGATTGGCCGCTGCCGTCTATCCGGTGCCGGTGCTGCGGGTGGATGGCGGCGCTGAGCGACAGGATTCCGTTGCTGCCGGTCTGGCTGCTCTTCCGGCCGGCACTCGCTGGGTTGCTGTGCATGATGGCGCTCGCCCGCTCATTTCCCCGCAGGGGATACGTGATTGCCTGGCAGCCGCTGCCCAGACGGGGGCTGCTGCCTGTGCTCACCCGGTGGTAGATACGCTGAAGCGTGCCGATGCTGCCGGCCTGAGTCTGCCCGAAAAAGTAAGCCGAGACTGCTTGTGGGGCATGGAAACACCGCAGATTTTCGATATTGACCTGTTGCGCCGAGCCTATGCCTGCGTGTCAGAGCAGGGGCTGATAGTTACAGACGAAGTCAGCGCTATGGAAACTCTCGGTGTCGCCACCCGCCTGGTGCAGGTCGGCCCGAATCTCAAAATTACACTGCCGGGGGATTTGGAACTGGCTGAGCTTATTTTCAGAAATCGCGCGTGAATATTGAAGCTCAGCGCGTGTGGGTGTTGGGGGCCGGTTTCCTGGGGCGAGCCCTCGCGGCGCGTTGTGCGGCCGCCGGCGCCCGGGTGGTAACGATAGATATCGACCCCTCGGTTGCGGCCGATGTTTGTGGGAATGCAGCAGATACCACGACTTATTCTCGGGCCCGGCAGCTTGCCGGCGGCTTGCCGGCGGTTATTTTCTGCTGCCCTGCAACCCATGGCGGCACGGTGGCAGATTACCGGCGTTGCTATGTGAATACGGCGATGTCTCTGACGGTGGCCGGGTTGGCAGGGCGTTGTGTATTCTGTTCATCTACATCGGTATATGGTGCCCCGTCCGAGCGCTCTGACGCTCTGCAGGAGGCCGAACACCTGATATTGAGCGCCGGGGGCTGTGTGGCTCGCCTGGTGCCGATTTACGGGCCGGGACGCTGTGAGCTGCTGCGCCGCCACCTGGCCGGGGAACCCCGCCTGCCGGGCGCTCAGGAGCGTGTGCTGAATTATGTGCACGTGGAAGATGCCGCTGCGGCTCTTTTGCTGCTGGCTGAGAGGGAATGCAGTGGCTGCTGCGATGTGTGCGGAGAGTCGTTTACCAAGTCCAGTGCTTACGAATGGCTGGGAGAACTAACCGGTATACCAGCCGCTGTTGCCGAGGCCCCGCCCGGTCGCCGCTCATGCACCTCCACGGCCGTTATACCTCATACTCTCAGGGCTTTGGGCTGGGTGCCGCAGCACAGTTTTGCTGACTTTGTGCGCTCCCGGCTCAGCGTATGAACTCAAAGGGGGGCAGGGGAATGGCACATCGCTTGTGTTCGGTACGCTGAGAGCTTGCTGCAACCCAATGATGTACAGGCAGGCGAATGCAAGCGGTGACAGGTATACACCCATGTAGAGCAGCCAGCGACCACCACCTATACCGTGCCGCCTGTTACTGTATTGCAGCAGGGCGTGCAGTAACGGTACTACCCCCGTGAGCAATACCAGCGTGGCCGGAGCGAACCCCAGGCGAGAGGCTATGAACACCACCCATAGCGTTACACTGCCCGCGACATAGGGATTTGCTATGCTCAGCCCGATAAGCACAACCAGCAGCACAACGGGAATGTACAGCAGTATTGTGCCCAAACTGCAACCTCGGGCTATGAAATCCAGGCTCCTGTCACTGCGGGGGATATGCATGGGTCTTTCTGTTCCGACTGCCAGTATAACACATGTAACTAAGTTGTAAAGTTTATTCTGCATTTTCCTCTTTTCATGCAGCGGGCACTGTGTTAAACTGAACCCGCACGAGATATGGATATGCGGACGGACTATTACCAGCTCCTGGAACTTTCGCGTGGTGCTTCGGCGACCGAAATAAAGGCTGCTTATCGGCGACAGGCCAAGCTGTACCACCCCGACCATAATGTCGGTAACCCTGAAGCAGAGGAGCGTTTCAAGCTTGTGGCAGAGGCCTATCGCACCCTGGGGGAACCTGACCGTCGCGCTGACTATGATGCCTGGCTGGAGCGCCAGACACGCCTGCGCTGTGCGCCTGAGCTGGCCAGTATGGCGACTCGCAGTCGGGTGCGTGTATCTGTGCGGCATGCCTATGAGCGCCGGGCCGCCAGTGGGCGCGGCTCGCGGCGCAACTCTCACAGCAGTGGCGGCTCTCGTGTGCCGAGACTATTTGCTCTGCACCCCAAGGCCGACACTGGTTTGCTGCACTTTGTTATTTTCTACTCTGTATGTCTGGCGGTGATGGTGCCCTGGTTTATCAGCTATGCCGGGCGTGAGATTCCGCAGCCCGGCCCGCCCCCCCCTGTAATACAGCGAGTGCCGGGGGAATCGGACCTGCCGCCGGAGGTGCAGGAGCGTGAACTGCTTAATTTCCACGAACGTATCTACCGCCAGGCGGAGTCCGGCGATGCCCGTGCGCAGTTCCGCTACGGAGTCATGCTTTACAATGGCTATCAGGGCTTGCCGCGTGACCGGGAGTCCGCTATGCAGTGGTGGCAGCGCTCAGCTGAGAATGGCAACAAAGCTGCCGAGCAAATGCTCCGTGCAGCCCGCCAGAAGAAATAGATAAATCTCAATTACGGGGCGGCTAGCCCTGAGTTTCTCCTCGGTTCCTGCCTCTGATAGCACCCGGAGCATTACGCAGAAAAGCCACAGAGTTCACGCCGGAACTCTGTGGCTTTTCTGCGTAATTTCGGAATCTGAGCTTTGAATCAGTGCCATACCAGACCGACCGCCTCGCGCACGCGGGTCATGGTACGAGCGGCCTCTTCACGGGCACGGGTGGCACCGTCGCTGAGCACCTGCTGTACATAGTCGGGGTTTGCCACAATCCACTCGCGTTTTTCCCGGGCGGTGCGGAAGTATTCCCAATAGGCCTCGAATACATCTTTCTTGAACTGGCCATAGCCCACGCCACCGCGTTGGTGTGCAGCAACCATCTCATCGTACTGCTCGGGGGTGGCAAAGAGTTTGTAGATTGCCAGAATGACGGAGCCCTCCGTGGGTTTGGGGGCTTCGAGCGGGGTGGCATCTGTCACTATCTTTTTGTTGATGAGCTTGCGCAGGGGTTTTTCTTCGCCGAAGATGGGCAGGGTGTTGCCGTAGCTCTTACTCATTTTCTGACCATCGAGACCGGGCACAACGGCGGTAACTTCGCTGATGATGGCCTCGGGCATCTTGAAGATATCTGCCCCGAACATATCGTTGATTTTACCGGCGAGGTCGCGCGTGACTTCGAGGTGTTGTTTCTGGTCCTTGCCTACGGGAACTGCGTCGCTGTTGTAGAGCAGAATGTCTGCGGCCATGAGGGCAGGGTAGGCAAAAAGCGCGTGATTGGGCGAGAAGCCCTTGGCAATTTTATCTTTGTATGAGTGACAACGTTCCAGCAACCCCATGGGACAGACGGTCGACAATATCCAGGCCAGCTCATTTACCTCGGGAACGGCTGACTGTGAGAAGAGTACCGCCTTTTGCGGGTCGAGCCCGCAGGCCAGAAAGTCGATGGCGAGGTTGATGGTGTTCTCTCGCAGTTTCTGGGCACTCTCCATGGTTGTCATGGCGTGGTAATTTGCGATGAAGTAGAAGCCCTCTCCCTTCTGCTGCAGCTCGACGGCGGGTTTGATGGCGCCGAAGTAGTTGCCGATGTGGAGTTGGCCGCTGGGTTGTAATCCTGTCAGAAATCGCATGGTAATGGTGGTGGTGTGTTGTAATCGGGATTGAAAAAATAATATCAGTTTTCGCTCTGAGTAAGTACTTGGCGCATAAAGATACTGAGCTCTTCTGTCGTGCGTGATCCCTCTAAGGTGCGCAGCTTTACCCCTTCGGTATAGAGGATAGTGGTGGGTACCTTGGTGATGGCAAACTCCTCCGCCAGAACGGGGAAGGCATCCGCATTCACCTCGACCACCTGCACTCCGCCTTTCTCTTGATTGGCCAGTGACTTCAGGGCACTGCGCATCGCGTCGCTATGCGTGCACCAGGGCGCCGTGAATACCAGCAGCAGACTGCGCCCGGATACCCCCGTAACCTGGCGTATGTCTTCCCCCTTGTACTCACTGAACAGTTCGTATTTCGGAGCTCCGGGCAAACCGGGCGCGACGTCCAGATCCTTGCGCACAAGGTCCTGCAGCTGCTCTCGCTGCGGATTGGGCGCAGGTTTTGCTGCGGTGGTGAACTGGGCGGCACGGGCTGCCTTGTCGGTATCGGAATCTCCGCAACCGACAAGGCTCAGAGCCGATATGCCAACTGTCAGGATGGTGCGCAGCACTTTTTTCATGCCCCTATTGTCTACATTATTGACTTCTCTGTGAAGTCTGTAGTGTGTCTTAATGCTATTTTTCGCATCTTCCGCTCGGTGGTATGAAGCGCAGCACCCGCCGGGGCGGCAGTTGCATGGGGGTGCGGCTACCGGGCAGCAGCAGGCGGCGCGCAGCTACCTGGCGCATGCGAAAGGTGCCGAAACGGGCGAGCTTGACTTCTCCGTCTTCTTGCAGACCATCCCGTATGGCCCGGGTTACGGAATCCAGCGCAAGTTCTGCAGCTCTGTGGGTAGCAGTGCCCCCCAGAGCTTCGCGTATGAGTTCCAGCAGTTCCTTACGGTTCATCCGTCGGTTGGGTGCTTATGTCGCGCATGTGGCGGTTGAACTCGCGGGTAGTGATGAGACCGGTTGCCCGGCAACGCTGCCAGCTCAGGATGAAGCGCCGGCTGAGTTGTTCGAATGCCGCGCGGCGTGATGGGTCCTGTTGTAGTATGGTTGTGACTTCTCGCGCCATATCGGGGTTGTTGAGAATATGGCTGAGTGCGATGTTGAGTCGGCTGTGCAGGCTCTCTGTCCTGGCTGCGACAGCTGCGGCACTTTCGGCGTCTGTCACGCTGTCTTGCAGGGGGATGAGCTCGCTGTAGATAATGGTGATCAGATTGATGTAAAGGTCGGCATGCTGGCGGGGACTCAGCAGGTCGTGCGGGGTTACCTCGCTGGGCGGCAGTTCGTTTGCTGCGGTAGTGTGCAGCAGCATAAGTACGGCGGGTACGGCTGCTATGTGAGTGAGTTTCATGTGCTTGAATCCGGGTGGTGAAGGCTTATTCCCGGTTGCGGGCGTTCAGTAGTATGAGGGCGTAATATACCAGCATGGCGATGGAGGAAAGCGCGGCAGCTACATAGGTCATAGCCGCCCAGCGCAGTGCCGTGCCGGCCTGACCATGCATGGCTCGGTTTGCCAGACCGGAACTCTCCAGCCAGGCCAGCGCGCGGCGCGAGGCGTCGAACTCCACCGGTAGAGTAACCAGTGCAAAAATAGTGGTGGTGGCAAAGAGCCCCAGACCAATCCACGCGATGGTGGTACCGGTACCCAGAAATACCAGTACCAGACCAAGCATGAGCACAATCTGCCCCAGGCGCGACCCCAGGTTCACCAGTGGTACCAGTTCGCTGCGCAGGGTCAGCCAGGCATAGCTATGCGCGTGCTGTACGGCGTGGCCGCATTCGTGCGCGGCCACAGCCATGGCAGCCACTGTGGCTTGCGAATAGACTGTGTCGCTCAGGTTGACGGTGTGGTTGGCCGGGTTGTAGTGGTCTGTAAGAGCACCGGGGGTATGGGTTACCTGCACGTGCTGCAGGCCGTAGCTGTCGAGCATACGCCGCGCAACCTGAGCACCGGTAAGTGGCGCGGGGGTGGCTGAGTACTCCTGCATGCTGGCGCGCATGCGGCTCTGCACGATACCGCCCACCAGGCCGGCTAACAGAATAAGCGCCAGGCCGATGATACTTGCCCCGCCATACATACCCATGCCGGGGGACATCATGAACCCGCTCTGATCGCTGTAGTGCGGCGCATATTGCGCCAGTGTGATGATGAAGTTTGTCATGTCAATGCTGAGATTCTACCACAGAGACGCTCTTTGTGCCACACCTGTTCATGCTGTATGGCTGTTTTTTACGATTTGTTGCGCGTGTGAATGCACAATTTGCTGGTTCGCGTGTTCCGGTTAAGGCTGGTGGGGGCGCTCAGGCTCTGCCGGGGGGGCATAGTAGTGCAGGGGCTGTTGTTGTCGGAACCCGTTGCAGACGTATTCCACGGGGCGGTTGATGGCTCCCATCGTTACGACCAGTCCGGCTATCCAGGCGGTGTTGAGTGTCAGCCCTACGCCTAAATCCACAATCTGCAGGGGCGTTTGGGCGATGTCGCGCCAGATACTCTGTGTACCGGGAATGTCATCGAATGTGTGATGCAGGCCGAAACAATGTACGTTTTCCGGAACTTCTTTGCAGCGGGTAGCACGCCGGAAGTCGAATTCGTCTGCCGGTATGGGCTTACCCGATGATATCAGGTAGCGCCGTGCCGGGATGGCGGGGTCGATGGTGAAACTGTTTTTTGTTTCTTCCGCCGTCATGCGTCGGGCGTACATAGACTCGAATCCGCTCTCACTCTGGCGAAGAAAAGGGCGGTGGGGGCGCGCATATTGCACGGTGACTTCATGGTAGGTGCGCCCATCCAGCTTCCAGACGGCGGTGGGGGTATAGGTGTTGGCTTCTCGTTTCGGGAGGGTGCTGTTGACCAGAGCCACGCGCTTGTCGGGCGGGTCGAAGATTTCAGCCGTGTTGCAGCTGAAATAGGGGCAGCCGCAGCTGCTCAGCAGGGCAGCTGCGGCCAGGGTGGCGGGTAGGAGGGTGGTTTTCATGAAAGGGGGGGTGTCAGATGGCTGCGCGATATACGGCCTCTGCAGCCGTGACATCCAGCGGGCGCACACCTGGCAGGGTGGCTGTACCCAGGCGGGGACCATAGGTACCCACAGCGGCACGGGCCATGGCGGTGTAGTCCGCCTCGGCCGGAATCCCCAGCTCGGCCATGGTTTGCGGTAGCCCCAGCTCGCGGTACCAGGCGCGCAGGCGGGCAAGGCCTTCTTTCACCACGCGCTCGGTGTCTCGGCCGGGGGTGACGCCCATGACATTCGTGGCCCACTGGGCGAAGATGCCGGGGTTGGCACTCCACACGGCCTCGAAATAGGCGGGTACGATGACGGCCAGACCGGCACCATGCGGTACATCGTAGACGGCGCTCAGCTCGTGCTCCAGCCCGTGGCAGGCCCAGCTCTGCTCGCGCCCCACGCCCAGCAGGTTGTTGTGGGCGATGGTGCCGGCCAGTGCCAGCTGCCCCCAGGCGTGCTCGTTCTGCGGCTCGCGGCGCAGGATGCTGGCCTGCTGCATGATGGTGCGCATGGTGGCCTCGCTCAGAGCATCCGTCAGCTCCGTACCCTGAGTGTTGGTGAAGTAGCGCTCGAAGATGTGGCAGAGCATGTCGCAGGCGCCGTATGCCATCTGCTCCGGCGGCAGGGTGAGGAACAGCTCGGGGCTGACGATACTGAGTGCAGGGCGCAGGCTCTCGTGACCATAGCCGAGTTTGCGGCCGCTTTCTTCATGAGTCAGCACGGTATTCGGGCTGTTCTCGCTGCCGGCAGCGGGCAGGGTGAGTATGGTAGCCACGGGCAGGGGAGCGGTGCTCTGTTGCTCGGCGCGGGTGTAGAGCGCCCAGATGTCACCGGGGTGGGTTACACCCAGGGCGATGGCCTTGGCGGAGTCTATCACACTGCCGCCGCCTACGGCCAGCACGCAATCTACACCCTCGGTGCGAGCCAAATCGATGCCGCAGCGCACTAAATCCACGCTCGGGTTGGGCTTCACCCCACCCAGCTCGCAGTAGGCAATGCCGGCCTCTCGCAGTGAGTTCACTACCGCCGTGTGCAGTCCGCTGCGTTTTACGCTGCCGCCGCCGTAGTGCAGCAGTACCTTATGGGCGATGGGGGCAAGCAGGCGGCCGATGTTGTGGTATTCACCGTGACCGAAGATGTAGCGGGTGGGGTTGTAGTAGGTAAAATTGTTCATGGCGTATGTGCTCCATTGTACACCATCTGCCCGGAATGTAAACAAAAAAATCCCCCTCCCGGGAGGAGGAGGGGGATGGGGTGCAAGTGGGGTTAGTTCTCCTTGCAGAGGATTTTGACGAATGCCTCCTCCTGCAGGCGGGTGGCGCCACAGGCAAACTTGGCGCGAATCTGCAGCGCCTCGTCGAGATCGTCGCGCACGGAGAGTTTGACCTTGAAGTCTTCCCACAGCCCGAACTGGGCCTTGCTCTTGACCCAGGCCAGGCAGGCGCGGTTGCCGCTGTTGTCGATGGGCAGCTGCTCGGTGCGAATGATGCGGAAGCCGAGGAAGCTGTCGATTTTACCCTCCACGAGAGCGCGGGCGGTGTTGTAGTCGAAACTACCCACCTCGGGTTCTTTCAGCAGGGCGGAAATCTGAGAACTGGTGCAGGCCAGCACAAGTTCGTCGCCATACGCGCGGCGCTCTTCGTTCCAGGCCTCGGCCTTCTGCAGCATAGCCAGCGCCTTGCGCAGCTTGCCGAGTGTCAGATCTGTGGCCACGGCACTGCCACTCTCCACGTAGTCATTTGCAATCACCTGAGAAGATTTGAACGCCACACTTTGCGTGCCGTTTTCTCCCACATAACAAGTGTCCATAAACCCGTTAATCATCACCTGGTCCATACAGCGACCGGCTGCGGCGCGCAAGCCTTCGATTGTCTTGCTGACCGGTATGTCGATATTGGCGAGCTTCTTCGCGTCGAACTCATCGAATCCGATAGCTTTCGTGAAGATTTTCGGGTACATCACTCGGCGCGTCGTGGGCGCTTCATCCAGCTCAGTAGCCTGCATACGGGTCGTCTTCTCGTTGAACGTGAGCAACCCGTACTGGTCGAACGCTACCATCTTGCCGCTCAATCCGGATTCGACGGTCACGTATTTTTCCAGACGCGAGGCCTCCTGCTGCAGGTATGAGCCCCATTTCTCCGAGTACTTAATCTGATAATTGTTAGTGATATCAGCCATGGTTGTAGTGTATTTTGATAGGTATGTTTACGTTTTGGGTCGGCAAAACGGCTGCAGCAGATTGCCCGTGCGGGGTCAGGCCGTGTGGTGAGGGTGGAACCGTCCTTTGCAGAATTGGGGTCCCCCCTGCGCTCTTGCCGGGTATATTTTTAGCCTACTCTTCGCTTATTGTACAGCCCTTTCTGACCCATCGCGGCGAGTTGTCGTTTGGAATAGTTCTAATAAAACACCCCGTCTCCTTTTCACAAAACTGCGCAAACGAATGGCTACCCCCCAACCCATTTTGCAGGGGGGGCAGTCGCGGCGACTGGATTTGAGCCACGGTTATCTGTCGGCCCTCCGCGTCTCACGTCGGGGCTCTCATTTCATATCCTCGCTATATCCGGGGCAGCACGAGCCTGGTGGCTTGCTTGCCCTGCGCTACTCACTGTCGCCTCTGGCCGGGGCTTCTGAATTCTGCGGGCGTTCCGCACGCAGAGAGGTTCGACAAATGTGCATTAAATGCTTGATTGCCCGGAGCCTTTTCCGTATAATCCGCGCGGCTTATGGATTTTCTTTCTCAGCTGATAGATAGCATCAATGGGGTATTGTGGACTTATGTGCTGGTGGCCATGCTTGTCGGCTGCGCCATCTGGTTCACGATTCGTTGCCGCTTTGTGCAGATAACGATGTTGCGCGACATCCCCGTCATGTTCCGCAACTGCTCTCACACTGAGGATGAGGACCGCGCTGAGGGCAGGGAACATATTTCCTCTTTCGAGGCCTTTGCCATATCCATTGCCAGCCGTGTGGGTACAGGCAATCTGGCGGGCGTGGCGGTGGCCATTGCTCTGGGCGGGCCGGGGGCCGTGTTCTGGATGTGGCTTATCGCCTTCCTGGGGGCCAGCAGTGCCTTCGTGGAATCCACCCTGGCGCAGCTTTACAAAATCAGGGGCGAAAAATCCTTTATCGGTGGCCCGGCTTATTACATGAGCAAGGGATTAAAGGCTCCCTGGATGGGCGCGCTCTTTTCCGTGCTGCTTATTTTTACCTTCGGGTTTGCGTTCAACTCCGTGCAGAGCAATACCATCTGCCAGGCTTTTGAGCAGGCGTTCAACATACCGCCCGTGTATATGGGCTGTGCCCTCACGGGCATCACCCTGGCCATTATTTTCGGCGGTATTCAGAGTATCGCCCGCGTCAGCAGCGTTATTGTACCGGTGATGGCACTGGGCTATATTACCTTGGCGCTGGTGATAATCGCCATGAACATTACCGAAATCCCGCGCGTATTCTCCCTCATTATCTCGCATGCCTTCGGCTGGGAACAGGGGTTGGCCGGTGGGCTGGGCGCGGCCATTCAGCAGGGAATTCGCCGTGGACTGTACAGTAACGAAGCCGGTATGGGCTCCGCGCCGAATGTCGCCGCCACGGCAGATGTCTCTCACCCGGTGAAACAGGGCAAGGTACAGGCTATCAGCGTGTTCAGCGACACTCTCATCATCTGCAGCTGTACGGCTTTTATCATTCTGGTAGCGGGGGTACCGGCGGAGAGCTCTGCCAATGGTATCAAGCTCACCCAACAGGCGCTTTGCTCTCAGATTGGCCCCTGGGGCAACATAGCCGTGGCTATTGCCATTTTCTTCTTTGCCTACAGCAGTGTGTTGGGGAACTATTACTACGGAGAGGCTAACGTGCAGTACCTGTGCAAGAAGCGCTGGGTGCTCACCATTTACCGCATTCTGGTGGCCTTCATGGTATTGTTCGGTTCTCTGGCCGGTCTGCAGATGGTATGGAACCTGGCAGATATGTTCATGGGGCTTATGACCATCTGTAATCTTGTGGCGATTGTCCTGCTGGGGCGCTACGCTTTCCGGCTGTTGCAGGATTACCACGACCAGAAGCGCCGGGGTATCACGAACCCGACCTTCACGAAGGACAAGATGCCCGATATCGCCCGTGACCTCGACTGCTGGGATTAAGCCCGACAACTTATTCCGAAAAACCGCCGCAGGCTGTGAAGCCGGCGGCGGTTGAAGTTGGATGTGGCTGTGATTTTTACTTAGCCTCCATGATTTCGCTGAGCGGGATACGGAGGAAGCCCATACCGTGATAGTCATTCGTCTCGCTGACGTGGGAGGGCTCGTAGATAATGCCGATGTGGTCATCGTCCACCGGGGCGATACAGGAGTAGCCCCAGCACTCTCGAACGTCGTAGACCAGCCCCTTGCTCCATGTTTTGCCCTCGTCGCGGGAGACATGAATGGTCATGTGGTTACGGCTGCCCGGTGCTGAGTCCGGATGCGAGAAGAGCAGCAGGCGACCATACTTACTGTTGTTGATGGCTACGAGAGAGGCCTGACAGGCAGGGTCTTTGAGCGTGTTGGTATTGGTGGCATGCGGTTGCCAGGTTTTGCCCAGATTGCGGCTGACATATACCACACGTCTGCCCTGGAATGTCTCATTGCGGCAGGAAAGCATCAGGGAACCATCTGCCAGCTCTGCTACCTGACATTCGGAGGTGCGGTGGGGCACACCGTTGCCGTAGTGCCATGTTTTGCCGTTGTCGGTTGAATAGCAAATGGTACTCATGCTGACAGGGCGAGCCTTCCAGTCCCAAATCTGAGCGGGGAATACAATCACCCCTTTGCTGGTATAGATGCCGCAACCGGGGCCGGCAAGAATAGTCGTCCACTGCGGTTGCTTAATTTCGCGGGTAATGTTGATATTCTTGCTCCAGGTCTTGCCGTCATCATCACTGTACACCATTTCCCACTGGCCCGTGTCGTCCGGTTCAAAGCCGGGGCGGCAATTGAGCAGGCAGGGGTTGCGGTCGAAGTGGGTGGCAAGTGCCTGAATCCAGATGCGGCCGGTGGCCGTATCCTGCAAGATGCAGGGGTCACCGCAGCCGTTCCCCTTGCCGGGACCGGCATCCATGGCAACGGTTGGCTCACTCCAGGTCAACCCACCATCCTCTGAGCGCACGACCGCCACATCGATATCGGAGGTCAGGTCGAGATGGTTTTCATATCGGGCATCGAAGCAGGCCAGCAGGGTGCCGTTCGTTGTGCGAATCATGCCGGGAATACGGTAGGTGATGCAATCTCTGTCCCCCTCGGAAAGCGTTTTTACTTTCGCATCCGGCACAGCCAGCAGGTAGCCCACGCGCTGAGTGATGGCAACACCCTGTGTGCCGCTGGTGTTACCACCAAGGGAAATACCCATGGGCTCGAACGTAATCTTGCTGCCGACCGCAGCATGGGCAGAGGGCGTGGCATCTATCCACAGCTCCGTTTCTCCCGGAGCCAAAGCCCCGGAGCAGGGGATGGTCACGGTGCCGTCTGCTGCCGGAACAGCACTGCCGTATACCTGACCATTGCGGAACTTGATTCCTACCGTGCCGTCCACAGAACGGTCATATTTACCGGTACGGAGGGTTACTCGTGTGACGGCATCGGCAGGCGTGATTTTCAGGCGAACGGAATCAGGCTCAACCGGCGAGGCCACACCCTGAGTCTTCACCTTGTAGCAGTAAATGGCGTTAATCGGTGCCCGTTTGAGCAGAGGCTGAGCCCCGGGGCTCACCAGTTCTGTAGACACCACGCGCATCGGCCCGGTATACAGCTCGATATCATCGACCAGCAGCCCCCCTTGCTCGGCACTGGTGCAGACAAGTCGCACGGCCGTGGTGCCGGCTGGTATCTCTGCAATGTGCTGGGTATGGTAGCCACCGGTAGCGGCCTTGATTCCCCTGGCTATCTCAGTACAGCCGCCGGGGGTAATGGCAAACAGGCTGAGTTCGAACGGGCCCTTGGAGGTCCAGCGCTCAAACCACATACTCAGTTGAGCCGCTCAGCTGAGCGCTTGCTTGAAAGAGAGCGTCACCTCTCGCTGCTTGCCGCCGAGAATATGCAGCGCCTTTTTGCCGGAGCGTGTCGGCTTATCCAGCACAGCGGCGTTGCCGGGCTCGGCTTTCAGGGTGCCGTATTCGGTTTCCAACGTACCGACACTCCCGATGGGCGCCTGTTCAAAGCTCTCTGTCGCGACGGCCAGACCGCCGGCCAGAAGGGGGAAGAAGTATCTGTAAAACATTCTTCATTCTACGCCCGATATCTGTTTTTTGCAAGCAAAAAACAGCCAAAGACGCATTTCGGGATTCCGTTGCTCCCCGATATGTGTTATAAACGGAACATGACTTTTTCCGGATATACTCAGGCCGGCCTGTATGCGCTGCTTTTCTCGGCAGCGTGTGCTGTGGCGGTGGATACGGCCGACAGGCACCCTCTTTACGATGTGACTTCTCAGCACATGCCGATTGTTCAGTCCCGGGCTACGGCCTTGTCCATCATGCCCGCAACGGAACAACGACTTACAGCCGGCTCTCCCTATCCGTTTACAGAGTCTGCCGCACCCGCCCCCTTGCAGCTGTACGGGTGGCAGGGGGAGCGTTGCAGCGGCCAGCTGGCGGTATCGACCGGCTATGCCGCCGCTCAACTGACGGTGCAGTGCTCCCCCCTGACGAAAGATGGCGCGGCCATACCGGCCACGGTCAGCCTGGTGCGGTATGTCGAGGCCGCCGGTGCCCTCAAATCTGACATCATCGGGCACGAGACAGAATGTCAACACTCGGTCGGAGTACACCGCCCCGTGTGGTACGAGGTCAATATCCCCCGGAATGCCGCCCCCGGGCGCTATACCGGCACCGTCACGGCTACCGCCCCCGGCTGTGAGCCGGCGGTGCAGCAGGTGGAACTCGTGGTCGAAGATGCTCAGCTGCCCGCTCCCTCCGATTGGAAAATCCACCTGGATTTGTGGCAGCACCCGCAAGCCGTAGCCCGTTGGCATGACGTCGAACCGTGGTCCGCTGCTCATTTCGCGGTACTGCGCCCCATCATGCAGCGCCTGGCAGAGGCCGGGCAGAAGTGCATTACCTGCACCTTGCTGGACGAAGCCTGGAACGGGCAGACCTACGACTGGTTCCCCTCTATGATTCGCTGGGTGCGGGGGAAAGATGGCGTGATGCGCTACGACTACAGCGCGCTTGATGCCTGGGTACACTTCATGCACGACGAGATAGGTATCCGCGAGCAAATCAGTTGCTACTCCATGTTGCCCTGGCTCCTCAAAGTCAAATATTTCGATGAAGCCACCGGGCAATGGGCCGAGGTGAGCGCCGAGCCCGGCAACCCCTCCTTTGAGCAGGTGTGGGCCCCCTTCCTGCGCGATTTCCATCGCCACATGCAGGAAAAGGGCTGGGCGAAGAAAACCTGTATCGCCATCGACGAACGCCCTGACCGTATGGTGCGCGAGGCCATGCGACTGGTGAAAGAGAATGCACCCTCATTCCGCATCGCCTCGGCGGTCGACAAACCTTCTGCGCTGACCCGTGACGTGTACAACATTTCCCCTGTGCTGACCCACGCCGGCAGCGCACTGGGTTCCCTGTTGAAGGAACGCAAAGCCACCGGCAAGGTTACCACCTTCTATGTTTGCATGCAGCCGCTTGTGCCGAATACCTACACCTCCTCGGCCCCGGCCGAGGCTGAGTGGTTGGGCCTGTTCGCGGCGGCCAATCATCTGGACGGTTTCCTGCGCTGGGCGTACAACTCCTGGAACCGCAACCCGCTCGAAAGCACCGACTTCGGCTCCTGGACCACGGGTGATTGTTTCCTCGTTTATCCCGGCAATCGCACCTCCATCCGCTTTGAGCGGCTCCGCGACGGCATCGAGGAGTTCGAGAAAATCAACCTCCTGCGCGCCCGCGCCGCCGAATCCCCGCAAGCCGCCGCTGTCATCGACAACATGAACGTCCGCCTCGCCGCGCTCTTCACCGTAGCCCGCAGCTCCCGCCGCCATCATGCGCACGACCTGCAGATGGCTCGCGCCATCATTGCCGAAACCCTGCGGGCTCTGAATGCCCTGAAGTAAGCCCCCCCCATCCCCATCCTCCCTGCGGATTTCCCCAAAAGCCGTTACCCCTTGAACATGGGTAACGGCTTTTTTCTATGTCATTGTTTCTCAGACGAAAAGGATATGCCCCCTCCCCAAGATATCCCCCAAGTCCACGAAGCCGCTTACCGGCACCAAACTGCTCTCGCTGTCTCTGGTAGACCCAAAAGCCGGTACAGGAAATATCGTACAGTTTGAAACAGCTCCCGAATACCGGTGGAGGATTTTATACTGGTTTACTATCGAATCTAGGAAAAAGCACAATTAATACGATAATTTCTTGCAAAATATCTAAAAACTGGTAGAATTCGCTAGAGCTCAGTGTCTATTTGCTCTCTCATTTCTCGAGCCATGACCAATACAAGCATCTTCTCCCAGACCGACATTAGCGGCACCACTCGCGTGGATTCTGCGACGATGTCGTTTACGCTTGCTGCTTATGCCCATTTGCCGCAAGAGCTTATTGATTGTACATGGCGAATCGTTTTGCCCGTTTCGGCGTTAGATGATTGGCAAATTCTGAATGCAGAAGAAGAGAGAGCCTTGCATAATACGCTCCTGACTCAGTCATGGGCTATTGAATGCCGTGCCTGGATTCAGTCCGGCAAGGCTGACGTCCGTTGTACCACCATACGCATGGAAAGCATGGTGTTCTACAACGAGGATTTGATATCGGGAGGCTTGATGGGAGCCTGTTCGTTTAATGCTAAAGGATTTGCTTTATTACCTAATGACGGAGGTTTTACCGGCTGCGTTCCAATGATTCCCATGCAGTGCCATGCCATTAACGGATTGTTTGACCAAGCCTGGAACTCGGCTACGGCTTCTTCTGTGGTGGAAGATAAGCTGGACTTCCTGTCTCGAACGCATCCTGCCGCTTGGGTATATTACAAGTCGTGTTATAAGCTGCTGGATAACGCAAAACTTCCCAAGGATTATATACAGGGAGAAACCGGCTTCTACGATTCGCTCATCTGGAAAAAATTATTCTCATATCAGCGGGATGGTGTGGAGAGTCTTCTGGAGATGCTGGAGCGTTTCGGTGGCTGTATTCTGGCGGATAGCGTTGGCTTAGGTAAAACATACGAGGCTCTGGCCGTCATTCGGTACTACCAGCTCATGAACAAAAAGGTGTTGGTACTTTGCCCCAAGCGCCTGCGCGAAAACTGGGATGCCTACCGCTACAACAGCAAGTTCAATGAGTTTGCGGAGCAGCCTTTCTATTACGACTTGTTTCACCATACAGATTTGGGGCGTTCCTGCGGTATGAGCCACGGGCGAGCTTTGGACACGGTAGAATGGGGTAATTATGACCTCGTTGTCATAGATGAATCCCACAATTTCCGCAACCGCTCCACTAAGGCAGATAAAACGAGCTCCCGCTATGATTTCCTGATGCGCAAGGTGGTGCAGGCCGGAATCAAGACTAAAATCCTGCTCCTTTCGGCCACCCCGGTCAACAACAAGGCTAGCGATCTGCGCAACCAGATTCTGCTGATTTCCGGAGATAGGGATGATTTCCTGCATGAACATGGCATTGAAAGCGTCAGCAATACGACCCGCATGGCGCAAACTGTCTTTACCAACTGGACACACTTACCGGAAGAAGACCGCACATCGCAGAATCTGCTTGATTCTCTCGGACTGGACTATTTCCAGTTGCTCAACCTGCTGACCATCGGTCGCTCCCGTAAACATATCAAAACCTGGTACCCGCATGATGCTGAGGGGGTAAACCTATTCCCAGAACAGCTCCCTGTACGCAACACTTATGCTGAAACGAAGCATGGCCTTGTGCTCCCGGTAGAGGAAGTCAATGACCTGCTGGCTCAGCTCAACATGGCTTCCTATCGTCCGATTGAGTACCTGTACGAGGAATATAAGGAAGTGTATGCCGGGTACGACCAGCAGATAGAAGGCAACCGTACATTCAAGCAATCTGACCGAGAGAACAGTCTTTCCGCGCTCATGATGATGAACCTCCTCAAGCGCATGGAGAGCTCTGTCTGTTCATTTGCCCTTACCCTCTCCAAGCAGATTGCTACAGCGGAGGATCTGCTGGCCAAGCTGGATTTATACGCAGAAAATCAGGATTTTCTGCTCGCCTCCGCTTCTGAAGATGACTTCGACGATGAAGATGTGGAGGAGTTCTCTACTGTCATTGGCCAGCGCATCAAGGTTGATTTGAGGCATATACAGCGCGAACGCTGGCGCAACGATATTGCCGCAGACTTGGATATTCTCAAAGAGGTGAAAGCGCTTTGTGGCGATGCCACCCCGGAGAACGATGCCAAGCTGGGACTGCTGCGCAGCCTTATCCGCGAGAAAATGCAGCAGCCTCTCAACATGGTGGATGGCCGTCCCAATCGCAAGATTATCATCTTCACTGCTTTTGCCGATACGGCGCAGTATCTGTACGAGGCCTTAGAGCAGGAACTCCTTTCCCAATACGGTGTATACACGGCCTTGCTTTCCGGCAGTAAGCGTGATACGAATCTGGGGGGCGTGAAAAAGCGTCAGGAGGACCTGCTGGCAGCATTCTCACCCAAATCCAAAAACGGCTTCGATGCAGCCTCCACCGGTGGGCTTGAAATCGACATTCTGATTGCTACCGACTGTATCTCAGAAGGTCAGAACCTGCAAGGGTGCGATTATCTCATCAACTACGATATCCATTGGAACCCGGTGCGCATCATTCAGCGATTCGGTCGAATAGACCGTATCGGCAGCCCCAACAAGCAGATACAGCTGGTCAATATCTGGCCTATGCCGGACTTGGATGCCTACATCAATCTGGAGCGGCGAGTGCTCGGGCGCATGACCTTCCTTAAAATATCCTCCACGGACGGCGAATTCCGAGATAAGCAGCTCAAGTCTCTGCGCTCCGGCAAGCTGGATATCGACTCCATCGACCAGAATTGCGCCATCTCCGACCTGAGCATGCACCAGTACCGGGCGGATTTTGCAAACTTCCGCAAGAAACACCGCAGGCTCATCGAGCAGCTGCCGTCTTATTTTACCGCCACGCTGGATGTTACGCATACTGATATCCCCGCCGGGGCGTTCTTCCTGCTGTGCTCGCATGCGTCCATGGCCTTGGCATCGCGCCAATACCCCTTCATGCCTTATTTCCTGTTGCATGTGGCAGAGGATGGTACCGTGACACACAGCTACACGCATGTGAAGAAGTGCTTGGATATGCTCAAGGCTCTGGCCATGCCGCATGAGAAAGTTGTTCCGGAGGCAGAGGCTCAGTATATGCAGCAGACCGATAACGCCCGCAAGATGAACCGCTACGCGGATTTGCTCGCCGCTGCCGTGCGCTCCGTTACCGGACAGGCGGAGGAAACTCAGGCTGCCAGTATTTTCTCCCCCGGTGGTACCACCATTGCCAAGGGCGGCAAGACGCGTGGCATGGATGATTTTGAGGTACTGGCTATGTTAACTCTTACAAGACAGAATGGCTGATTTCCCGTCAGTGTTGGTCGGCATGCTGCCGGGTTCCGCTTTAAGCGTAAGGGTGCGTCTTTCCAAGGATCTGCTCCGTAAGCACGCTGCTCGCGTCAAAGGTGATAAAGCACTTATCGATGCCGCTGTTGCTTCTGCGTGGGTGACTACCCTGCGCCATGATACATGTGGCGTAGCCCCTTACAAAAGCGAAACAGAAGGAGACTTTTCCGAGCTTTTGGTAGTGGGTGTGCAGTCTCACGCGGAAGTTACCCCGGCGCAGATTGGCCGCTTGCAACAGCTGATTCACATTGCAGTACAGTACCCACTTCTTTTGGCCATAGATGCCGGGAATGCTACGTATCTATCCATTCTCCCGCAGGCGGCTCCGCTGGAGGCCTTGGTTCGCGCCCAGGTGTTTCCCGCCGTACCGGAGTTCTTCCACTATGTTGCTTGGCAGCAGGAGACTCGCCCGCCCCACCTCATGGCGCTGTTCCATCGCTGGTCTTGCGCTCTGCACGCCCTTGCGCTCATGCAAAACAAGCCTGCCGTTTGCGTTGATTTGCCTTTCGTTCCGCTTTCATCTCCAGAGCTAGTCGCTCAGCTCGCAGCAGATTTGCATCGGCTGAATCAGGAATGGAAAGCTGTCTCTCAGGAACTCAAAAAGGCTACCAATCCGCAGCTGCGCATCACACTTTCCAAGAAACGCCGACATCTTGGTACGCAAATCTCTCAACTTCTCCAAACTCACAACATCATCACCTAAGTCATGCCGTACGAAAAATCCTCTCCTACTTCTCCCGAAGCGCAATCGACTTCTCCTGTCCAAGATAATCTCCAAGCGCTCTCTTCGCTTTTCCCCTCCGTGGTGCGGGATGGGCAAGTGGATGTCGATGCTCTCCGCCAGCTCTGTGGTGAAGCCGTAGTGAAAGAAGATGAGCTGTTCGGGCTCAATTGGCGCGGTAAAGCGGAGTCTCGCCGCGCTGCGCTTACACCTTCACTCGGTACGCTTCGCCCCTGCAAGGAAGAGAGTAAGGATTGGGATACAACTCAGAATCTGTATATCGAAGGAGATAATCTTGAAGTGCTCAAGCTGCTCCGCAAATCCTATGGCGGCAAGGTAAAGATGATTTATATCGACCCGCCTTACAATACGGGTAAAGAGTTTGTATACCCCGATGATTACCAGAATGGTATTGAAAATTACAAGAAACTGACAGGACAAGAGGGAAAGTTTGCTGCCAATGTTGAGTCTTCTGGGCGGTTTCATACAACATGGCTAAATATGATGTATCCCAGACTAATGCTTGCCCGTGACTTGTTGAGTGAGGATGGTCTGATATTCGTAAGTATCGACGACCATGAAATAGAAAACCTTAAGATTATTCTCAATAATATTTTTAACGAACGTCAATTTGTAGGTTGCTTTCTATGGAACAAAACGAGCAAGGCTCCAACCCTTAGTGGAAAAATAAGAAACAAATATGAGTATATTTTATGCTATTCAAAAGCTCATACTGTTGAACTGAAGGGAAAAGATTCTTACAATACTCATGGCCCGCTATTCAATAGCGGAAACAATCATACAATCAGAACAATTCAAGCAAAAAAATTAAAATGCAACTTCCCCGATGGTATTTACCCTGCTGGAGAATATGGAATTAATGACAAAAAGGTTATACTACATACAGACTTAATTGTTACTGATTCTTACAATGCACAGCCGGTAACCATTGAAGGAAGATTTAAGTGGGCTCAACCAACAATAGATGAATACTGTGCTCGAGGATTTGAGTTTATGTATAAAACCCCGTCGATGATTACAATGTATTATGATCTGGCGTGGGATGGACAAAGCTTTATTGCTCCTTCTGATATCATAAACAAAACAGAATGCAACGTAGAAACAAACGATGAAGCACACGATGCACTAGCTTCTCTTTTTGATGGATTAGAGGTATTTGACCACCCCAAACCAGTGAGCTTATTGTCTTATTTGATTGGTATGGTGAATTGTAAAAGTGGCATATATTTAGACTTTTTTTCCGGTTCTTCATCGTTTGCCCATGCAGTTATGTTCTCTAATGCTTTAGATGGAGGTAATCGGCGCTGCCTATCAGTTCAATTACCCGAACCTTTGCAAGATCCAACAAAAGACACGTCACCTTCCGCAAAAGTGAGTAAAAATGCTTTTTCTTTCCTAATAAAGCATAATTTGCCAATCAATCTATGTGAAATAGGCAAAGAGCGCATACGACGTGCGGGTGAAAAAGTCAAAGAAGAAGCCGGCCTTGCCGGGCAGAATCTGGACATTGGCTTCCGAGTATACAAGCTGGACAGCAGCAACGTGAAGGCGTGGAATCCGCAAGCTGAGGACTTGGTAGAAGCTATGAGTAAATACGCTGAGCACTTGGTCGGAGGTCGTACGGAAGACGATTTCCTGACCGAAATCATGCTGAAAAGCGGTATTGATTTGGTTGAGGAGGTGCAAGAACGAGAAATAGCTGGCCACCGAGTACAGAGCTTGGGCTATGGTCAGTATTACGCCTGCATGGCAGCGGATTTGGCGGATGATACAGAAGCCGTGGCACTGGGCATTGCCGAATGGCATGAGGAGGATTGCGCCCATGCAGGTGGAGAACAGAAGGATACCTGTACCGTGTTTGTAGCTGACTGCGCTTTTGCTTCGAATGATGCCGCCAAGATGAACTTTGTGGCCATATTGGAGCAACACGGCATCTGCAACATCAAAGCCCTGTAAGCCGCCATGAGCAAGATACGACTGCATTTTGAGCCGAATCTGGAATATCAGCACCGCGCCATCGAAGCGGTGTGCGGGCTGTTTGAGGGAACAGAGAGCGGCAACCAGGCTTTCAGCGTCAGCTTGCCCGTGGTCTTAAAAGACGGCGAGCAGAAACTGGGACTGGAATTGAGCGTACACAAAAACAGCACCAAGCTCTCCGGCAATGAACTGTTGCGCAACCTGCAGGCCATTCAGGAGCGCAACGGCATCGAGATGTCCGGCGAAGTGAAGCCGGATGGATGGCATTTTACCGTGGAAATGGAGACCGGCACAGGCAAGACCTACGTTTACCTGCGCACCATCTTCGAGCTGAACAAACGCTATGGCTTCAGCAAGTTTGTGATTGTGGTGCCGTCCATAGCCATCAAGGAGGGCGTGGATAAATCCATCAGCATCATGCGGGAGCATTTCCGAACGCTGTATGATGGAGTAGAGATGAACAGCTTTACCTTTGAACGTACTCGTTTGCAGGAAGTACGCAGCTTTGGACAATCCGATATGTTGCAAATCATGATTTGCACAATTCAGTCGATTACCGATATTCGCAAGGAAGAGGAAGAAGGATTCCAAGATACAGCCAAGCGCAAGGGCAGCAGACAAGCCACGCGAACGATGTATACTGCCAATGAAAAAACGAACGACCGCAAGCCCATTGAGTTTATCCGCGAGTGCCACCCCATCGTCATCATTGATGAGCCGCAGAACATCGGCACCAAAGGTGAGGAAAAGGGCATTGCCTGCCTGCACCCGCTCTGCACGCTGCGTTACTCTGCCACGCACAAGAACCTATTCCACCCGGTCTATGCGCTGAATGCGGTGGATGCCAGTGCTCAGAAGCTGGTAAAGGGTATTGAAGTAGCCAGCATACAATCCGACATCACGCATGTGGAGCCCTATATGAAGCTGGTGAGCACTTTTTCCAAGAAAGGCGGCAGTGCCAAGCTGGAGGTGCTTTGCAAGACAGCGAGCGGCGACTACGGGCGCGAACAGGTGGAAGTGCAGCCCGGCACACTGCTGGGTATGTGTACGCATTGTCCCGGTGTTTACGACAACGTAGTGGTGCAGGAAGTACACGAAGACTATGTGGTATGCAACCACTTGGAAAGCCCGCTATTCATCGGGCAATCGACGGGGGGAATGGACGAGGAGCAGATTACCCGCGCCATGATTCGCGCCACCATCGAGGAGCACATGAAGAAGGAGGTAAAACTGCGCCCCAAGGGCATCAAGGTGTTGAGCTTGTTCTTCATCGACCAAGTGTCCGACTACCGTCAATATGATGCGGCCCGCAATCGCAAACCGGGCCCGCTGGTTCAGATTTTTGAACAGGAGTATGAGAAGGTCATGCGCATGCCGCAATACCGGAGCTTGTATGAAGGAATGCCCCCAGCTGCAAGTGAGGTGCATGACGGCTACTTCTCCATTGACAAGGGCAAGAAGGGACAAGAAGATATCTGGACAGACACAGAGGACAATGCCAAGGGCAAGGAAGCCAAGGAAGCTGCGCAGCGAGCCTATGCCCTCATCATGCGAGACAAGGAAAAGCTCCTGAGCCTCGATGAACCGCTGAAGTTCATTTTCTCGCACTCTGCACTCCGCGAAGGCTGGGACAATCCGAACGTATTTCAGGTATGCGTGCTGCGCGATATGAGCAGCATTGTGTCCCGCCGTCAGGCGTTGGGGCGTGGCCTGCGCCTGTGCGTGAACCAGGAGGGTGTACGCGTACGAGAAAGTGGGGTTAATACGCTCACAGTCGTGGCTCGCGAGGATTTTAAGACCTATGCAGCCCAATTGCAGAAGGAATATGAAGCGGACGGCGTGCGATTCGGCGTGATTACCAAAGCCCGCTTGGGTGTGCTGGAATATACGGATAATGAGGGCAACACCGTGCGCCTAGGACAAGAATTGGCTCAGGTGGTACTGGATGACCTGCAAAGCAAAAAGCTCATTACCAAGGAAGGCAAGCCTACCGAGGAACTCAAAAAGCAGTTGGATGCCGGGACATATAAGGTGCCGGAGATCTGCCGTTGTGCTCAGCTGGAAATACTGGGTCGCTTGCGTCAGCTCACCCGCCCGATAGAGATTAAGGACGCCCGAGAACGGAAAGCTGTGAACAGTCGTTATGAGAAAATGCGACTGGATAAGGATTTCCTTGAACTCTGGAACAGAATCAAAAAGAAAACAACCTATCGCGTACAGTTTAATTCGGAGGAGCTGATTCGTAATGTCATTGGCGTGCTGGATATTGAGCTTGCCCAAATTAAAGCCCCGCTTATCACCAAGACGGTGACAGAAACCGTGATGGATATCAATGGTATTCAGGCGGGAGTTCAAAAGACATCTGCCACGGTGATGGATACATCCAACGTCCCTGTGGGGGATATCCTGACTTCTCTGGAGGCTAGCACGCACCTGACCCGCAAGACGATCAGCCGCATCCTGACCGGGATTCGGCACCTGCAAGCAATTCGATTCAATGGCCCCCTGTTCGAGAAAACAGTGCTTCGAGTAATACGCGCGGAAATGAAGAAGCTGATGGTGAAAGGCGTGAGCTATAAGCCCGTGACGATCGGCGAAAAAGAGTACAATGCTCAGGAACTGTTTAAGGACACGGAGGGCTATCTGGACAAGATGGTGAAAGCAGGTAAAAAATGCGTGTTGGACCATGTTATCTGGGACTCAGAAATTGAAAAGCAGTTTGCCCTGGACGCCGAGGCCAGCGAACAAGTGAAAATGTATGTCAAGCTGCCCAGCACCTTCCGCATTCATACCCCGCTCGGCCCCTACAATCCGGACTGGGCTCTTGTGCTTGACGTGGAAGGCAAGAATCATCTGTACTTCGTTGTAGAGACCAAAGGCACCGATTTGCTGGGTGAACTCCGAAACGATAATGAGAAAGGAAAGATTCGTTGCGCAGAACAGCACTTCAACACCATTGCGGATGGTCAAGAAAGCCCTGCTCGCTATCTGGCACCCGTTGCTACACTGGCGGAGGTGATTGGGAGAGTGTGATGTAATTAAATAACAAAAATATGTCGCCACAATATAGAGTGAATATTTGGGTATTTCCTAGAAATAAACCTTTACATGTTCTATATATTATGTAGAATAGATTAACTTTGAAAGAGTAGGAGTATTTGAGTTTGCTATAACACACAGCCCCATCGATAGATATACGTTATATAAACTATTTAATGAAATAAAGTTATGAATTCAATTAATCAATCGGAAACTGTATCTTTTACTTTTCATGGACAAGCTTTGAATGAGTTGTCTGCTCAATTGCCCAATGATATCATAGCTTTGAATGAATTAATCAAGAATGCGTATGATGCAAATGCTACGGAAATACGCTTGGAGTTTAATTTAGATGCTAGTCAACTTATTATTCAGGATAATGGGAGTGGCATTAGTCGCAATAAACTGAGTAAACTGTTTAAAATCGGCTATAGTGAAAAGGAGTATGGCAAAAAATTTTGGTCAGAACAAGCACAAGAATATAGATACACGCAAGGTTCCAAAGGGTTGGGCTTTTTAGCAGCCCTTCGCTTTGGAAAAGAAATAGAATGGATTACAAGCGATGGTGAGGATGCGTTTTCAGTAAAGTGTCATAGGGATGAATTGTTTAGTTTGGAAAGCGTAACAGAGAAAAGTATTCCTATACGTAGTTTAAAAAAAGCATCACAAGGAACAAAAGTAATCATGACCGTGGACGATTCGTGTAGTAAACGATTGGAAAAATTATTAAAATCCGAAGTTAGGTTACATAAATTGGTAAATTGTTTTCTGGAAACTAATTTGAATATAAAGCTTTATGTAGATCATGAAATTCGGAAGGTTCCTAAAGTCCGTGATTTTCACAGTAGCTGTGTAGATTCTCAAATGGCATATGTAAAGATATTGTCTAAAGATAATGTTGCAGTAATGTATCACAAGGGTAATGAATTTGATGTTATTCCTATTGAAGGTTTGCCAAAAGATTGTAAATTATCTGGAGAATTATTAATTTTTTTCTTTAGAAATCAAACAGCCTCTAAAGTTCCCGATTTATTTAAAAAAATAAAGGATGGAAAAACTTTGTGTCCTTTGTTGTATGTAAATCATAATCTTTTTCAAAACACTGATTTTTTGATCCTGAAATTACACGAAAAATCAGGCAAGATACATCATTGCCCCAAATTATAGGTTACATAGACATATTATCAGATAACGAAGACTTGCAATTTAACGCGGATCGTACAAGTTTGGTTCAAAATGAATTTTCTGACAGTCTTGAATCTGTTTTGGAAAAACTTAATATTACTATTCAGCAGCGCGCTTCCGTATATAAACCGCAGAAAGATGAAAAACCTGATTTGGGATATGCCCCACCACCTTCAGACAAATCTCATGTTGCCGGTAAAATACTAATTAGCAAACAACTGAAAAGAAAAATTCACGACAAACAAGTCAATTTACGAGAATTAATATATAGAGCCACAGATGGTGCAGGAAATAGTATTCCATTCGATAAGATTGAAGTATTTGTAAACGGCGAAGCTAAGGATCCTGCTATATTACCGTCGCAAGAAAATCCATGCGTGTTTAATTTGCTATATCGTTATAATTGTCCTCTCACTGGTTTGATAGAGGCTTCTGTTGTATATACGTTTGTTGATAATACCAAATTGCCACAACAAAAGTTTATGCCTCATGTGTTTAGACCAGCTAATAATGAACACATGCGAATTGTAGCACATGCAATCAAAATATTAAATGAGTTGTATACAAAAACTAATAAAAGAGAAAAAAAGTATTGGTTTGTTATTGCATGTGCTTTAAGATCCATTTACGAGCTTTCTGTAAAATCATTAAGAAATTGCGTTTATTTGCCTGAAAAATTAACAGTTGTTAAAGATGTCGAAAAGACAATTGAAAATGTAATTTTAACACTAAATGGGGATAACAAGATTAGAGAAAGGCTCCGCAACGTGTTTCAAATCGATTTTAATAGTCTAAAGAATCTAGATGCCAACGAGTTTAAGAAACAGTATTTGAAATCTCATCTAGGTGCTCATAATGGAGATTGGCTGTTGAATCATGGTGAAGTCGTAGATATTGCCAAACAATCTTCTTTGTTTGCATATATCGTTAATGCGATTCATAAAGCGTATTATTCGAATGAAGAACAATAAGATGGACATATCATTCAAAAAATATCGCAAAAATGATATTCATGGGACAATCTTGTATCCTGCTACAATGATTGCACCTATGCAGCATTGTGTTCTCAGAAAGTATTTGTCTGAAAATTGTGTTTCTGTCTTAGACCCTTTTTGTGGTTCTGGAACTGCGCTTCATGTTGCGCAGGAGATAGTTCCTGGTATTCATCTCGTAGGTAATGATATTAACCCTCTTGCATATTTAATTACAAGAGTTAAATTAGAGGGGGTCTCAATGAGGATAAAAAAAGATATAGCGAAAGTAATTTCAGCATTGAATGACTTGAGTGAGGATATAAATATTCATAATTTTCTAAGAATAGAAAAATGGTTTCGTCCGGATATCATTGCTTCTCTTTCGAAAATTAGGCAGGTTATCATCAATGTGAAAAACAAGCGGAATCGTCGCTACTTCTGGTATATATTTTCCAATATGGTTCGCAAGTATAGTAATTCTCGTTCGTCAACATTTAAGTTGCACATAAAAAAAGAAGATAAAATTAAGCAAATGAGTAACGATGTCATTGCCGAATTTTGCGAACGAATACAAACAGATGTAGAATACTTTATTCACAAACCTGCACATTTTGCACTTCATAAAAAAGATATTTTGAATTTATTGCCAACATTACCAGATGATTCCATCGATTTAACTGTAACTTCTCCACCGTATGGAGACAATGCGACTACTGTGACATATGGTGAATTTTCTTGGCTTGCTTTGAATTGGATTGATGCAAGAGATTTGGAAATGGAAGGGTGGGAAATGTCTAACTCACATATAATCGATTCAAAAAGTTTGGGCGGTTCACGTAAAGAAAAGAATAATATTACTTGTGCTCAAGAGCAGTTGATACTTCTTAATGAATACACTGAAGGCATAACTAAGGAGAAAAAGAAGAAAGTGGAGCATTTTTTTGCTGACTATTTCTTCGTTCTTTCGCAAATAGCCAGAATTACTAGTAAGTATATTGTCCTTACCTTGGGGAATAGAACTGTAAATGGTGTTAATATCAGCCTGACGGAAATTTCTCGTCGTTATTTGGAACGTAACGGATATGCCGTTGAGGCTATCTATGAGCGTGAAATCGTAAATAAACGAATTCCTAAATCAACCTCCTGCGTAAACGGAAAATCTGTTTCTTCAATGAACGATGAGTTCGTTTTGATCGCGAAGAAGAAGTCTTAAATGTAGTAATAAGGCATTTTGCTCTATAGAGAATGAAGTTGTGGCGAGCAAAATCAACAAAACAGCCGCCCTGTTGGCGGCTGTTTGCGGTGTGTTTGAGTCGGGGCGACAGGATTCGAACCTACGACATCCAGCTCCCAAAGCTGGCGCTCTACCAGGCTGAGCTACGCCCCGTATTTGAACCGGAAAGGTGAAATCCGGGCAAAAAAATAATGGCTCGGGACGGGATCGAACCGCCGACACGCGGATTTTCAATCCGCTGCTCTACCAACTGAGCTACCGAGCCATTCTTGCAAGCCGTTGTTTCCAACGGGGTGCGCCGCAAGTATACACGAATCTGTTGCGTTTGGCAAGTAAAAAATGAAGAAAAATGCATTTTTTTTATTTGTTTGTACGAAAGGTACTGAAATACAGCAGGTAAAAGAAATGTAAAAAAAGTGCTGCTCTTGGCGGTGGAGCAGGGGAGAGTGGGTGTTTTGTAAGCAAATGTAGAAAAATCGGCCCTAAATGAATAAAAAGATTGCAATCAGAGCTTCGGGGGCGTATACTATCTCTGCATGGTAGAGAACATTCTGTACATTGTCGCGGCGTATCTGATAGGTTCCGTTCCGTTTGGGTACCTGGCCGGGAAGCTCAATGGAATCGATTTGCGTGAGCATGGCTCATGCAACATAGGCGCGACCAACGCGGTACGAGTGTTGGGGAAGGCCTGGGGCATTCCCGTGTTCGTGTGCGATTTTCTGAAGGGTCTGCTGCCGCTTCTATACATGAAGAGCCACCTTGGTGGAGATGTGACGGCGATGGGAGCTGCTGATATGGGGTGGTTCCTGGGGGTGATGTTCGCGCTGGTGCTGGGGCACACCTACACCTGTTTCCTCGGCTTCAAAGGTGGGAAGGGCGTGGCAACCACAGCCGGCTGCATGTTTGCTTTCTCTCTGACTGTTGGGTTGTCTATACTAGCAACGTGGGTTACCATGATGGTGCTCACGCGCTACGTGTCGCTTTCCAGCATGGTGGCCGGCCTGGTGCTGGTGTTGGTGGCCGCGTGGGAATTCTGGTGGCAGGATGGCTCTCTGAGTGTGGCTGATGGTATGGCCCTGGGGCTGTTGTTCCTGATTTTTGCGCTGGTGGTCTACAAGCACCGCAGCAACATCGTGCGCCTGTGCAACGGCACGGAGCCTAAAGCATTTTCCAAAAAATCCAAGTGATATGAATCAGACTTTCAAGAAAACTGCAGTAATCGGCGGCGGGGCCTGGGGAACCGCCTTGGCTCTTACGGCAAGCTACAGCGGTGGTGACGTGGTGCTGTGGACATACAGGGAGGAGGAGGCAGCCCTCATCCGCGAGACTCGCCACAGCCTGTGCCGTGTGACCGGTGCTAAGCCCTTGCCTGAGAATGTGTTGGTGACCAGCAGCTGGTCAGATGTAGCCGGTGCTGATTTGGTGATAGTGGTGGTGCCCAGTGTGGTGATGCGCAGTGTGGCTCAAAGTCTGTCGGAGGTGGGGCTGGCTTCGAATGCCGTGGTGGTAAGTTGCTCGAAGGGTATTGAGAAAGACACCAACCTGCTCATGACGGAAATCCTCAGCTCTGTGCTGGATTGCCCCGTGGGTGCTCTTTCCGGTCCCAATCATGCGGAGGATATTGTACTGGGGCTGCCCAGTCTGACTCTGGTCGGTTTTGAAGATGAGGAGGTGGCTCGTGCCGTGCAGCAGCGCATGAGCACGCCTTTCCTGCGTGTGTACACGACTACGGATGTGGTGAGCATGCAGATTGGCGGTGCTATTAAGAATGTGTTTGCGCTGGCCAGCGGTATTTGTGCCGGTCTGGGGCTGGGTGACAATGCCCGCGCGGCTCTGGCTACACGCGCTCTGGCAGAGATGACCCGTCTGGGACTGGCTCGCGGTGGGCGTATGGAGACCTTTATGGGGCTTTCGGGCATGGGAGATTTGGTGGTGACCTGCTATTCCGAGCACAGCCGCAACCTGACGGCGGGTCGCATGATTGCGCAGGGCGTGCCTGTCAGTGAGTGTCAGGAGCGCATCGGCCAGGTGGTGGAGGGTATACCGAACACGATTTCGTCTTACCAGCTCGCTCGCAAGCTCGGTGTGCGCACACCGCTGACGGATGCCATGTACGAAATCCTTTACAGCGGCAAGCCCGCCCGTCAGGCTCTCGAAGAGCTCATGACCCGCGACCTGCGCGCGGAGAATGTGAAGGATTGAGCCCGCCCTTGCTGTAAATCATTTCGCCGGACTGTTTGAGCCATGAGTGCCGAAGCTCCTGAGAACTTGTGGTTGGCTGAGCTCTGGTTGCAGAACCGCGATCGACTGGTGCGGCTGATAGCCACGCGCATGCCGCCGGTGTTGCTGCGGCGCATGAGCCCGGATGATGTCGCGCAGGAGACGTATCTGGCCTGCGGTCGGCGCATGAAGTTCCTGCAGGAGCACAGCGATGTGCCCGTGTTTGTCAAATTGCGCAAACTTGCGTTGCAGACCATTACCGACATGGAGCGCAAGCACCTTGCCGCCGGTAAGCGGGACGCGATGAAAGAAAGCACACTGGCGGAGAGCGATAATGACGTGTCGGTGAATGCGCTCTCGCGCTTTGCGGATTCGCTGGTCGGTCCCCGTACTCATCTGGAGCGCATGGAGTTGCTCGAGCAGACGCGCCGTGCCATGCGAGAATTGCCTGAACATGACCGCGAAATTCTGGAGCTGCGCCATTTTGAGGAACTCAGCAATGCTGAGTGTGCTGCCGCTCTGGGGATAGAGCCCAAGGCTGCCAGTATTCGCTATGTGCGCGCTCTTAAACGCATGAAGGAGCTGCTCGGTAATGTCGGCGTATGACAGAGGCGCATAAAGAGGAACTTGTCGCTACGCTGGCAGAGGAATTTCTGGAGTCTGTGCGCGGGGGTGAGCGTGCCGATGTGGCGGCCTATGCTGCCGCTCACCCCGAGTGCGAGGCTGAGTTGCTTGAAATCCTGCCGCTTATGCTCGATGTGGAGGGCGTGGGGCGCACGGCTCAGCCGCCCGCTCCGGTGCTGGCTCACTATCCCGAGCGCCTGGGTGACTACCACCTGTTGCAGCGTATAGGCAGCGGCGGCATGGGGACGGTGTTCCGGGCTCGCCAGGAATCCCTTCACCGTGAGGTGGCGGTAAAAATACTCGCCCCCTCCTGGAGCAGTGACCTGCGTATTACGGATGCCTTTGAAAACGAATCCCGCGTGTTGGCGGGGCTGCGCCATACGAATATTGTGGAGGTTTTCGGTGCCGGTCACGAGGGGCCTTACCGTTATTATGTGATGGGGCTGGTGCAGGGGCAGGGGCTCAGTGCAGGGCGGCTGGGGGCAGCGTTCCCCGGTGTTCCCTATGAACAGGCCGTAGCCCGTGTGGGGGTGCAGGCGGCCAATGCGCTTGCCTTTGCTCATGCTCACGGGGTGATTCACCGCGATATCAAGCCGGGCAATCTGCTCATGGGCAACGATGGCGTGCTGCTGGTGAGCGATTTCGGGCTGGCAACCATTCTGAATGCCGGCGAAAGTGCCCCGCTTGTTGCTCAGAGTCAGGATGGTACGGTGCGCTACATGGCTCCCGAGCGTCTGAAGGGCGAGGCCGACACCTTCGCCGGTGATCAGTACAGTCTGGGGCTTACACTTTACGAGCTTCTTACCCGTCAACCCGTCTTCCGTGAGCACGAGGCGGGGCGGCTGGTGCAGGCCATCTGCGCTGACTGTTTGCCGCCTCTCAGGGGATATGGCGAGCTGGGAGCCGTGGTGAACAAGGCGGTGGCTTTCAACCCCGCTGAGCGTTATGAGAGCATGCAGGCAATGGCCGATGACCTGCAACGCGTGCTTGACAGCGTGCCGGTGAAGGCTCGCCGCGCTTCTTTGTGGAGCCGCTACCGTTTGTGGATGCGCCGTCGTCCTGCCGCTGCGCTATGGTGCCATGTGGCTGCCGGTCTGCTGCTGTTGCTCTATGCGACCATAACCATTGCGTATGCCCACGTAAAGACTGCGCTGCGCAGCGAAAATGTGCAGCGTGAACGCGCTGAGCTGAATGAGCAGATTGCAGATTCCACTTTGCAGCGAATCTTTGCCGCTATGGTCAGCGACAGTTCTGCCGAAGCGGATTTCCTGCCGCCCTCGCGGGCGGATGTGAGGTTGTTGCAGGATATTATGCCCTATTACGAGCAGCTCGCCGGGCAGGCGGAGAGTGGCGGGGCCAAGGTGACGGAGGCTTGCTCTATTCTTGCCACCATCGCCCTCAAAACGGGTGACTATGCCATGGCTGAGCAGTACTTCCGCCGTGTGGTGGAGGGCGCTAAACCCGGCAGTTATGATTTTGTGGTTGCGACCTGCGGGCTGGCTTCAGCCATTTTTGCGCAGGAAAAACCCGAGCGTTACCGAGAGGCCACCCGGCTGATTTTCACCCTCGAAAAACAGGTGCCGCCCACGGCAGATTTCGATACGCGCCTGGAGCTTGTTCGCGCTCTGCAGGTTGCTGCCCGTCACGTTCGCAAGCGTGGGTTCGGCCCGCCCCCTGTACCGGGGGGCGGCGGTAAACTCCAGAAGCGCCGCGACATGGCAGAAGTCGTGTTGGGGAGTCATGGCGACATTACCGATCGTGCGGCCGACATGCTTTCCCGCTTGCTGCAGGAACAACCTGCGAATGCCGATGTGCGCCTGTTGCAGGTGGAGCTACTGGCTCGCAGCCGTAGTGCTGAGGTGCAGAAATTACTTGCCCCCAATGGTGAAACCCCGCTCGCGCTGCTGGAAAAGCTGCTGGCGGAGCAACCCGGTTCAGAGGAACTCAAACGTGCCTATGTACGGCTGGCCGTCATGCCACTGCGAGGTTCCGGCCCTCACCCCCAGCCAGCCCTTGCTGCCGTTTATGCCCAGGAGCTGCTTGCCACCTCTGCTGCCGACAGCGAGTTGATAATGCTGTTTTTGTCGGCCCGTGACCTTTACGCCCGCCAGCTTGTGGCAGATGGGCAGACTGAACAGGCCCGCAGCGAGCGCGAGCGAACCCTCGGTATTTTGTCCTTTGTCACGGCCCGCAGCGACTTTACCCCCGCTATGCGCGATAAATTGGTGCAGTGGGTCGCCATGCACAATCTCCGTGATGAGGCTGCCGCTCAACATGAGCAGGAGCTGCGTACCTTGCTGAAAGATTATGACTCTGAGCGCATCAAAGCCCTGCGTGACAGATTGCTGCGCATGCGCCGTGCCCCGCAGCATTTCCACTCTCGTCGCTTTCGGCGTAACCGCAGCGCCTACCCGCCATCGCCCGCTGTCGATTAAGCAGGCAGAATGCCCCGACATTGCGTCACCGTTCAAATAAAAGCTTGCAATGAGGGGCGGGAACTGTTACTATGTGCGCGCAGGTTGCTCCGGTAGCTCAGTTGGATAGAGCACGAGCCTTCTAAGCTTGGGGTCCCGCGTTCGAGCCGCGGCCGGAGCGCTGATGAAAAGCCACCGTTCTTTCGGAACGGTGGCTTTTCAAATTCGGGGGGGCGGGGCCCTTCAGAGTCGGGCACACAGCAGCTCTTCGCACTCGGTATGCCCCAGTTGCTGTGCCAGCCTGTGCGCAGCAATCAGGTAGGGGCGCAGTTGTTCGGGCGTGCCGAAGTCGGTAGCGAACTTGAGCGCGCTTGCCAGTGTGTCGTTGTCTGCTTCCCGAACCAAGCGCAGGATGTGGTCTGTCGCACAGCAGAAAGCCAGTGTGCGGGCAGGTCCGGGGCGCTTACGCAGACTTTTTGCCAGCTTGGGCAGGGGGGTGCCCCGATATAAAGCCTTTTCGATGGCATATCCGAGGCTGCGGAGCAGATTTTCCGGGGCGCTTGCCTCAGCGTTCAGTAATTCATCAAGTATTTCCGGTTTGTAGATATAATTAAATGCCCCCTTTATCGTGTTTTCCCAATCGTCATCCGCCATCAGGTATTTTGCGCTGTCTTCATGTTTCAACAGCAGGCGGACGATGGTGAGGTTATTCTGACAGACGGCAATGTAGAGCGGCGTATGATTGTGCATCACTCGCTTTTTAGGGGCGATAACGCAACCTGCCACCCCCATTGGGTAGAGGCTGGGGCGCCCCTTGGTGATGTCGATACCGGGTTGTTTCAGCAGGTAACGAGCTATGTTGGTGTTCCCGAACTCGCAGGCGATGTACAGCGCTGTTCCCCAGTCCGGATGTTGGGCATTCACATCGGCCCCGGCTTCACAGGCGGCCTGCACGTTTTTCAGGCTGCCCTTCATGGCGGCTTGCAGTAATTTTTCGTCGTTGGTGTTCATTGGGGTAGATTATCAGGTTATGAATGGACGAGTCGTTCTATCCCCTTGCCATCCCTGTAGCAGGAGCCCAGCAGCACCTGAGCCTCCGTGTTCCCGGCCGAGGCAGCCAGCAGGTAGAGGGTCGCGGCCTCAGCATCGTTTTGCTCTACAATATCGCCGCTCGCGTACATGTTACCCAGCTGCAGCTGCGCTTCGGGTAAGCCTGATTCCGCCGCGCGCTGTATGTACTCCACACCTTCTGCCTGCGATATCATCAGCCCATGGTGGCTGGTCTCTTTCGTTTTATTGAGGAGCTGCATACCCTTGGTAAAGAGCTCTCGTGCATGTTGGAACGGGTCGATAGGTTGGATTTCCATGGTAACAGTCAGGGTGTATGTGCAGTACGCCCCGCTGTCGGGTGGATGTCAAGCCGGTATGTAAAAAATAATTCGGAAAGAATGATTTTTTTAATGGCGGGGGTAGTTCAGAACCGGCATTCGGAACTGCGGAGGGCGCGTATGCCCTGTTGGCGGGCGAGTATGCGCAGCTCGCGATCGTTGGTGATGAGTATGCTGCCCTTATGTCGAGCTGCGGTTCGCAGCAGCACGGTGTCGGCAATAGTGTCTTTGGCCGTACCGTTGTTTTCGAGCCTGAATTGCCTGCCGAGTTCATTCTGCAGGCGCTCGATGCGCGACATGCCCAGCTGGGCAATCTGGCGCTTGGCATCGTTTTTGCTCAGGCCCTTGAGCTCACCGAGTACGATGTTTTCCAGCAGGATAATCCAGCCTTTTTTCTTTACCTGCCGCTCCAGTCCCCCGAACCAGGGGCGCAGTTTGTCGTCCATCCAGACGTTGGTGTCGATGAGGATGACGGTGCCTCCGCTCATGCCGCCGCGCTTCCCGTAGCGCAGACGGATAATGATGATAGCGATGATGGCCAGGGCAACGCCGAGCCAGTATTTCCTCAGCCAGAAAAGCAGGTAGATGTTCGGCCCGCCATCAGTTACGCCGTTTTGCGCGGCGCGTGCCCACCAGCGCTCAGCCTCTGCCGGGTCGGTGTAGGCCATATCATCTGCCAGCATTTCCTGGTAGTGACCGGCGGTCTCCCCGCTGTAGTGGAATAGCTGGTTCCGGGCCGCGATGTCGCCGCTTGCTGCAGCCTCGTACAGGCGCTCCAGCGAGGTGGGCTTCTTCTCGCTGCAGCTGAGCAGACACAGGCTCAGAAAGAGTGCGGTGAGCAGGCTGAGGTACTTCTTCATGCGGAGAGTGGTGAAAAGCGCGCGCTCCGGGAAAGAGCGCGCGCTTTGAAGTGTTACTCCGAGTGTGTGGGTTACTTCAGAATCATCTTGAAGTCCACCACAACGGCGCGGTCGGCGGTCACGAGCACGGGGTTACCATCGATGGCGGTAATCTCGGGAATCTCGAGCACGAGCTTCTGCACCTTGGCCAGGGTGTCGGCCAGGGGACCCACGGCCTTGGGAGCCTCGCCACGTACACCGTTGAGGATGGTGCCGACCTTGGTCTCCTTAATCATGTCGGAGAAGTCGTCTGCGGGCAGGATGCGCATGGTGGTGTCGCGCATGACCTCGGTGTAGATACCGCCGGTGCCGAATACCATCACGCGACCGAAGTTCTTGTCGCTGTTCACGCCGATGATGGTCTCGGTGGCCTTGGTAATCATCTCCTGGATGAGCACGGAGGCACCCTTGAGCTGGAACTTGGTGATAGAGCCCCAAAGGCCTTCCCAGGCTTCGTTGAAGGAGGTCTCGTCGTTGATGTTGAGGTAGATACCCTTCATCTCGGTCTTGTGCAGAGCATCGGGGGCGGAGAGCTTAAGCACCACGGCATTCGGGAAGATGGTCTTGCAGAAAGCCAGAGCCTCGGCCTTGTCGGTGAAGTTGCCGCACTTGGGATAGTCGATGCCGTAGTGATCCATGAGCATGTTGACGGTATCCTGGGGCAGGGAGGCGAGACCGGCTTCCTTGGCGGCGGTGACAGCAGCCTTGATGTCGGCGGGCACTTCGCCCACCTCGCAGGTGGCGAGCTTCTTGCCTCGGAAAGCCATCTGAGCCTTCAGCAGACCGAGCAGGCGCACGATGTCGGCGGGGTACTCGTAGTTGAGAATCTTGGCCTCGTTGAGCAGCACACGACCTTCGTCCACGCGGGCACCACCCACGAAGGAGCAGAAGATGTTGACGTTCGGGTACTGGGGAGCGAGCTTGATGACGGCCTGTGCGGTCTCGGGGCACTCGGTCACGCGCTGGGGAGTCAGCAGAACGAGGATGTTCTTGTACTCGCCGCTCTCGCAGAGCACCTTGAGGGCAGCCTCGTAGCGGTCGGCCTTGGCGTCACCCACCACGTCGATGGGGTTGCCGAGGGAGGCCTCGGGGGTCAGCACGGCGCGCAGGGCGGCCTTGGTCTCATCGCTGGGGGGAGCAAGGTCGAGGCCGGCTTCTTCGCAGAGGTCGGAGGTGAGCACGCCCACGCCACCGGCGTTGGTCAGCACGGCTACCTGGCCGTCGAACTGGTTGTGGTTGCAGTACTGCAGCACCTCAAGCAGACCGAAGAGTTCGCGGTCGTTGTACGCCTGAATGGCGCCGGCACCCTGCAGAGCCATCTCGAGCACGCGGTAGTTCGGGGCAAGGGAACCGGTGTGGGACAGGGAAGCAGCCTGAGCCTTGGCGCTCTTGCCGGGCTCCATAATCACGCAGGGTTTGGTGTCGGAAACCTCCTTAATAACCTTGAGGAATTCCTTGCCGTTCTTCAGGGACTCGAGGTAGAAGACGAAAGCGTTGGTGTTGGGGTCATCCTTCAGGGCGGCGAGCAGGGCGTCCTCACCCATCACTGCCTTGTTACCGATGGAGATGAAGTGGGAGAAGCCGATACCCTTGCCGGCGGCCCAGTCCATGATGGCGGAGCAGTAGGCACCGGACTGAGAGATGAAGGCCACGTTACCCTTGCCGGGGAAACCATCGGCGAAGGAGGCGTTCACGCAGTCAAAGGTGGAGATGTGGCCGAGGCAGTTCGGACCGAGCAGGTTGATGCCGTTGTCCATGCACTTTTGGGCTATGCGCTTCTCGAGCTCTTTCTCACCCACTTCGGCGAAACCGGCGGTGATGATGGAGATGTTCTTGGTGCCGTTGGCGATACAGGCGTCAATCACGCCCTCAGTGAAACGGGCGGGCACGAGGATAACCACGAGATCCATCGGCTCGGGCAGGGTGTCAACACTGGCATAGCAGGGCTTGCCGCACAGCTCCTGGCCGGCCATTTTGGGGTTTATGCCATAGAGTTTGCCCTTGTAATCAGCGGAGATGATGTTGTTGAATACAACGGCGCCCAGCTTGGTGGGGTCGGCGGAAACGCCAACTACTGCGATGCTCTTCGGATTGAAGAATGATTCGAGTGACATAGTGAGTTATTATGGTTTGGTGAAGCGACAAGCCTGAGAGTGGCTCTGAGTTGATTGTAGCATTTTGAGGTGCAGTTTTCAAGTTTATTGTGTAAAAAGTCCATGTTATAACACTCAAAACTATCAAAAACCCCCTCAACTTTTCAGGCAGTGAGGGGGGCTGAAAGGGGGATTGTGAACTTTCGCTTTACTTTTTGTCAAGCAATCCGCTGATAAGCAGCTCAGCGTTGTTCTGAGTGCGGCGAATGTTCCTGAGCAGCAGCTCCAGAGCCTCCCAACCGGGATGACTGGCCAGCTGACGGCGCACCTGCAGTATGCGGGAGAACTCGTCGGGGTGGTACAGGCGGTCGTCGTTACGGGTACCGCTCTGGGGAATGGAGATGGCCGGGTACATGCGGCGCTCTGCCAGTTCGCGGTCGAGTCTGATTTCCATATTACCGGTGCCCTTGAACTCCTCGAAAATGATTTCATCCATGCGGGATTCCGTGTCAACCAGACAGGTGGCAATGATGGTGAGGCTGCCGCCTTCTTCTACATTACGGGCGGCTCCGAAGAATTTGCGGGGTTTTTCGAGGGCATTGG